>NZ_MQTS01000108.1:52803-70505 GCF_020532825.1 Arthrobacter sp. SO3
CGACGTCGAGCGCGGCAACGTCGGCGCCGGCACCGGAGCGGCAATCGGCCGGGGCACATACAAGGGGGGAGTGGGCACAGCCTCCGTCACCCTAGAGAACGGGGTCGTCGTAGGCGCGATAGCAGTCGTGAACGCCCTGGGCTTGCCGTACAGGGGCTTCGACCGGCTCGATGACCAGCAGGAGACGGCGGCGGATCCGGAACCCGGCAGCGTGCGTCTAAGCGGGGGCCACGACGGCGGGGTTCCCTGGCCGAGCTTGCGAGGCGAGGGGGCCGGTGGGGAGGAACGAGCGAGCACGCAGAGGGTTTCGGATTTGCCGCCGCCCTTGAACACGACCCTCGTCGTCGTCGCCACGAACGCGGTCCTGGACAAAGCCGAATGCAAACGCACCGCGTCGGCCGCCCACGCCGGCCTGGCGAGGGCGTTGAACCCCAGCCACACCCTGGCGGACGGGGACAC
Organism: Arthrobacter sp. SO3; assembly: GCF_020532825.1. Lineage (GTDB taxonomy): Bacteria > Actinomycetota > Actinomycetes > Actinomycetales > Micrococcaceae > Arthrobacter. Next base: position 53,263 of record NZ_MQTS01000108.1, read on the forward strand.
GGTGTTCTGCCTCGCCACCGGTGCGCTCGCGCTGGACCGCAGCAGCGAGACTGCCCGGCAGGTGAGTCTCATTACCCTGCAGAGTGCGGCAGCCGACGTCGTGCGTCTGGCCATCCTCGACGGGATCGCCTGCGCGGAGGCCGTGAGCACGCCGGCGGGTGAATTTGGTGCATACGGAGGCTGAGTGCGCTACGATTGCTGGATTTAACATTCGGCCCGTTATGGCGTAATGTTGTCTGTTGGTTGTCTGCCCTGTTGTGCCCTTTTGGGGCCGGGAGGCATCAGCCAATCAATCAAAAAACGTCCGCGGTGATTTTCGGTGCAAACCGAAGGACTGCGGCAAACAACAGTTAGCGGAGGGTATGGCCAAGAAGGACGGGGTCATTGAGATCGAGGGCGTTGTGACTGAGGCGCTGCCTAACGCGATGTTTCGCGTTGAGCTCACCAACAAGCACATCGTTCTGGCACACATCTCTGGAAAGATGCGCCAGCACTACATCAGGATTCTCCCTGAGGACCGGGTAGTGGTGGAGCTGAGCCCGTACGACCTGACACGTGGTCGTATCGTCTACCGCTACAAGTAAACACTGGGCGGCCAGAGCAACAGCCGAAGGCCGGTCCAGCTGACCACTGCAACACGCAAAGGAACGCCATGAAGGTCAAGCCGAGCGTCAAGCAGATCTGCGAAAAGTGCAAAGTGATCCGCCGTAATGGCCGGGTCATGGTGATCTGCGAGAACCCGCGCCACAAGCAGCGCCAGGGCTAATTTCCCTCTTCGGGAAATCCTGGGTTGCTAACCCACGCAAGTAAATAAAAGGCAGCACAAGCTGATTTGGGACGTATGGGCCCGTACAGCTAACCCCCGGTCGGAGGCTGGGGCCGCACGGATCGTGCGGGTGTACTGCCTACGACCTCCGGTTTATACAAGGAGCACTGCCTCTATGGCTCGTCTCGCTGGCGTAGACATTCCCCGCGAAAAGCGGTTGGAAATTGCGCTTACTTACATCTACGGCGTGGGCAAGACCCGTGCACACGAAACCCTGGCTGCCACCGGCATCAGCGCGGACGTTCGGGTCAAGGACCTGTCCGACGCCGAGCTTGTCCAGCTGCGTGATTACATTGAAGGCAACTACAAGGTTGAGGGTGACCTTCGCCGCGAAGTAGCAGCAGATATCCGCCGCAAGGTTGAAATCGGCAGCTACGAAGGTATTCGCCACCGTAAGGGCCTGCCAGTGCGCGGACAGCGTACGAAGACGAACGCACGTACCCGTAAGGGTCCGAAGCGCACCGTTGCAGGCAAGAAGAAGACCCGCTAAACCGCTCGTCTTCCCCCCGATAACTTTCTGTAGGAGAAATAATGCCCCCGAAGACTCGTGGCGCGGTTCGCAAGCCGCGTAAGAAGGACAAAAAGAATATCGCGCTGGGCCAGGCGCACATCAAGAGCACCTTTAACAACACCATTGTTTCCATCACGGATCCGAATGGCGCTGTCATCTCCTGGGCTTCGTCCGGTGAGGTTGGCTTCAAGGGCTCACGTAAGTCCACCCCGTTCGCAGCCCAGATGGCCGCCGAAGCCGCCGCAAAGCGCGCGCAGGAGCACGGTATGCGCAAGGTTGACGTATTCGTCAAGGGCCCGGGTTCGGGTCGCGAAACGGCTATCCGTTCGCTGCAGGCTGCTGGCCTTGAGGTTGGATCCATCCAGGATGTAACCCCCAGCGCCCACAACGGCTGCCGTCCGCCGAAGCGCCGCCGCGTCTAAGGCTTTCCAACGCACCGGTGCTTGCCCGGACCTTCACGGGTCCGGGCAAGCCCAGCCGCGTTAAGTCTCAGACCGATCTTTCCACCACCTGTGTTGCGTCATATAGCGGATGCTCGCCGAAAGGAAACCTAAGTGCTCATTGCACAGCGCCCCACCCTCTCCGAAGAGGTCGTCTCCGACAACCGCTCCCGTTTCATTATTGAACCGCTGGAGCCCGGTTTCGGTTACACCCTCGGAAACTCCCTCCGCCGTACCCTGCTCTCCTCCATCCCCGGTGCCTCTGTCACGAGCATCCGGATCGATGGCGTGCTGCACGAGTTCACCACGGTTCCGGGTGTCAAGGAAGATGTCACTGAGATCATCCTGAACATCAAGAACCTGTCGGTGTCCTCCGAGCACGACGAGCCGGTTGTTGCTTACCTGCGCAAGCAGGGCCCGGGAGTCGTCACCGCCGCGGACATCGCTCCGCCGGCCGGCGTCGAATTCCACAACCCGGATCTGCACATTGCCACGCTGAACTCGAAGGGCAAGTTCGAACTCGAACTGACCATCGAGCGCGGCCGCGGCTACGTTTCGGCAGCTCAGAACAAGTCCGGCGACTCCGAGATCGGCCGCATTCCGGTCGACTCGATCTACTCGCCGGTCCTGAAGGTTACTTTCCGCGTGGAAGCTACCCGTGTTGAGCAGCGCACTGACTTCGACAAGCTCATTGTCGACGTCGAGACCAAGCAGGCCATCGCCCCGCGCGATGCCGTTGCTTCGGCAGGCACCACCCTGGTGGAACTGTTCGGTCTGGCCCGCGAGCTGAACACCGCAGCTGAAGGTATCGAGATTGGCCCGTCGCCGACGGATGCTGCCCTGGCAGCAGACATGGCCCTGCCGATCGAGGATCTGGACCTCACCGTCCGTTCCTACAACTGCCTCAAGCGTGAGGGCATCCACACCGTGGGTGAACTCGTGGCCCGCTCCGAGGCCGACCTCATGGACATCCGTAACTTCGGTGCGAAGTCCATCGATGAGGTCAAGGCAAAGCTGGTTGAACTGGGCCTGTCCCTCAAGGACTCGCCTCCCGGTTTTGACCTCGCAGCACGCGCCGCAGCAATTGAAGAGGACGACGCCGCTTTCAGCGACGACGAGCTCTAACAAACAGATCTTGGCCTGCCGGCTGGATGCACCATGGTGTGCGCAGCCCAACGGCTTCCATATGAGGAGAAACTATTATGCCTACCCCCGCTAAGGGTCCGCGCCTCGGAGGCGGAGCAAGTCACGAGCGTCTGATGCTCGCGAACCTGTCCGCCGCACTGTTCGAGCACAAGCGGATCACCACCACGGTGACCAAGGCCAAGCGACTGAAGCCGTACGCCGAGCGTCTGGTGACCTTCGCCAAGCGTGGCGACTTGGCTTCCCGCCGCCGTGTACTCGGCTTGATCAGCGACAAGGGCATCGTCCACGAGCTGTTCACCGACATTGCACAGGCAGTGGAGAACCGCAACGGTGGCTACACGCGCATCACCAAGATCGGCAACCGCAAGGGCGACAACGCTCCCATGGCTGTCATCGAACTGGTTCTCGAGCCGGTTTCCGCCAAGCAGGCAGTCGTAGCCGAGGCTACCCAGGCTGCTGCCAAGGCTGCTCCGGCCGCCGAGGAAGCTCCCGCCGAGGCCGAGGTTGTTGAGACCGAAGCCGCTGAGTCCAAGTACGCCGGCTCCAAGCCGGCTACCGCTGACAACGTTGCTCCTGAGGGCTTCGCCGTCAAGGGCAACGAGGACTCCATGAAGTTCCACGTTCCGGGATCCCGCTGGTACGACTCGACGGTTGCTGAAGTTTGGTTCGACTCTGCAGAGTCGGCCGAAGCTGCCGGCTTCGCACCTGCCGGCGGCGACGCTGCGCAGGCTGGCGACGCTGAGTAGTCTCGCCTTCTTTCCCTAGTAGACTTAAGTCTATGAACGACCAGAAACCCGCTGCCCCCGTTAGAGGGGGCGGCGGGTTTTTGCGTGTCCGGCTTGATCTTGCGTACGACGGCGGTCCCTTCAGCGGGTGGGCTGTCCAGCCCGGACGGCGCACCGTCCAGGGCACGCTCGAAGAGGCCATTGCACTGCTCATCCGCCGGCCCATCAGGGTCACCGTCGCCGGGCGGACCGACGCCGGCGTGCACGCCCGCGGCCAGGTGGTCCACGTGGACTTCACCGAGACGGAGTGGATGGGCCTGAACCGCGGCGTGGAACTGGACCCCGCAGTTGCCCTGCTGCGGCGGCTCCGCGGCGCCCTCAGCCGCGGACTCGGGGACCTGACCGGGGCGATCGAGGTCCACAAGGTCTCCATCGCTCCCGAAGGCTTCGACGCACGGTTCTCCGCGCTCTGGCGCCGCTACAGCTACCGGATCGCGGACGGGCCCGCCCTCTGGGATCCGCTGGGCCGGACCTCCACGCTGTGGCATCAGGACCGGCTCGACGTCGGGCTGCTCAACGAAGGCGCCGCACAGCTGCTGGGCCTCCAGGATTTCCGGTCCTACTGCAAGCCGCGGGAAGGCGCCACCACCATCCGGGAACTTCAGCGCTTCGAGTTTGCCCGGGGCGCCGACGGGGTCATTGTGGCCACGGTCCAGGCGGATGCGTTCTGCCACAACATGGTGCGGTCCCTCGTGGGATCGGCGCTGTTCGTGGGGGCCGGCATCGAGAAGCCGGTGTGGCTCTTGGAACGGCTGCTGGCCCGCCAGCGCGACGCGAAGTCTGTCCTCTCGGCCCCGCATCCGCTGGTGCTGGAGGAAGTGGCCTACCCCACCGCCAGCGGGCTGCTGGCCAGGGCCGAGCTCACGCGCGCTAAGCGGCATTAGGGCTGCCCACCCGGCCCCGACTACGAGGCCGGCGTGGTCTGCTGGGCGGGAAGCTCCACCGTAAAGGTGCTCCCGCAGCCCGGCAGCGTGCGGCAGGATATGGTGCCGCCGTGCCGTTCGATGATCGCCTTGGTGATGGACAGGCCCAGCCCGATGCCGGGAATCGAGCCTTCGCGGACCGCGGGGCTGCGGAAGAACCGGGTGAAGACCCGGTCGGCGTCGGCGGCTGTCATTCCCATTCCGTCATCCTCCACGTGCAGCAGCACCCTGCCTCCCTCCTGGCCGGCGGAGACGCGGACGGTGCCGCCTGCGGGTGAATACTTGATGGCGTTGGATACGAGGTTGTCGACGGCCTGACTGATCCGCAACGGATCAACGTCGGCCCAGAGCGGTGCCGGGATGTCCATGGAGAGCGAGACCTGGGCTGCCTCGGCATGGGCCTGGGCGGAGCCGAGGCTGGTTTCGACCAGGTTGGCCAGATCGGTCCGGCGCGGGTGGACGTGCAGTGTTGAATCGGCGGACACCAGCAGGTCCGAGACCAGTGCCAGCAGGCGTTCAGCGTTCCGTTGCGCGACTTCGATCCGGCGCACGGCGGTGGGGGAGAGTTCTTCCGATTCGCCGAGCACCAGATCCAGGTTGCCGATGATGGACGTCAACGGTGTGCGGAACTCGTGAGAGACATTGGCGACGAGGTTGTCCTTGGCCGTCAGCGCGTCGACCACCCCCGCGACCTCATCGCTGAGCTGCCGCTCGCGTTCGAGGCTGTCCTCGAGGAGGGCATTGAGTTCGGCTTCGCGGCCTCCGGTCGGCCGGAGCAAAGTCTGCAGACGCCGCGGGAATCCCGCCAAGTAACCCTCCGGGTTCCGGACCGGTTGCTGTTTACCCAATGAAGCCTCGCCCCTTTCCCGCTGCCTCGATTCAACAGCACTCGCCACGCTAGCTTGACACACGATGAATATTTGTGGCCACGGCTGTGCCTAAACAGTTTTTACCGCCATTGCGTGGGTATTGTGACATTACTGGTGCACCATGAGTGCACAGCAGTAACAACGCGGCCGCTATGGGGGTAGCTGCCGCAGCATCAGATGCAAAGGGGGGCCATGACTGACTTGGGAGTTGCAGTCGTCGTCGAGGACGACGAGGACGTACGTCACCTTGTGGAAGCCGTGTTGAGCCAGGCGGGATTTGACGTCCACGGCGCAGCTAGCGGGCGTGAGGGGGTCGAGGTGGTGCGGAGCCAGAAGGCGAGCGTCGTCACCCTGGACGTGGGCCTCCACGATATTGACGGCTTTGAAGTCCTGCGCCGGATCCGGCAGTTCAGCGATGCCTACGTGGTCATGCTGACCGCGAGGACGGACGAGCTGGACACCCTTACCGCGCTGCACACCGGGGCCGACGACTTTATGACCAAACCGTTCCGGCCGCGTGAGCTCCGGGCCCGGGTGGCTGCCATGATGCGCAGGCCCCGGCTGGACCCCGCCGACGGCAGCTTCCGGGAGCCGGGGGAGCCGGCGGCGAAGAGTTTGGAGCTGCCCCAGGATGCGGTGTTTAGGCACAACGGGCTCGTGCTGAACCCGCACACCCGGTCGGTCACCCTTGACGGAGTTCCCACCAGCCTGACACGCAGTGAGTTCGATCTTCTGCACGCCCTGCTGAAGGGGGCCGGAGCGGTCCGGTCGAAGGTAGATCTGGTCCGGGTGGTGCGGGGCGAATACTACGGAGCGGACGCGTACATCAGCGAATCCGACGAGCGTGCCGTCGAAGTGCATATCGGCAACCTGCGGCGCAAGCTGCGGGAGGACCCGCTGCAACCCCGCTGGCTTCAGACGGTCCGCGGGGTGGGGTACCGGCTCGCGCCGGCCCTGGACTAACGCGCCTCACCTGTTCAGCGGCGACGGAACCTGGGACAAGACCCGCTCCGGATCCTCGCACGAAATGCTGGCAGGAGGCAGAGCGACTTGTAATGATGGGTGGGAATCCGCACATGTTTGAAGTCGAAGCGACTGAAGACGGCCGCGAACACCGTGTCGTACTGACGGCCACCGACGTCTACCTGAAGTGGCTGGTGGCGGGTGGCCCCTACTTCACCGAAGTTTTCAAACTTGTACATCCCGGAGGAAGTATCCCCTTTACCACGGTGCGTGAGCCAGGAGCGGACCCCGAATCAGGGCTGCCCTACTTCGTATTCAAGTTTTTGACTTTTGGGAGCGCGCCGAAGGCTCACCGAAATACTAAAGATTTGATTAACCGCACCTTTGATGATGAGACCGAAAAGCGATGCTGGATGAAAGTCGCAGCAGAAGCCCTTCTGGTTTTTGGCTGGGCCTATAACGGGCTGAAAGCTCCACATCCGAGCTACACGCGCGTTGATCTAGACGGGAAAATCTACACTCTTAAGGACTTCGGCTACACCCTCAACTCGAAATCAGGTTAGAGCCGGACTGGCAAATTGGGGTCTCGGTCGGTACGGCAGCACGCACTTTGATTTCCGCACTGGCAAAGCCAACGAGAACCCGTGGGATACACGCCCTAACGGTCCCGGAGGTTGTAGCTGAGCTGCAGCTCGTCCACCGTTTCGTTTCCGCTCTCTGCGACTTCACGCAGCAGCAACCGCGCGCGGTCGGCGTCCCGGACGCGGATGGCGTCTTCAAGCTCCCGGGCAAGCTCGGCCAGGCGGACGCCGCCCACCATCGCCGAGGATGTCTTCAAACTCAGGACGGCGTCCATGGCCGCGTCTTCGTCACCACTGCCGAGGGACGAAGCGAGGGACTGGTAGCGCTGGTCCCACATGTTCGTGTAGTCCCTCGCGAAGCCCTTAGCCACGGCAGGGCTGTCCAGCTGGGACCCGAGTTCCTGCAGGGCGGAGGGGTCCACCAGTGGGGTCGTCGTGTCGGCCGGCGTCGGGGCCTGGCCTTCATCTGCGAGGCTTACGCCGCCTGGGCCCGCGCCACAGGTGCAGGCGCCGGCGGAGGAGTCATTGTTTGCGTCGCCGCCGTCTGAATCACCTTGAAAGGACATGTGACCACGCTACTGCCTGCTCCGGCCGGTGCTTAATAATCCGGCGTTTCCTGTGGCAAACTTGCGGCTTTACGGGTGCATTCCTGAGTTGATCCCCCCGCTTCCGCGGGACCGGCATCCCCCTGCAACTAGTGACTGAAGGTGTCGATCGCGTTGATGACGGCCGGGCCAAGGATGGCAATGAAGAGGACCGGGAAAATGAAGAAGAGCAGCGGAAAAAGGATCATCACAGGTAGCTTCATGGCCTTCTCTTCGGCCCGCTGCCGGCGCTTGACCCGCATGACTTTGGCTTGGATCCGGAGCACCCTGCTGATGGCGATGCCGTAGGTATCCGCCTGGACCACGGCCTGGACGAAGCTGCGCAGTTCAGGGATGCTGGTCCGTTCCGCCAGCGCCAGATAGGACTCGCGGCGGCTCCGGCCCACCTGCATGTCCTGAAGCGTCCGGACGAGTTCCTCAGCGAGGGGGCCCTTGCCGTTTTCTCCGGCTCGGGCCATGGCTCCTTCGAACCCCAAGCCTGCTTCCACCGAGATGAGCATCTGGTCCAGGGTATTGGCCAGTTCCATTTGTATGGCCTTCTGCCGCTCCTGGCCCTTGCTATGGAGCATCAGATCGGGCATGAAGTAGCCCAGCAGGGCCACAAAGATTCCCACCAGCTTCATGATGGGGGTGGAACCTGTGGCGCCGATGTAAAGGCCGAGCAGGGCACCGCTCAGGCCCAGCAAGGGCTTGGCGGCCAGTACGCGTCCGAGTGGAAGGGACGTGGGGCGGCCGGCAAGGGACAGGAGCTTGTCGAGTTTGCGGACATACCCGGCCGGAGTCAGAACGTACCCGATGCGTTCCAGCAGCGAGGTCCGCTGTTCCGCAGTGAGCTCTGCGGTTTCCGTGCCCGCTGCCAACTGCTCGCGGATGGCTTGGTGGGACTTCCGGTCCACCGAGAGCGCTGCCCAGACGAGATAGCCGAGCGGCACGGAAACTAGGAGCAAGGCGAGTAGTACGGAGGGGTCCATCGGTACCTCAGAACTTCAGATCGATGATCTTGCGCATCCACAGACCGCCAATGGTCATCATGACGAAGGACACTCCGATCAGGATCCAACCCAGGAGGTGAGTGAACATGGAGTTCATGTAGCCGGGGTTGGCAACCATGAGTATCGCGACGATACCGAATGGCATAGCCATCAGAATATACGCGGAGAATTTTCCCTCGGCCGCCAGGGACTTGATGTGGCCCTTGATTTCGCTGCGCTCGCGGATGGTTTCGCCCACCTGGTCCAGGACTTCGGCGAGGTTCCCGCCCACTTCCCGGTTGATCTGGATGGCCTGTGCAATCCAGACAAAGTCGTCGCTCCGCATCCGCCCGGCTGTGTCGGTAAGGGATGACTGGAGGTCCCGGCCGAGGCTCGTTTCGGTAATGACCCGGCGCATCTCTTCCGCGGTGGGACTTTGCGATTCGGCAGCGGCGGCGTCAATGGCCCGCAGGATGCTGTGGCCTGCCCTGAGTCCGCCCGAGAGGAGTTGGAGGGTGTCGCCAAGCTGCTGGTCAAACTTGACACGGCGTTTTCCGGTCAGGAAGCCGATCACAAGGCGCCCGGCCAGTGGTGCCAGCAGTACGAAGAGGATAGCCAGTAACGGACCGGCGACGACGAAGCCCGCCAGCGCGCCGACGAAGGCGCCGGCCAGCACCAACACGAAGAAGTCGGACTGGCCCATCCGGAGGCCTGCGTTTTCGAGTTCTTCCCTGCTGAACAGCCGCACTTTTCGCTGCGCGAAGTAGCCGTCGACCAGGTTGACTGCAGAGCCGGCGAACCGGGTCAGCTGGGAGTCTGGCTGGTCCTGGACGGGCTTGCGCCGGTCCGGCGGCACGCGAGCCCTTCGCGGCGCGAGTAAGACGAATCCGAGCAGCAGCAGGGCCGCCGAGAACAGGCCAACGCCAATGGGGAGTATCGTCAAGTCGGGCTCACTGCCTTCCGGCTGGCGCCAAAGGGGCGGCGAACACGCTCGGCGAAACCTGGATGCCAAAGTCTTCGAATCGGTCGATGAATCGGGGACGGATGCCAGTGGGGACCGGTTTGCCTAGGAACCGGCCGTGGGCGTCGACGCCGGCGGAGTAGTCGAACACGAAGGCATCCTGCAGCGTGACGATGTCCCCTTCCATGCCTTGGACCTCGGTGACGTGGGTGATGCGGCGGGTTCCGTCGCGCAGCCGGGAGATCTGGATAATCAGGTTAACGGCGGAGGCGATCTGCTCACGGATGGCGCGGAGTGGCAGGTCCATTCCCGCCATCAGGACCAGGGTCTCCAGTCGGGCGACGGCATCTCGGGGCGAGTTGGAGTGCACTGTGGACAGCGAGCCGTCGTGGCCCGTATTCATGGCCTGGAGCATGTCCAGCGACTCCCCGCCGCGAACCTCACCGACGACTATCCGGTCCGGGCGCATTCGTAGGGAGTTCCGCAGCAGCTCACGGATGGTGACCTCGCCTTTGCCCTCGGTATTCGGCGGACGGCTTTCCAGCCGTACGACGTGGCGCTGCTGGATTTGGAGTTCGACGGCGTCCTCGATCGTCACGATGCGCTCGTCATGGGGCAGGAAGGAAGAGAGAACATTCAGGAGTGTTGTTTTTCCGGTGCCCGTGCCTCCAGAGACGATGATATTCAGCTTTGCCTTAACGCAGGCATCGAGGAGCTCCGCCATCTCAGGGGTGAGAGTGCCGAACTCGATGAGGTTTTGGACCGTGAGCGGAACCTTGCTGAATTTTCGGATTGTCAGCGAAGAGCCACCCACCGCGAGGGGCGGGATGACGGCGTTGACGCGGGACCCGTCCTCAAGGCGTGCGTCGACGAGCGGGGATGATTCGTCGATGCGGCGTCCCACCTTGGAGACAATGCGCTCGATCACCTTGCGCAGGTGGTCTTCGGAACTGAACCGGGATTCGGAAAGCGTCAGCTTGCCGTGACGTTCAACGTAAATCTGGTCCATGCCATTGACCATGATTTCCGTCACCGCGGAATCATCGAGGAGCCGCTGCAACGGTCCATAGCCCAGCACATCGTCTGCCACATCCTGGACCAGCCGGAGGCGTTCCTCTCCGGAGAGCGGCACCTGTTCTGCGTCGATGATGCGGGTGAGTTCTTCACGGGCGGAGGAGCGCAAGTCGTCTTCGGTGACGGCGGAGTCATTGAAGCGCGTCCCCAGACGCTCGAACAGGGCGGTGGCGGCGCGCTGTTTCAGGGCGGCAAAGACATCAACCGGCTGCTGGCCGGCAGACCGGAGCGCCTCCGTTTGTACTTCTAAAGTGGGGGCGGCGATCGCCGTCCGCGGCCTTTCCACGGGCGTCGGGGCCTTCAGGATTTTCGGAGGCGCGGCAGGGGCTGAAGCGGCCTCGGGAGAAGGCCTGGCCGCGGCCGGCAAACCGCTTTCAGCGGCGGCGAGCCGTTCAGAGAGCCTCACTGGACCACCACGCGCCGGTGCAGTTTCTTCTTTGCCCGGGCACGCCACGCAGGATCGAACCGCTCAACCAGCTGCCGTAACCCTTTGACGGCAGGGTCCTTGCGACTCTCCTGGAGCACCGGGATACCCCGGTTTGTGGAGAACGCCACGGCCTTGGACCGTGGAATGCTGATGTCGACAGGCGCACCGATGGTGGCTTCAACATCCTGAACGCTAAGTCCGGATGCGGAATCCGCCAGATTCAGCACCACATGGCGCGTCTCCGGCTGGAGGTCCAAGCGCCGGAGGATTTCGAGGCCGGACCTCAGCCCGCGGATGCTGGGCACGTCCATGGCGGTCACCCAGACAATGTCTGTGCACTGCTCCAGAGCTGCCAGGCCCACCTCCGGTAACCCCGGGGCCGTGTCCACGACGACGTACTGGAACTGTTCCGCGAGCTGCCCAAGCAGGCGCGTTACATGCTCGGGCGTGATGTTGTCCGCTTCTTCGGGGCTCCTCGGTGCACATAGAGCATAGATGTTACCGGGGTGCACGGTCAGGAACGCCTTAAGGACCAGGGAATCGCGGCTCGCCGCCGGGGAGACCGCGTCGGTCACGGTGTGCTCCGGGTGGAGGTACAACCCCGAGGCGACGTCTCCGAACTGCAGGTCCAGATCCACAATGACAACGCTCATGGGGGCCACCTGCCCCAGCCCGATGGCGATGTTGGTGGCAATTGTCGTTTTGCCCACTCCGCCTTTCGGCGAGAAGACCCCAATCACCAGACCCTTCGGGGCATCCGGTTCTTGAACGGCCGCAGACCGGTTTTTGCTGGCAAACGACTGGCAGGCTCGTTCCAGCATGACGCGGATCTGTGCAGCATCAGCGTGCGGGCTGAGAATATCCCGGATGCCGGCGCGCATGGCCAGCAGCAGGAAATCGGGGTCAGGCTCACCCACCAGGATGACGCTGAGCTCCGAAAGCTGGACGTCAAAGACTGTGGCCAAACGCAGGGCGTCGTCGACGGGTACGTCCGGTCCAAGGATGAGGACCTCGGGGCGCTGTTGGTCGAGCTTCGCAAACAACTCGCCGGGATCGGAAGGATTGACGTGCGCGAAGGTCTGCAGCCCGCCCGGCAGCCCTCCCGCCAGAGCCAGGCGCACGCGGGCATCGAAGTCGGCATTCGGGGTGATCAGTACAAATCGGCTCACTTGTATACTTCCGGTTTCGTCATGATGCCGGGGCGGCCGCTGTCCTTGGCATTGAGCGGCTCCTTGCTCAGCCAGAGCGAGCCGAATTCGGTGCCGTAGACGATCCTGGTGGCGTCCACATCGTTCACGGCAACCGTCAGCAGCAACGATCCAGTGGGCAGCGACGTGTCCTCGACCGGGACCCCTGAGCCGCTGGCGGTGGGCTGGGGCGAAGGATTGGCGGTGGCAGCCCGCTGCACTGCCGTCACCAGGACTTTGTGGAGCGTCAGTTGCGTGGTCTCTTTGTCCGGTTTTGCCTCAATGCCGCCATTCTTCAACGAGATGAAGATACCGATGTGGTCCCCGGCCACGAGCCTGCCACCGACAACCCGCTGGGGATCCAGCTGGAAGGAGATCTCCTGGAGCCCTTCAGGGACCTGCACGGATCCGCTGGACTGGAGGGATTCTGGCGCAGTCAGTCGTTCCGCGACTAGCTGCTCACCCGGCAGCAGCTCCACGGCGGTGACCTTGCCGGACACGCCGTCGAGACTGTGCAGCGCGGACTTGGCCACGGCGGTGCCCGGAAGCTTCTGGGCGGTCAGGAAGGGCAGGAGGCTTTCCACGGGAGTGCCGGCCGGGACGGTCTGGGCCACCATCAGGACATCCACGGGTTCAAGATCCTTGACGGCACGCTCGTCCGCGCCGCTGGCGTATGACACCACGAGCAAGGCACCGATGATGGCTAGGACCACGGCGGCGATCCCGGCCAATAAGCGTGACTTCAAAGACTGCTCCTGTATTGGTATGACACTCTGTGGTGCTGAGGGATCATTGCGCGAGCCGGACGACGGTGGCGCCGTTGGGGTCTACGGGCCCGAGGCTGAATCCGCTGGCCAGGGACACATATTTGATGAAGCCCCCTATGATTCCCCTGCAGTTGTTATCACACGCCACGGCAGAGGGGACATCAGGGGAGGTGTTGTGGAACGCGGTTGGAAGGCTGTTGTTGCCGCTAAACTTCCAGCCTGCGACCTTGTAGGCCGCAAACGAGGTCAGGCCGTAAACAGAGCCAGCCCCCGTGCCTGTCACCTTGTTGAAGACCGGAAGCAGGACGACAACGTCCCGACCAAGGGAAATCTCCTTCGCCCAGCTCTGCAGCGTGGCGTCACAGGCACCGGGCGAGCTATTGCCAGGATCGCTGCCGCCTTCGCTCACCGCCAGATTGATCAAGCCGCCGCAGATGCCGGGATCATTGGGGAGCCAACCGAAGCCGCCCTCGACAGCAGCCCCCGAGGGCCCATAGTTGCAGCCGGGATTGGCCCCGCTTCCGTGATTCTGCAGCAGTTGCAGGCTGCCGTCGACATGGCCCTGCACCTGGCAGATCGAAAAGGTGAGGGGGAAGGCGGTCGTCCCGGCAGAAGGGCTGCCCCACTGCGCTGTTGAGGAGGCGTTTACTTCTACGCTGCTGAACCCGAGGGTGCGGGCAAAGAATAGCGAAACGGAATTTGGAACCGTGTCCGCCTCCTGGGCGCCCGCCGTGACCGTGACCGTGCGTGCCGTCTTATCGAGGAGAAGACTCTTCACATTGCTCAGCCGATCGCCGGCGTTGCCGTTCGCGAGGACGCGAGCCAGGACAGAGTTAGTGGCACAATCGGTGTCGTTGATGTTGAGGGCACACTTTTGCGCCACAGCCAGCGCCGCTGCGTCTGCGCCGTTATGCAACTGCGTCCGCTCGGCGTAGAGGATTCCTGCGTCGACGGCGATTGCGGCGCAACCCAGCAGCGCCACCATGAGGAGGGCGACGACGACGCTGACGGCGCCCAGTTCGCGGTCCTGGGGAGGCCCGACTTCAGCTAGCCGCCGCATAGCATGACCCCTTTGCCTTCCATTGGGAACGGGCCAGCGATGCGTGTCATGGTGGACAGGGTGTACGTGATTGTGAAGGTCACTTGCGCGCCAGAGGTGCAGGTCGCCGGGCTTATTGTGATGTCACCGTCTGCCAGCGCGGGTTGCAGCCCAACGGCCGCGTTCTTGGCTGCAGTGAGGGCAGCTGTGGAGTTATTGCCGATTGCCATCACCCGCACACCTTCGCGGGCGGCACTCGAAAGGGTGATCTGCGCGTTATAGGCACGGCCGAATTCCGTGATGCCGAGCACCAGCGTGATCAGGACGGGCGCCAAGAGTGCGAACTCCACAGCTGCAGCGCCATGCTCCCTGCCCTTGCGCATGCGTTGTGACCTTTCTCGGGTGGAAACGGTGGCCGCAGCAGGGTCTGAAAGCGAGAAATGGTGCGGTGAGGTAAAAGCACCTCGCCGCACCATAATCGGTCCCCCGTTGGATCGAGTGGCTACAGCTTGTCTGCGATGCCGCTGAACATGCTTGACAGGTTGGTACCGAGCGTCGTGACGATGGCGATGATGGCGACGGCGATGAGGGCGACCATGAGGCCGTACTCCACAGCAGTTGCACCCTTCTCCTCGAGTAGGCGGTTCTTGGCCGTGAATCCTAGGGTCTGGAGGGTTGCGATAAGAGAAAGCATGAAGACTCCTGAGCGAGTTTGGCGGCTGGCCCTGCACCAGCACTGAGAGGAACATAGCAAGCGCCGACACGCCGAAGAATGGATTCTGAGGCATCCTGCGCCAAGACTTCCCAAACTGCACATTTACTGTCTGTTCCCTGCGTGAATTCTGCGCTGGAGTGGCGGGGATCCCCGTCACTGGGCGGACGCAAAGAGGACCCCCTCGGCTTCTGGGGGCCGAAGGGGTCCGGTCTGTGGGGACCCCCTCGGCTCTGGGTCCGAGGGGGTCCGGTCATGGGGGCGCTGTTGAAGCCGCCTTAATTTCTCCTACATGTTGGAGAAAGCCGCGATCATGTTGATGGCCGCAGGCCCGAGGATGACGATGAAGAGCACGGGCAGGATGCACAGCATCAGGGGGAACAACACTTTGATGGGAAGCTTCATTGCCTTCTCTTCAGCGCGCTGCCGTCTCTTGATTCTCATTTGCTGTGCCTGGGTCCGAAGGACGCTAGCTATCGCGATGCCGTACACATCCGCCTGGACGACGGCCCGCACGAAGCTCCGCAGGTCAGGGGCGCCGGTGCGTTCAGCCATGGCTAGATATGCTTCCCGGCGGCTCCTGCCGACCTGCATGTCCTGCAGCGTCCGGAGGAGTTCCGCGGCGAGCGGGCCCTTCCCGTTTTGTCCAGCGCGCGCCATTGCTGATTCAAACCCGAGTCCGGCTTCCACCGAAATCAGCATTTGGTCCAGGGTGCTGGGCAACTCCAGTTCGATTGCCTCCTGGCGCTTCGCCCCCTGGCTGTGCAGGAGGAGGTCCGGAACGAAGTACACAAGCACCGTCACAAACAACGCCAGAATGACAGTTGGTCCCGTTGGGCTCTTGAGGACATACAAGACACCCAACAGGCCAGCGATCAAGGCGAGGGCCGGCTTGACTACCAGCAGGCGCTCCAACGGCAGGCCCGCTGGCCTTCCTGCCTTGGCGAGCAGCTTATCGAGCCATGCCGGATACCCCTTGGGGGCCAAGCGCTGCCCCAGTTTCACGAGCCTGAGGGCATCTACGCCCCCCGGCCCGTCCGCTGGTTTCCCCTTACTTCGTCCCAGATTGCTGCGGACAGCTGCCAGGCCGGTTCGGTCGACTGAGATGACTGCCCAAACCATAACCGAGCAGGGAACAACGATGATTGCCACTATGAACCAGGCCATTGCGCTCATGTTTGTTCCCCCTAGAACTTGATCTTGACGACGCGGCTCAGCCAGAAGGAGCCGACCGCCAGCAGTACAACGGCAAACCCGAGCATGATCCAACCAAGCACGCTGGTGTATAGAACCCCGAGGTAGCCGGGGTTAGTTATGCTAAGGAAAAGAAAGATGCCGACGGGCAATGCGATGAGGATATAGGCTGACAGCTTGCCCTCGGCACTGAGGGATTTCACCTGGCCCTTGATCTGCATCCTTTCGCGGATGGTCGCTCCCACATGATCCAGTACCTCGGCGAGGTCACCACCGACTTCCCGGTGAATCTCGATGGCCTGGGCCGTCCAGTCGAAATCTTCGCTGCGCAAGCGTCCCGCTGCGTCGGCCATAGAGTCTTTCAGGTCCCGTCCAAGCCTGGTCTCGTTTACCAGCCGCGCGAATTCCTCCGAAGTCGGGGCATCCGACTCCTGGGCAACAGCGTCCACCGCTCGAAGCAGGCTGTGACCTGCCCGCAGTCCGCCGGACAGCATCTGCACGGTGTCGCCGAGCTGCGCTTCGAACTTCGCCCGACGCCTCCCGGCCATAATGCTCAGGAAGAGTATGCCGGCGATTGGCGTCAACAGCACGAACAGCAGGGCCAGTCCCCAGCCAGCCAGAACAAAACCGATGCCTCCCGCGGTCACGGCTATACAGCCGAGCAGAAGAATATAGTCCGCCTGGCCTATGCGTAGCCCTGCTTCCTCCAAAGAGTTGACGGAGCCGAAGCTGGCATTCCGGCTGACATTGCGGTCGACGAAGGAGGATGCTGAGGCCGTTACACGCGTGAGGACTGACGGTTGCTCGGCGACACCTGGCCTTCTGCGCGACAACTCGATGTTCGCTTCCCTTCCGCGAAGAGTCACCAGCAAAAGGAACCCCAGCGCGGCGAAACAAAGCAGGAGGCCAAGTACCAACAGAACCGGACTTGTCGCGGTCACCGGTAGCCACCGCCAATCGGAGACTTCCCGAAGACGGCAGGGGAGAGTGCGATACCCAAGTCCGCGAAGTGATCTACGAAACGGGGCCTGACGCCGGTGGGAACCGGCCGTCCCAGGAACCGTCCGTTCGCGTCCATCCCGGCGCTGTAATCGAATGTGAAGGCGTCCTGAAGCGTCACGATGTCCCCTTCCATCCCTTGGACTTCCGTGACATGCGTGACTCGTCTCGTTCCGTCCCGAAGGCGCGAGATATGCACGATCAGGTTCACTGCAGAGGCGATCTGCTCGCGGATGGCACGGAGCGGCAGGTCCATTCCCGCC
>NZ_MQTS01000108.1:70515-75189 GCF_020532825.1 Arthrobacter sp. SO3
CGTGCACCGTTGAGATCGAACCGTCATGTCCTGTGTTCATGGCCTGCAACATATCCAGCGACTCGCCGCCGCGGACTTCGCCGATGACGATTCTGTCCGGGCGCATTCGCAGTGAGTTCCGGACGAGATCCCTGATGCTGATCTCGCCTTTACCTTCGATGTTCCTCGGCCGGCTTTCGAGCCTGACAACGTGTTCCTGCTGCAGTTGAAGCTCGACGGCGTCCTCGATGGTGACGATCCGCTCATCGGAGGGAATGAAGGAGGACAGGACATTGAGCAGTGTTGTCTTGCCAGTCCCGGTGCCTCCGGACACAATGATGTTGAGCCGGGCGTGGACGCAGGCATTCAGTAGTTCTGCGATCTCCGGGGAGATCGTGCCAAACGAGATGAGATCGTTGACCGTCAATGGCACCTGGCCGAATTTTCGGATGGTCAGCGATGATCCGTTGACGGCCAGGGGCGGGATGATGGCGTTCACACGCGAACCATCGGACAGGCGGGCGTCCACGAGCGGCGAAGATTCATCGATTCTCCTGCCGACCTTGGTGACAATCCGCTCGATGATCCGGCGCAGGTGGTCCTCGGACGTGAAGCGCGAACCGGTCAGGAAGAGTTTGCCGCCGCGTTCCACATAGATCTTATTTGGGCCGTTGACCATTACTTCCGTCACGGCGTCATCAGCGAGATATTTCTGCAAGGGGCCGAGTCCGATGACATCATCCAGGATCTCCTGAACCAGACGCTGCCGTTCGGTTGCGGTCAGCGGAATCTCGTCCTCTTCGATGATGGTGCGCAGTTCGCCTTTGGCATAGTCGTGCAACTCCGCTTCGTCCAGCGAAGTGTCCGAGATCCGGCTGCCCATGCGCTCATAGAGTGCTAGGCCGGCGCGTTCCTTTACCGCTGTCAGTGCATCGTTGGCATCAGCGCTGTGATCTTTGGAGCCCGCGTCATTCCAGGCGGACTCGTTCTGCGGTTTCCCTGCCCACGGGATCTCAGTGCGGGGGGAAACTGGTTGCTTGACTGCCTCACTGCGGACGGCTTCAAAGCGATCTGCAAGTGTCATTGGACTACCGCCCTTCGGTGAAGTTTCTTGTGGGGCCGCTGCTCCCAATTCGGGTCGAACCGGTCGACGAGCTTACGCAGCCCCTTTGCCACGGCATCCCGGGATGCATCCTGCAGCAGCGGTACCCCCTTGTTCGTGGAATACGGCACAGCGTGCGACCGGGGGAGAACCACGTCCACAGGGCAGCCAATGGTCGCCTCGACATCCTGGAGCGTCAGCCCGCTGCGTCGATCCCCAAAGTTGAGCACCACATGCCGGTTGGGGGGGAGCAGTCCAAGCTCGGTCAGGAGTGCAAATCCTGTCCGGAGGCCCTTGATGCTCGGGATGTCCATTCCGCAAACCCACAAGCCGTCCGTGGCCTCTTCGAGGGTCGCAAGGACATGTTCTCCGAGTCCCGGAGCGGTGTCCACGACCACGTATTTGAATTCGCTGGCAAGCTGGACAAGCAACCTGGAGACCTGTTCCCCCGTTATCTGATCCGCCTCTATCGGGTTGAGGGGGGCACAGAGGGCGTAGATGCCTGAGGGATGCAGCGTGAGGTATGACTTGAGCACCAGGCTGTCGCCCGCGGCCGCCCCTTTTACCGCGTCGGCCATGGTCTTCTCCGGCTCAAGCCGGAGTCCGGACGCTACGTCACCAAACTGGAGGTCCAGATCGACCACCACCACGCCCATAGGGGCCAATTTTGCGAGCCCGACCGCGAGGTTGGTGGTAACAGTCGTTTTGCCTACCCCTCCCTTCGGCGACATGACGGCGATGATTCTTCCGTTCCCGGTCAAAGGTTCGACGCTGTTCCCGAGGCCGCGCCGGCGTCCCGCTGCCGCGAGGCTGGCGCGTTCGAGCATGACGCGAATGGCGTCTGCGTCGGCCTCGGGTTCCAGGAGATCTCTGATTCCTGCCCGCATCGCGGGCAATGCGATGCTGGAATCGCCGTCGGTGACTAGCACCACGCTGATCTCCGGGTATTGCAGATCGAAGAGGCTGGCGAGCCTAATGGCGTCATCTACGGGCAGTCCCGGCCCCAGCAGGATGACTTCGATTGGGTCGCCCGAGAGGGTGCGCAGCACGTCGTCCGGTCCCGGCGGCAGGAAATTTGCGACGATTCCGTGAAAACTTCCATGAAGGCGGGAAGCGGCCTGCCTGGCGCGCCCCTCGAAATCGGGGTCTGCTGTTATGGCTACGAATCTGCTCATCGGTACAGCTCCGGCTTCTTGACAACCACCGGGGCGCCTTCAGTGGCGGACGACGGTTCTTTGGTCAGCCACAAGGTTCCGAAGTTGGCCCCGAATGCGATCTTCGCTGCATCCGCGTCGTTGCGGGCGAAGGTTACGAGCAACTGTCCGGTGGGCAATTCGGTATTGGCCTGTTCCTCAGCAGTCGTCCCGTCGCCAGCTTTTGCCGCTGTCTTTGCCAGGGATCGCTGGACGCTCGTCACCAGCACTTTGTGAAAAATCTGCTGCCCGGACTCCACATCAGGTGCGTCCTTCACAGCCCCCTTGTCAAAGAGGACGACGATGCCCACTGTGTCGCCGGCCGCGATGCGGCCGCCGACCACCCGCTGGGCCTCCAGCTGGACCGAGATCTCCTGCATTCCCTCCGGAACCGGAACGGAGCCGGGCGCTGACAAGGTCTCAGGATCAGCCAGCCGTGCACCAAGCAGTGCTTCGCCTGGCAGCAGATCTACGGCGGCGACCTTCCCGTTCAGGCCGTCCAGGCTCTTGAGCGCGCCATTCGGCACCGAGGCCGAAGGCAGCGAGGTCAGCTTCACAGCGCTCTTCACTTTTTCAAGATCAGCGCCCTTCGCAACCTGTTCTTGAACTACAAGTACGTCGACAGGCTGCAGGTCCTTTTGGGCCCGAGCCTCGGACGCTGAAACGTATGAGACCAGTAAGACGGTGCCAACTATTGCCAGCACAAATGCGACGATGCCTCCCAGTAGGCGTGTTTTCACTTTTACTTCCTCCTCTTGCGGATTCAAACTCGTGTGTGTCGTACTTACTTGGACAACGTGACCCCAAGTGATCCGTATGTTGTCGGGCCGCCCAAGGTGGCAGCTTCGGCCAGCGATACTTTCTTGATAAACCGTCCAAAGATTCCGTTGTCGCTATTCTTGAGCTTCAATGATTTGGACAGTGTGGTTGCCTCCGCTGTCATGAAGTCCCCAGGCAGCGTGCTGCCGCCTTTGAGGTTCCATCCCCTCAGCGATATTTGGGCGAAGGCCTCAATGTGGAATTCTGCGCCGGCTCCTGTGCCCCGGACGTTGTCAAAAATCGGTACCAGAATGTCCACGGTTTTCGTGGGATCCGCCAGAACGGCCCCCCACTGGTTCAGCACGGTGGCGCAATCACTGTCATAGTTCTGGCCGGTATTGGTCCCGACCCAGGGGTTCTTTATGTCCACCGTGACGTTGCAAACTCCAGCGGGGTGATCAAGCCAGCCGAATCCACCCGGGACCTCAAGCCCGGACGAGGAGGAAGTGACGCATTCATAGTCGGGTTTGGATGCCAACGTATTGCCGTGCTCCGGGAAGAACTGAAGATCCTTCGAAAAGGAAGGATCCGACTCACATTTGGAAAACGACAGCGGAAGCACATTGCCGGCCGAGATACCCCCGAATTTGGCCTGGGCCGACGCTTGGATTTCCACGGAATTGATGCCGAGGACACGTGCGAGATAAAGCGAAAAATGCTCTCCGCCAGCGCCGGCTGGTGTCTCAGTTGTTACGTCGACTGTGCCGGCGTTGACTGTGGCCGAGACAACGTTGCTTGACCCATCAAGAGCGTTGCCGTTGGCGAGGGGCGCAGCCTTTACCTTCTGGTCCACAGCGCATGGCGTCTTTGCACATGCCTGCGCCACCCCGAGAGCAGCTGCATCTGCGCCGTTCTGCAGCTGGGTCTTCTCCGAGTACATGGCTCCCACGTCCACGGCAAGGGCGCCGAAGCCCAGGAGGGCAACCATGAGAATGGCGGCGAGCGGCGCGATGACACCCCGTTCGTTTTCGTTGTTGTCCACGGCGTCCGACGGCGTCCTTGTTATCCTCCACATCGCATTACCCCTTTTGCTGAAATGCTCATGACGTCCGGCAGAAAGGGAAGTAGCGTCGGAAGTCCGGTCAGATAGGCGGTATTGGCCTTGATCAGGACGACGGCGTCCAGGTCCGGTCCGCAGGTACTGATGGTGATCTCGCCGGGCTGCAGGTCGGCAATTGGCGCTGCGTCGATTGCCTTCTGCTTTGCCACGGCCAAGGACCCCGCCTCCGTGTAGTGGATCGCTGTATACCGTGCTGCTTCGCGGGCGCTCTCCGCCATGGAAACTTGGATGCTGAAGGCCCGTCCGAATTCCACGACTCCCAGGATTAGCGCCAGGAAAATAGGGAGAATCAGGGCGAACTCGACGGCGACAGCCCCCAGTTCTTTAGAACGCTTCGTGCCGCGGGGCTTGTCCCTCTTCATCAGCAAGTCGCCCCCGATGCAGCAACCTTCACCCTAAATTTGAGACCTCGCACGACCCCTCCTGGACCTTGAGACCTGGCACCTGCGCATACGGAGACGAAAGAGAAGCCAGAGGCAGGTGCGGTGGTAGCGGACGGGTAGTCCGAACTGCCGCCGCCC
>NZ_MQTS01000108.1:75218-98349 GCF_020532825.1 Arthrobacter sp. SO3
CTCGAGCTAGAGTTTGCCGGAGATCGTTGTGAACATCGTCGAGAGATTGGTGCCAACGGCCGTTACGGCGACGATGATGGCGACGGCAATGAGGGCGACCATCAGGCCATATTCCACTGCGGTTGCACCTTTTTCGGAGGCGAGCTTCTCCTTGACGCCGGTTACAAAAGCGAGCATTGAGACCATGAGACCAGTCATTTTATTTTCCTTTTCCAGAGTTTTGAATGAAAACGAAATTCCAGCAAATCCCCTTGTTGCCAAATTCCCTAGAGCTTCGTTGGGACAACATTTGCACGGCGCTTAAGGGCACAGCAACGAATCGGAATACCCGACTTTTTGGGATGGAAAAGGGTGCGCTACCTGCGCCTATCCGGGTGTGTACTCAGTTTTTTGATTGCTCTTGGGGCGCACTACTTGTATTGATGCGCTTGCTCACCACTGGGAGTAGAGATGCGGCAGTGGCGGGTGTTACGGAATGAGCAGAATGATAGCCAGGCCGGCTGCCAGCATCGAGGGGCCGTAGGCAACCTCTTTCGGCTTGTTTTCACGGTTTTTCAGCACCAAAAACACAGAAGCGAGGCCGCCGGCAACGAAGGCCAAGGCTCCGCCGTAAAACAATTGCGACCAGCCTAGGTAGCCTAAGTACAGTCCGAGCGGTGCGGCGAGCTTTACGTCACCCATTCCGAGGCCGTTTCTGCTGGTCAGGGCAAGAATCAAGTAAGAAACGAACAAGATTACGGACCCGGCGACTCCGCGATACAGGTTTCCCGCCGCTCCGTGTGAGAATGCCGCGGACGACAAGAGAACGAGGCCCGCCCCCAGCAGCGGCCCGACGAGCCGGTTCGGCAGCAAGTGATGCGCAATATCGATTCGGGCCAGCGGGACGGCAACTAAGCCGAGTAAGACGTAGGCGGGAAGTTCGGCCGCAATTCCGAAGCGCCACGCCAGCAGGGCCGAGAGGGCAAAGGTAACGGCCGCCGTCGCTGTCTTCAGCCGGATGCTGGCTTCGCCGGCGAGCTGGGGGAGCGCGCGCCGGATGAGAGCGTCGGACA
Source organism: Arthrobacter sp. SO3 (assembly GCF_020532825.1). GTDB lineage: Bacteria > Actinomycetota > Actinomycetes > Actinomycetales > Micrococcaceae > Arthrobacter. The sequence goes on from NZ_MQTS01000108.1 coordinate 76,271, forward strand.
GCAACCCCAGGCACACACCGGCGAATCCCACTCCGGCAATGAACAGCGGGGAAACGGAGCCAGCGGCGGCGGTGTCGAACACGGGTTCCTCCAGGGATGCGGCGGGCCGGGGGCGGGCAGAATGCATCCGGACACCCCATTTTGACCCAGCGACTGCTCATCCGCTATTCTTGGTAGTCGTTGTGCGTGTCCTTCTCGATGATGCGTGCCCGCTTGAGAATCCGGTTGCAGGATGACTACTCAACGTGCACATTCGAGACTCAGGACGACTGGTTACATGGAGCCCTCACCTCTGTTCCGGTAGCGCATAGATAGTAGGTGCACTTTCGCGTGACGCCTAAAACAAGAACGCCAGAACAAGAACGAGGCAAACACCGTGCGTACGTACACCCCGAAGCCCGGCGATATCAACCGCCAGTGGCACGTCATTGACGCCACAGACGTTGTCCTTGGTCGTCTCGCGAGCCAGACCGCAATCCTGCTGCGCGGCAAGCACAAGGCCACCTTTGCGTCCCACATGGACATGGGCGACTTCGTCATCATCATCAACGCTGAGAAGGTTGCCCTCACCGGCGCCAAGCTTGAGCAGAAGCGCGCATACCGCCACTCCGGCTACCCGGGCGGCCTGACCTCCGTCACCTACGCGGAGCTGCTGGAATCCAACCCGGTCCGCGCCGTGGAGAAGGCCATCAAGGGCATGCTCCCGAAGAATTCCCTCGCTGCACAGCAGCTGGGCAAGCTGAAGGTCTACAAGGGTGCCGAGCACCCCCACGCAGCACAGCAGCCCAAGACTTACGAAATCACCCAGGTCGCCCAGTAGTCCTGGCCACCAAACAACTTATCTATACAAGGAGAATCGTGGCTCAGAACGAAGAGACCACCGAGGCCGTTGTGGCTGAGGAAAACCTGACCAGCTACACCTCGGAAAGCGGTCCTGCGGAAGCAGAAGCGCCCAAGAAGGAACGCCCGGCCCTCACGGTTGCCGGCGCAGCAGTTGGCCGTCGCAAGGAAGCCGTCGCACGCGTTCGCATCGTACCCGGCACCGGCAAGTGGACCATCAACGGCCGCGAGCTGGCCAACTACTTCCCGAACAAGCTGCACCAGCAGGACGTCAACGAGCCCTTCAAGATCCTCGATCTTGACGGCGCCTACGACGTCATTGCACGCATCCACGGTGGTGGCATCTCCGGCCAGGCCGGTGCCCTTCGCCTCGGCATCGCCCGTTCACTGAACGAGATCGACACCGAGAACAACCGCGCCACCCTGAAGAAGGCCGGCTACCTGCGCCGTGACGCCCGCGTCATCGAGCGCAAGAAGGCCGGCCTCAAGAAGGCCCGTAAGGCTCAGCAGTACTCCAAGCGCTAAACCCGCTTCCAAGCGCTTCCTGCGCTTGCCAGAGAGCCCGTCCCGCCATTTGGCGGGGCGGGCTTTCGTCGTTTCAAACTCCGGGCGTCGGGCGGGTCAGATCAAAAAGGTCAGTATCCCCGAAACGTTCAGGCGTGAAGTTTCCGCGAACCCACGCTGTTATCTCATCGGCGAAGCCGGCCTCGGCAGAGATGTCTGTGCTGCCGCTTCGCGAGACGTAGTACTTGACTTGTCCTGAAGAAACGAAATCCTGGAATTCTTCGAGAGTCGGAAACGGCGTTCCCCCGTTGAACCCACCAATGGGAAGGACTGGCAATGCGGAGCCCAACTGGTAGTTCGCAGAATTAAGGGCCCCCGGAACCGCCGCGGCCCACCGGTAGGTGCGCGCATTCAATCTCAGCAGTGAGAGGACCTCAGGGTCAGCGGGGTGGCCCATCGCGGATCCCCGGAGCCGGCTGTCGCCCTCCGGCCAGAGTTCCGGGTACGGGGAGTCCAGCACCACAGCGCTCCCGAGAAGGGTCGCCATCGGTTCAACGCCGGTGTGCTGAGCCTGGACGGCCGACACAGTGAAGGCTGCCGGCCCGAGAAAGCAGGCTGCAGCCGTAGCAATAACGGTGACAATGCGGAACTGCCGCCGGCGGATCCGGAACACAAGGAGCTCGCATCCGATCACACTGACGATCAAGGCCAACATTGCCAGCGCCGGCCCGGGTCCACTGCTCTTGCTCAGGTATCCAAAGGTCAAGGCTGCCGAGGCGAGCACTGAAGTCGCCATTGCCAGCCTGAAAGGCAGCCATCTCCTGGCGGCCCACGTCAGTTGCCCGCCGGCAGCTGCGAGGATTGCGACGGGTGGAGCTATCGCAACCAGGTAGTACGGGTGAATCACTCCGCTCATGAAGCTGAAGACTGCGGCATAAGTGAGGAGCCAACCCCCCGAAAGGAGAATAAGGGCCCGACGCGGATCGGACCGCGGGGCCCGGCGCAACAGAATCAGGGAGCAGACCAAGGCGACCAGGGCTACCGGGATGAGCCACGACCCCTGGGTGCCAAATGATGGATACACCAGGAGCCGCAGGAGGCCGGGGTCCGACAAATCCTGCCCGTCCGTTCCGCCGCCTTCAGCGCCAAGGATTCTTCCGAGGCCGTTCTGCCGAAGCAGGACCTCCACGAAGCTATTGCCAAATGAGCCGCCGGCGTATGGTCTGTCGGCCGGGAGCGTGGATTCCGCCATAATGACCCACGAGCCGGCCACGATAACCACCCAGGCGATCGCACTAACCAGTTGGACGAGCCTACGGTGGACACGGCCAGGGCCCGAATAGAGGTAGACAAGGCCCAGCGCGGGGAGCAGCAGGAGAGCCTGGGCGGACTTGGCCAGGAACGCTGCGCCGATGGCGGTCGCTGTCAACAGGAGCCACCGCCACCGCCCATCGTCGACGGCGCGGACCAGGAAGTAGAGGGAAAGCGCCAAGAGAAACGTCAGCAGGGCGTCAGGATTGTTGTAGCGAAACATGATCGCCGCGGAGGGTGTCATGAGAACGGCGCTACCGGCCAGGAGGGCAGCTGACATGCGGAAATGCCGGCGGACGGCCAGGTAGGTGACGGCCACAGTGCCCACTCCCAGAAGGGCCTGGGGAGCCAAAAGACTCCAGGAACTCAGGCCGAACAACCGGACCGAGAGCGAGCTCAACCAGATGCTCGCCGGCAGCTTGTCTACCGTGATTCCATTTCCACCGTCCGACGAGGCAAAGAAGAAAGCTGTCCAGTCAACGGATCCGGCCTGTGCAGCGGCTGCGTAGTAGCCGTTGCCCCATCCGTTCAGCGGCAAGTTCCACAGGTAGACAAAAGCTGTGACGGCAAGCAACGCCGAAAACCAGACAGTTTCGCGACGACTCATAAGACCACTTTCCAGATACCGTATGCCGCGTTCATCCGCGCTCGCGACGCCATTTCAAAGGCGAACATACCCCAGGGTGACCGCGACTTCGGGCAAGCCGCGGAGACGTGGCCACAACGCCCGCGCTGTCCATCCGGAACAACTTAGGGCTTTACTCGTCTAAACTTGACCCGATGTCTAGATTATTTGGAACAGATGGTGTCCGGGGTTTGGCGAATGGCCTGCTGACGGCCGAACTGGCGTTGCAGCTGGCCCAAGCCGCCGCCGTCGTGCTCGGCCATGACCGCAATGCAAATGGAACACGGCCGCGCGCCGTGGTTGCCCGGGACCCCCGCGCCAGCGGTGAGTTCATCGCGGCTGCCGTGGAGGCGGGGCTGTCCAGCTCCGGGATCGACGTTTATGACGCCGGTGTGCTTCCCACCCCGGCCGCGGCTTATCTCGTGGCGGACCTGGACGCGGACTTCGGCGTAATGATCTCCGCCTCGCACAACCCCGCCCCGGACAACGGCATCAAGTTCTTTGCCCGCGGCGGACAGAAGCTTCCCGACGACGTCGAGAACGCCATCGAGGCGCAGCTCGGCCAGGAGCCGCGCCGCCCGGTCGGGGGAGACGTCGGCCGGATCCAGCGTTTCTCCGACGCAGAGGACCGCTACATCGTGCATCTGCTTGGCACCCTTCCGCACCGCCTGGACGGACTCAAAGTCGTGCTGGACTGCGCCCACGGTGCGGCGAGCGGCTGTTCCCCGCAGGTCTTCAAGGACGCCGGCGCCGACGTCATCGTCATCGGAGCCGAGCCGGACGGCTACAACATCAACGAAGGTGTCGGCTCCACCCACCTGGGGCCGCTGGCCCAGGCCGTTCTGGCGCACGGCGCCGACCTGGGCATTGCCCACGACGGCGACGCGGACCGCTGCCTCGCGGTGGACCACGAAGGAAACGTCGTCGACGGCGACGAGATCATGGCGATCCTCGCTGTGGCGCTGAAGGCATCGGGCAAGCTCAAGGACAACGTCCTCGTCGCGACCGTGATGAGCAACCTCGGACTCAAGATCGCCCTCCGCGACGCCGGCATCAGCCTGCGCGAAACCGGCGTCGGCGACCGCTACGTCCTGGAAGGCATGCGCGAAGGCGGCTTCAACCTTGGCGGCGAGCAGTCCGGGCACGTGATCTTCGCCGACTACGCCACCACCGGCGATGGCGTCCTCACCGGCCTGCAGATCGCCGCCCAGGTGGCGCTCACGGGCCGGCCGCTGAAGGAACTCGCCAAAGTGATGACCAAACTCCCGCAGGTCCTGATCAACGTCAAGGGAGTGGACCGCACCCGGGTTAACGGCGACGACGCCGTGGCGGCGGCCGTGGCCTTCGCCGAGGCTGAGCTGGGCGACACCGGCCGGGTGCTGCTGCGCCCCTCCGGCACCGAACCTGTGGTCCGCGTCATGGTGGAGGCCGCGTCCCAGCAGACCGCCCAGGACGTTGCAGAGCGCCTGGCAGAGGTAGTCCGGACCGAGCTGGCTCTGGAGCTCGTCGCCGACTAAGCATTGGCGCAGACCCGTTTTAAGAATGAACGGCCCGCCTCCGGAGAGGCGGGTCGTTCTTTCTTCAGCATTCAGTGGTCGGTCAGCCTATGTCTTGGGCTAAAGCTGGCGTTGCTGCAGGGCGTCACGGATTTCGGTCAGCAGGGCGAGCTGCGGGTCCTCGGCCGCTTCTTCCTTGACGTCCGGGCTGATGCCGAGGCGGCGGTTGCGCCGTTCGATCATGTGGTTCATGGGGACGACAACCACGAAATAGATGGCAGCCGCGACCAGGAGGAAGTTGACGATCGCCGTCAGCAGCACGCCGAACTTGATGTCATTGCCGTTCAGGGTGACGACGCCGAAGCTGTCGAAGTTGGGCGACCCCACCAGGCCCGCAATGAACGGCATCAGCACGCTCTGGACCAGCGCCGTTACCACGGCGCCAAACGCGGCGCCGATGACGACTGCGACGGCAAGGTCCACGACGTTGCCCTTGAGAATGAAGTTCTTGAATCCTGTCAGCATGTGCCCAACCTAGCCCAGCCGCGTGAACACGCCGTGTCCGGCAGGTTAGTTTCGCGGTCCGTGTCGGGGTGTCACGCGCCCGATTTACCCGGGCGCCACACGCCCGCGGGCCGGCGGGCCTACGCGCTGCTACAGGTACGCCGGTGCCGCTTCGAGCCCGAAGTGGGCATTGTTCCTGGCCCAGACCGCTGCGGGCTGTTCGGCAAAGCAGGGCTGGAAACTGCAGGCCCCGCCGCCATCGCCCACGTCGAAGGACCAGCCGGTCTGGTGCTCGGAGTGGCCGGGCCGGGCCGAGGCGGTGTCGGCTTCCGCCTGCCCGCGCGAGGACACATACCCGTTGTACGTTTTGGTCTGCGTCGCGTAGGTCCGGTAGCCGCTGGCCAGGGTCAGGGTGACGCCCGTCCCGGCCGCGGCGGCGAACATCCGCTCCGCTGCGGCCGCCGTCGTGCTGTTGGGGAGCGCGGCCTCGCCGGACGTGGCGAGGCGCACGAGTGCCTGCGTCAGGCCGTGTAGCTGGGTGACGCAGTTTCCGCGGGGCTTTCGTTCGTTCGAAGCGCGCGAAGGGATTCAAACCACACAGCGGCCAGCGGTAATGCTGCCCACGGAGCGCTGATAATGTCCAATGGCCACCGTGCCATTTGAACTGCGGCAAGGTGGAATGCCGGGCCTAGCCAGAGGAGTCCAATGGCGCCCACAGTCGAAGCGCGGACCAGGGGCGTGGAACGGTGCTCGAGCAGGTAGGCAAACACCGGGACAAGCAGCACCCCATCGTAGGTCGCGATATGTGGGGAGAAGACAACCGTCGTCGCCAGCGTTGCCAGCCACACCAACATGAGGTCGACCGGCCGCTTCCTGGTCTTATAGAGGTGAAAAATCAATATGGCTGCGCCCGCTGGCAGTGAAATCATCGTCAGGACCGGTACTGTCCACCCGGCCCAAGAGGGCGGCAAGAGCCCCTGAACGAGCGAAGGTAGTCCAATCATCTTCCAGGCCTGTCCTTGCTGGACTTGCTCTGTGTACAGCGGACTGGAAAGCGCTGAAACCCAGTGAGCAATGCCGTCCACGCCCACCAAACCGACGGAGATGCCGGCGAGGAGCGAGAACACTGCCACGAAACTTGCCAGCGCCCGAACGTTGCGCGTTGCCAGAAGAGCTATTGGTACTAGGACAAAAAGCTGGGGCTTCGCGAAACCCAACCCGAAAATTGCCCCGGCCCAATAACTATGGCCGGTCCCGAGGAGACGTATCCCTAGGAGCCAGACGGCCAGTACGAATGCCGAGTCCTGACCACCCCCCAACAGTTCGACTACAACCGGTGACGCGAAGACGGCGAGAAAAACCAATTTGCGCTTGTGCAGCAGCAGTTCGGGTGCCAGGGACCTCAGGCTCAGGGTGCATGCAACCAGCAGTGTTGCACTCAGAGCCAGCCAGACCAGTGCGCTCAAATTATACGGAATGAGGGCAAAGGGGGCATAAAACGCGGCGACGACCGGAGGCGAGACGAACCATGCCAGGGTCGGCAGCGATCCGAGCGCGCCGGTTTGGAAGGCCTGCTGGGTCTGGGGGTCATATAGGTCCGCGGAATCGCCCGCGAGTAACAGGCCTGCCCCTGTCCAGTGCGCCAGGTAATCGGGCAGGAACGAGCCTTGGGCGGCCGGGACGAGCACGCGCATGACCGAGCTGGCCAGCAGGGCGGCGCCAGACATGACCGCAAGGATGACCGGATAGACTCTGAGCCGGTCCGGTGTGATGAAACTGTCAATTTTTCGCACCAAAAGAGCGAGCGCCTGGCGACCCCTTGTCATGGTCAGTGAGACTACAGGATCGGCCGTCGCAACGGCTTATTGAGGATATCCGGTATTGCCTGTACTTCCGGAGTATTCCTCCAGCGTGCTAATGCTGCGGTTGGCCGTGTCCGTCGCGGCCTACCCCCCGATATGGCGCAGGTGCCGGGGTAACATTTCCTCCCTGGCCAGGCTCCCGCCGCCGTGCTGTTGGGCTGGGCCGCTTCGCCGGAGGCGGGCCCCACTGCCCACTGCCCACTGCCCGCTACAGGTACGCCGGTGCCGCTTCGAGCCCGAAGTACTCCTCGAGGGTCGCAATGCCCCGGCTGTTCATGTCGCCCGCGGCCTCCACCCCGACGTAGCGCAGGTGCCACGGCTCGTAGTAATAGCCGGTGATCGTGTGCAGCATCCATGGGTAACGCACCACGAAACCGAACAGGTGGGCGTTGTTCCTGGCCCAGACCGCTGCGGGCTGCTCGGCAAAGCAGGGCTGGAAGCTGCAGGCCCCGCCGCCGTCGCCCAGGTCGAAGGACCAGCCGGTCTGGTGCTCGGAGTAGCCGGGCCGGGCCGAGGCGGTGTCGGCTTCCGCCTGCCCGCGTGAGGACACATACCCGTTGTACGTTCTGGTCTGCGTTGCATAGGACCGGTAGCCGCTGGCCAGGGTCAGGGTGACGCCTGCACCGGCCGCTGCGGCGAACATCCGCTCCGCCGCGGCCGCCGTCGTGCTGTTCAGCAGGGCCGCTTCGCCGGAGGTGGCCAGGCGCACGCCCGGCTGGGCGAGGTCGGCCGGCCGATACGTGGCGGGGGAGAGCGGGCGGTGTTTGTTCACCACCACCCAGGGGCTCGCCGGGTCGGTGAGCGAGTGCTGCCGTGCGGCCGCGGCGGAGGGCGCCGGGGCAGGCGGCGTGGTCACCGGCGACGTCGCCTCGGGACTGGCCGGCGGGGCCTCAGCGGACGGCGTGGCGCTTGCAGCGGACGACGGCGTCCCGGCACCCGCCGTCGTCGCCGTCGTCGCTGACATTGACGCTGAACCGGAAGCATGGTCCGACGTCGTCGGCCGGGGAGCTTCGGGGGCGCAGGCGCTCAGCGCCGCGAGGCCGGATCCGGCCAGTAGCAGGAGGCTGAAGGCCCGGCGGCCGGGAGTACGCAGTCCGGGTTCCGGCGCCGCCGGAGACCCTGCGGAAGCGTCGTAGCACACCTGTGCTAGACCTTGCGGAGCAGCATACGGCGGATGGAGTGGTCGGCGTCCTTGGTGAGGACCAGCTGGGCGCGGCCGCGGGTGGGGAGCACGTTCTCCTCCAGGTTGGGCTCGTTGATGCGCTTCCAGATTTCGCGGGCCGTCTGTTCCGCCTCGGCGTCTGAGAGCGTGGCGTAGCGGTGGAAGTAGGACTCCGGCTGCGCGAACGCCGTGGTCCGAAGTTTGCGGAAGCGGTCCACGTACCACTCCTCAATGTAGGACGTTTTGGCATCAACATAGATGGAAAAATCAAAGAAGTCACTCAGGGCCAGGCCCTGGCGGCCGTCGTGCCGCGGCCGGGCCGGTGCCAGGACGTTCAGCCCCTCCACGATCAGCACGTCGGGGCGGCGCACCACCACTTCCTTGCCCGGGACGATGTCGTAGGTCACGTGGGAGTACCAGGGCGCCCGGACTTCCTCGGCGCCGCCTTTGATTTCGCTCACAAAACGCAGCAGGGCACGGCGGTCATAGGACTCGGGGAATCCCTTGCGTTCCAGCAGCTGGCGCCGTTTGAGTTCCGCCAGCGGGTACAGGAAGCCGTCCGTGGTGATGAGCTCAACGTTGGGGGTGCCGGGCCAGCGGCGGAGCATCTCGCGGAGCACGCGGGCGATGGTCGACTTGCCCACGGCCACCGAACCGGCGACGCCGATCACAAACGGTGTGCGCTGGGTCTGTTCGCCCAGGAAGGTGGTGGTGGCGGCGTGGAGCTGGCCTGCCGCCTCCACATACAGGTGCAGCAGCCGGGACAGCGGGAGGTAGACGTCGCGGACTTCCTTCATATCCAGGGGATCGCCGAGGCCGCGGAGACGGAGCACGTCCTCCTGGTTGAGGGGCTGCTCCATCTGGGCAGCGAGCCGGGACCAGGTCTGCCGGTCCAGCTCCACGAACGGGGAGACGCCGTCGCCGTTCGCTTCATTGCGTTGCAAAGTCACCCTAGAGATTCTGCCCTCCGCCGGGCCGAGAGCGAAATGGGGCGGTCCCGGCGGCCCGGGCACGGGCAGCGCACGGCGTGTTGCGGCCGCTCGTCCTACGTCCGCTGTCCGGGAAACCCGCTAGGCTTGAGTCCATGTGTGGAATCGTTGGATATGTGGGCCACTCCGCTGGCCGGGTAAATACTGGACACAATGCCCTGGACGTTGTCCTTGAGGGGCTGCGGCGCTTGGAATACCGGGGCTACGACTCTGCAGGCATCGCCGTTGTGGCTAACGGAACCATTTCGTCCCGCAAGAAGTCGGGCAAACTGAGCAACCTGATTGCCGAGCTCGAGGCCAACCCGCTGCCGGAATCGCTGACCGGCATCGGCCACACCCGCTGGGCGACCCACGGCGGACCGACCGACCAGAACGCCCACCCGCACCTGGCCGATGAGGGCAGGCTGGCCCTGATCCACAACGGCATCATCGAAAACTTCGCCGAGCTCAAGCTCGAACTCGGCCGCAAGGGCGTGAAGTTCCGCTCCGAGACCGATACCGAGGTTGCTGCCGCGCTGCTGGGCGACATTTACCGCAACCAGCTCCAGGGCGACCCCGCCAAGGGCGGCCTGACCAAGGCCATGCAGCTTGCCTGCCAGCGCCTCGAAGGCGCGTTCACCCTGCTCGCCGTCCACGCGGACCAGCCCGACGTCGTTGTGGCGGCCCGCCGCAACTCCCCGCTGGTCGTCGGCCTCGGCGACGGCGAGAACTTCCTCGGCTCCGACGTCTCCGGCTTCATCGACTACACCCGCCGCGCCGTCGAACTGGGCCAGGACCAGATCGTCACCATCACCGCCGACACGGTGGAAATAACCGACTTTTACGGCACCCCGGCCGAAGGCAAGGAATACCACGTCAACTGGGACCCGGCCTCGGCGGAAAAGGGCGGCTTCCCGTCCTTCATGGAAAAGGAAATCCACGACCAGCCGGACGCCGTGCTGCAGACCCTGCTGGGCCGCTCGGACATCAACGGCAAACTGACGCTCGACGAGCTCCGGGTGGACCCGGAACTGCTCAAGAACGTCGACAAGATCATCGTCCTCGCCTGCGGCACCTCCGCCTACGCCGGACAGGTCGCCAAGTACGCGATCGAGCACTGGTGCCGGATCCCCACCGAGGTGGAGCTCTCCCATGAGTTCCGCTACCGCGACCCGATCGTCGACGAGAACACCCTGATCGTCTCGATCTCCCAGTCCGGCGAGACCATGGACACCCTGATGGCGGTCCGCTACGCCAAGGAACAGGGCGCCAAGACGGTCTCCATCTGCAACACCAACGGCTCCACGATCCCGCGTGAATCCGACGCCGTGCTCTACACCCACGCCGGCCCGGAAATCGCCGTCGCCTCCACCAAGGCCTTCCTGGCGCAGATCACCGCGGCGTACCTCCTGGGCCTGTACCTGGCCCAGCTGCGCGGCAACAAGTTCCAGGGCGAGATCAAGGACATCCTCGCGGACCTTCACAAGATCCCCGCCAAGATCCAGCAGATCCTCGACAACGAGGCGCAGATCAAGGAACTTGGCCAGTCCATGGCCGACGCCAAGTCCGTGCTGTTCCTGGGCCGCCACGTCGGTTTCCCGGTGGCGATGGAGGGCGCGCTGAAGCTCAAGGAGCTCGCCTACATCCACGCCGAGGGCTTCGCCGCCGGCGAACTCAAGCACGGCCCGATTGCGCTGATCGAGGAGGGCCAGCCCGTCTTCGTGGTGGTCCCCTCGCCACGGGGCCGGGATTCGCTGCACGCCAAGGTCGTCTCCAACATCCAGGAAGTCCGGGCGCGCGGCGCCAAGACGATCGTGATCGCGGAAGAAGGCGACGAAGCCGTCAAGGCCTACGCCGAGTACGTCTTCTACATCCCGGAGACCCCCACGCTGCTGGCGCCGCTGCTCACCACGGTCCCGCTGCAGATCTTTGCCCTTGCCCTGGCCTCCGCCAAGGGCTACGACGTGGACCAGCCTCGCAACCTGGCCAAGAGCGTGACCGTAGAATAACGCCATGATTGTTGGCATTGGCGTAGACGTCGTAGACATTGAACGGTTCGGCCGGCAGCTGGAGCGCACCCCCGGGTTGCGCGACAGGCTGTTCGTGCCCGCGGAGCGCGAACTGAACACCCGCTCCCTGGCCGCCCGGTTCGCCGCCAAGGAGGCCGTGGCCAAGGTGCTCGGCGCCCCGGCCGGCATGAACTGGCAGGACTGCTGGATCGGACTGGACCAGAACGGGCCGACCGTCCAGGTCAAGGACACGGTGCTGGCCGTCGCGGAATCGAAGGGCGTCAAACGCTGGCACCTCTCGATCAGCCACGACGGCGGCATCGCCACGGCCACGGTGATCGCCGAAGGCTGAGCATTCCCAGCCTGAACCGAGCCGGACTTCCCGCAGCGACTGCACCGCGAATGGACTGAAACCATGATCAGCGCCTATACCGGAACCCAGATACGAGAGGCCGAAAAGCCGCTCCTGGAAAGAGGTATGGGCGCTGTTCTGATGCAGCGGGCCGCCTACGGGCTGGCCAACGCGGTGGTCCGCGAACTGCGGGCCCGCGGGGGGCGCCTTTACGGCGCCAGCGCCACGGTGCTCGCCGGCAAAGGCAACAACGGCGGCGACGGACTGTTCGCCGCCGCACTGCTGGCCGGCCGCGGCATGCGGACGACGGCGGTGCTCACCGCCGGGGAGGCCCACCCCGAGGGACTCGCGGCCTTTCACAAAGCCGGCGGCCGGGTGCTCCGGCTGACTCCGGAGAACGTGGCGGATGCGTCGGCAGCTGCCGCCGCATCCGACGTCGTCATCGACGCGGTCCTCGGCACCGGCGCCCAGGGCGGGCTGCGGGGCCCTGCCGCGGCACTGATCGGGGAGCTGGGACGCGCGCGGCCCGGGCTCGTGGTGGCCTGCGACATCCCCAGCGGCGTGGACGCCGATACCGGTGAGGCCCATGCCCCGGTGCTCCAGGCGGAGCTGACCGTGACTTTCGGGGCCGCCAAGGCCGGATTGCTGGCCGACCCCGGGGCGGACTTCGCCGGCCGGGTACTGGTCATCCCAATAGGAATCGACGCCGCCCTCCCGGAGCCGGCCCTGCGCCGCCTCGAAACGGAAGACCTGTCCCTCCTTCTGCCGCATCCCGGCCGCCGCTCGCACAAGTACTCCCGCGGCGTCCTGGGCATCGTGGCCGGCTCGTCGCGCTACCCCGGCGCGGCCGTCCTCGCCTGCCGCGGGGCGCTGGCGTCCGGGGCCGGGATGGTGCGCTACCTCGGCCCGCCGGACGTCGCGGACCTGGTCCGGCGCTCCTGCCCCGAAGTCGTCTGCGGATCCGGCAGTGCCGCTGACACCCACGTCCAGGCCTGGCTCCTGGGCCCGGGCCTCGATGAAGAAGCCCACGACCAACTGGAGCGCGTCCGCGAAGCCGCAGCCACCGGGCTTCCCGTCGTGGCGGACGCCGGGGCCCTGCCTGCCCTGCCCCGGGACCTCGCCCCGCACTTTGTCCTGACACCGCACGCCGGCGAACTTGCCACCCTGCTGGCGCGGTACGGCGCCGAACCCGGCCGCTCCGGGGTGGAGGGCGCCACCCTCGCCGCGGCCCGGCGTGCCAGCGGCCTGACCGGCGCCACCGTGCTGCTCAAGGGCGCCACAACGCTGGTGGCCGCACCATCCGGTGCCGCCTTCAGCCAGGCCGAGGCCACACCCTGGCTCGCCACGGCCGGCAGCGGGGACGTCCTGGCCGGTGTGCTCGGTTCCCTGCTGGCACAGCTGGCCGAAAGCCCCGGTGCGTTCGCCTCCCTCGGCATCCCCGCAGCCGACCGCTGGGCCGGTATCGCGGCGATGGCCGCCAGCGTCCACGGCCGGGCCGGAAGCCTCGCCTCGGACGGCGCGCCGGTGACGGCGGGCGGCATCGCCGAGGCCGTCCCGGAGGTGCTGCGGACGATGTAACGCAGAGCCCACCAACCGTCCCGACAGGGATGATAACCCTACTTACAAGTAGTCTGTCTAGAGATTGTCCGCTTATGCATGAGGAGTACACATGGAAGTCTGGCCCGGAACGGCATACCCGCTGGGAGCCACCTTTGACGGCACTGGTACCAACTTTGCCCTGTTCAGCGAACGTGCCGAGCGGGTGGAGCTGTGCATCCTCGCTGAAGATTTGAGCGAGACGCGGATTGAGCTGACCGAGGTGGACGGCTACGTGTGGCACTGCTACCTGCCGCACATCCAGCCGGGACAGAAGTACGGCTACCGGGTCCACGGCCCGTACGAGCCGGAGCACGGCAACCGCTTCAACCCGAACAAGCTGCTCATGGACCCCTACGCCAAAGCGGTCCAGGGCCAGATCGACTGGGATCCGGCGCTCTTCACCTACGAATTCGGCGACCCCGACTCCCGGAACGACAGCGACTCGGCACCGCACACCATGCACGGCGTGGTCATCAACCCCTTCTTCGAATGGGACGGTGACCGCCAGCTGCGTATCCCGTACCACGAATCGGTCATCTACGAGGCCCACGTCAAGGGCCTGACCGAGCTGCACCCGGAAATTCCCGAAGAACAGCGCGGCACCTACGCCGGCGTGTCGCACCCGGCCGTGATCGACCACCTGAAGAAGCTCGGCGTCACCGCGATTGAGCTCATGCCGGTGCACCAGTTCGTCAACGACGGCACGCTCGAGGAGAAGGGCCTCAATAACTACTGGGGCTACAACACCATCGGCTTCTTCGCCCCGCAGAACACCTACAGCTCCTCCGGCGATGTGGGGCACCAGGTCCAGGAATTCAAGGCCATGGTCCGCGACCTGCACAAGGCCGGCATCGAAGTGATCCTGGACGTGGTCTACAACCACACCGCGGAAGGCAACCACCTCGGCCCCACACTGTCCTTCAAGGGCATCGACAACCAGGCCTACTACCGGCTGGTCGACGACGACCTGAAGCACTACATGGACTACACCGGCACCGGAAACTCCCTCAACGTCCGGCACCCGCACTCGCTCCAGCTGCTGATGGACTCCCTGCGCTACTGGGTCACGGAAATGCACGTCGACGGCTTCCGCTTCGACCTCGCCTCCACCCTGGCCCGCGAGTTCTACGACGTCGACAAACTGTCCACTTTCTTCGAACTCATCCAGCAGGACCCGATCGTCTCCCAGGTCAAGCTGATCGCCGAGCCCTGGGACATCGGCCCGGGCGGCTACCAGGTGGGCAACTTCCCGCCGCAGTGGACCGAATGGAACGGCAAATACCGTGACACGGTCCGCGACTTCTGGCGCGGGGAGCCCTCGACCCTGGGCGAATTCGCCTCCCGCCTGACCGGCTCCGCGGACCTGTACGAAAGCTCGGCGCGTCGCCCGGTGGCATCGATCAACTTCGTCACCGCCCACGACGGCTTCACCATGCGCGACCTCGTCTCCTACAACGAGAAGCACAACGACGCCAACGGCGAGGGCAACAACGACGGCGAATCACACAACCGGTCCTGGAACTGCGGCGAAGAGGGAGACACGGACAACGACCACGTCCTGACCCTCCGCGCCCGCCAGCAGCGCAACTTCATCGCCACCCTGCTGCTCTCGCAGGGCGTCCCGATGCTCCTGCACGGTGACGAGCTCGGCCGCACGCAGCAGGGCAACAACAACACCTACTGCCAGGACTCCGAGCTGAGCTGGATCCACTGGGATGCCATGGACCAGCCGCTGGTGGAGTTCACCGCCGTCGTCAACAAGATCCGCCATGACCACCCGACGTTCCGGCGCAGCCGCTTCTTCGACGGCCGCCCGGTGCGCCGCGGTGAGGGCGAGAAGCTGCCGGACATCGTCTGGCTGAAAACGGACGGCACCGAAATGCTCCCGGAGGACTGGGGCAGCGGCTTCGGCCGGACCATCGGCGTGTTCTACAACGGCCACGGCATCCAGGAACAGGATTCCCGCGGCCGCCGGATCACTGACGACAGCTTCGTGCTCGCCTTCAACGCCCACGACGACGACGTGGACTTTGCGCTGCCCGCGGAGGAATACTCAAAGTTCTGGGACGTCCTGGTGGACACCGCAGACCAGGCGAACACCGTGGAACCGCTCAAGGCGCAGGCGGTGCTGAAACTCGCAGCCAAGTCCATGGTGGTGCTCCGCGCCCATTCCGGCCCCGAGGTGGAAGTGGACTACTCCGCGGCCGCTTCCCTGGCGTCCATGGCCGAGCACGAGGAGGCCATCGAGGAGATGGTGGAGGCCCAGGACGAGGCCGCCGAAGCCGTCGCGAAAGCTACCGCCAAATGAGAACACCCGTCTCCACCTACCGGCTCCAGATCCGGCCCGGCTTCACCCTCCAGGATGCTGCCGGGACCGTGCCCTACCTGAAGTCGCTCGGCGTGGACTGGATCTACCTCTCGCCCATCCTGACCGCGGAGAAGGGCTCGGACCACGGCTATGACGTCACCGACCCCGCCGCGATCGACCCGGACCGTGGCGGCGCCGAGGGCCTGCTCGCCGCGTCGCGGGCGGCACGGGAAGCCGGCATGGGGGTGCTGGTCGACATCGTGCCCAACCATGTCGGCGTCGCCACCCCGGTCCAGAACCCGTGGTGGTGGTCCCTGCTCAAGGAGGGGCAGCAGTCCCGCTACGCCCCGGCGTTCGACGTCGACTGGGACTTCGGCGGCGGCCGGGTCCGGATCCCTGTGCTGGGATCTGACTCCGACGTTGACGCGCTGGAAATCAAGGACGGGGAGCTGCGGTACTACGACCACCGCTTCCCGCTCGCCGAGGGGACCTATACCGCAGGTGACCCCTCTGCGGATGACCCCCGCGAGGTCCACAACCGGCAGCACTATGAGCTAATTGGCTGGCGCCGGGCCGACGACGAGCTGAACTACCGCCGGTTCTTCGCCGTCAACAGCCTCGCCGGCATCCGGGTGGAGCTCCCGGAAGTCTTCGATGAGGCCCACGCGGAGATCGTCCGCTGGTTCCGCGAAGGACTGGTCGACGGGCTCCGCATCGACCACCCGGACGGCCTGGCCGACCCGGAAGGGTACCTGCGCCGGCTCCGCGAGGTCACCGGCGGCAGCTACCTGCTGATCGAGAAGATCCTCGAGCCCGGGGAAGTGCTTCCGGCCGGCTTCGACTGCGAGGGAACCACCGGCTACGACGCCCTCGCGGACGTGGACCGGCTCTTCGTCGACCCCGCCGGGCAGGAAGCCCTCGACGTCCTCGACACTGAGCTGCGCGGCGGCCAGCCCGCCGACTACGAGGAGATGATCCGGGGCACCAAGCGCCGGATCACGGACGGGATCCTGCACTCCGAAATGCTCCGGCTGGCGCGGCTGGTGCCGTCCGGAACGGGCCTCGGCGTCGAACCTGCTGCCGATGCGCTCGCCGAAATCATCGCCGCCTTCCCGGTCTACCGCAGCTACCTTCCCGAGGGTGCAGACGTCCTGCGGGAAGCGTGCGCGCTCGCCGTCCGCCGTCGTCCCGAGCTGGTGGACGCCGTCGGGCTGCTGCTGCCGCTGCTGCTCGACGCCGGCCCGGAAGCCGGCGCCGAGCTGGGACGCCGCTTCCAGCAGACCTCCGGCATGGTCATGGCCAAGGGTGTGGAGGACACCGCGTTCTTCCGCTACACCCGGCTGGGCACGCTGACGGAGGTCGGGGCCGATCCCACCGAGTTCTCCGTCGCACCGGAGGAATTCCACCTCCGGATGGCGCGCCGGCAGGCGGAGCTTCCGTTGTCCATGACCACGCTGAGCACGCACGACACCAAACGCAGCGAGGATACCCGCGCCCGGATCTCGGTGCTCGCCGAGCTGGCGGCCGAATGGAAGGCCGCCCTGGCCCGGTTGCAGGAACTGGCGCCGCTGCCCGACGGGCCGCTCGCGAACCTGTTGTGGCAGTCCGTTGCCGGTGCCTGGCCGGCGGACCGGGAACGCCTGCAGTACTACGCGCAGAAGGCGGCCCGCGAGGCCGGCAACTCCACCGACTGGCTGGACCCGGACCAGGACTTCGAGAAGCAGCTCTCCGCGGCTGTGGACGCGGTCTTCGACAACCCTCAGGTCCGGGCAGAACTGGAAACCCTCGTGGAGCTCCTGACGCCCTATGGTGCCGTCAATTCGCTCGGGGCCAAGCTGGTGCAGCTGACCATGCCCGGGGTCCCGGACGTTTACCAGGGCACCGAGTTCTGGGACCGGTCGCTGACGGATCCGGACAACCGCCGTCCCTTCGACTACTGCGCGCGTCGCGCGGCCCTTGCGGCGCTCGACGCCGGGGACCTCCCGGCGTCGTACACCGACGATACGGCGAAACTCCTGGTCACCTCGCGGGCGCTGCGGCTGCGCCGCGACCGCCCGGAGCTGTTCACCGGCTACCGCCCCGTGGCCGCCACCGGCTCTGCGGCCGGGCACCTGGTCGGCTTTGACCGCGGCAGTGCCGCGGGTGCCGGGGCCCTCACTCTCGCGACCCGGCTGCCCCGGGGTCTGGAGCAGCAGGGCGGCTGGCGGGACACCGCCGTCGACCTTGCCGTGGACATGGCGGACGAGCTGACGGGGAACACCTTTGGCGCCGGCACGGTGCCGCTCTCCGCCATCCTCCGCGACTACCCGGTGGCGCTGCTGGTGCCCACCTCCTGACCGCACCCACCGACGAACCCATATCGGGGAACGGAAGAATGCCATGACCTTGCCTGCACACGGAACCACCCTGCCTGCACACCAACGCTTCAACCTCTGGGCGCCGGACGCGCACACCGTTACGCTGCTCGCCGGCGGCCGGGAGTACCCGATGCGCCGCATCTCCGGTGACGGTCCCGGCCTGGCCGGGCTGGGCGGCGCGGACGGCACCGGCGGCTGGTGGACCGCCCCGGACGCCCCGGCCTCCGGGGACGTGGACTATGGCTACCTGCTCGACGGGGACAGCACACCGCTGCCGGACCCCCGGTCCCGGCGGCAGCCCGAGGGCGTCCACTCGCTCTCACGGACTTTCGACGCCGGCAGCCACGAGTGGGCGGACGGACAGTGGCAGGGCCGCGGGCTGCAGGGGGGCGTGATCTATGAGCTGCACCTGGGGACCTTCACCCCCGAGGGCACGCTGGACGCGGCCATCGGGAAGCTCGGCTACCTGGTGGACCTCGGCATTGATTTCGTGGAGCTGCTGCCGGTGAACGGTTTCAACGGCACCCACAACTGGGGCTACGACGGGGTCCTCTGGTACGCGGTGCACGAAGGTTACGGCGGCCCGGCGGCTTACCAGCGCTTCGTCGACGCCGCCCATGCCGCCGGGCTGGGCGTGATCCAGGACGTGGTCTACAACCACCTCGGCCCCAGCGGGAACTACCTTGGGCGCTTCGGGCCGTACCTGAAGTCGGGGGAGGGCAACACCTGGGGCGACTCGGTGAACCTCGACGGCCCCGGCTCCGACGTCGTGCGCGGCTACATCCTCGAGAATGCCGCCATGTGGCTGCGGGACTACCACGTGGACGGGCTGCGGCTCGATGCCGTGCACGCCTTCAAGGACGAGCGGGCCATCCACCTGCTGGAGGAGTTCGGTGCGCTTGCGGACGAAGTCTCCGCTGAAACCGGGCGCCGTGCCACGATGATCGCCGAGTCGGACCTCAACGACCCGCGGCTGCTCTACCCGCGGGATGCCAACGGCTACGGCCTGGCCGGGCAGTGGAGCGATGACTTCCACCATGCCGTCCATGTCAACGTCAGCGGCGAGACGACTGGCTACTACGAGGATTTCGGCTCCGTCGGCGCGCTGGCGAAGGTCCTGGTCGACGGCTTCTTCCACGACGGCAGCTACTCCAGCTTCCGTGGCCGGCACCACGGCCGGCCCATCAACACGGCCGCGGTCCACCCGGCCGCCCTCGTGGTCTGCAGCCAGAACCACGACCAGATCGGCAACCGGGCCACCGGCGACCGGCTCTCACAGACCCTCGGCTACGGGCAGCTGGCGCTGGCCGCGGTCGCGACCCTGACCTCGCCGTTCACGCCGATGCTGTTCATGGGCGAGGAATACGGCGCCACCACCCCGTGGCAGTTTTTCACCTCGCACCCGGAACCGGAACTCGGCAAGGCCACCGCGGAGGGCCGGATCCGGGAGTTCGCGCGGATGGGCTGGGACCCCGCCGTCGTGCCTGACCCGCAGGACCCGGAGACCTTCACCCGCTCCAAGCTCAACTGGGCCGAAGCCGCGTCGGGGGAGCATGCCCGGCTGCTGGAGCTGTACCGGCAGCTCATCGCGCTGCGGCGCTCGACGCCGGAGCTCGCGGGGCTCGGCTTCGAGGACACCGCCGTGGCCTTCAGCGACGCCGACGGCTGGCTTCGCCTGCGCCGCGGCCGCACGGAGGTGGCGATGAACTTCGCCGCCGAACCGCGCCGGCTTGGCGTTGCCGGCGCCTCGATTGCGCTGGCCACCGACGCCGGTGTGCGCCTCGACGCCGGCCAGCTCGATCTGCCCGGCCACAGCGCCGCCATCATCTCGAAATAGGACAGGATTTTACGTATGACGTATGTTGCAGCAGAGACCCGTTATGACTCCATGCCCTACCGCCGCGTCGGCCGCAGCGGGCTGAAGCTCCCGGCCATTTCGCTTGGCCTGTGGCACAACTTCGGCGATGACAAGCCCTTCGAAACCCAGCGGGCCATCCTGCGCCGGGCCTTCGACCTTGGCGTCAACCACTTCGACCTGGCCAACAACTACGGGCCGCTGGCCGGTTCCGCGGAAACCAACTTCGGCCGACACCTCAGGGACGACTTCGCTCCCTACCGGGACGAGCTCATCATTTCCACCAAGGCCGGCTACAACATGTGGCCGGGCCCGTTCGGCGAATGGGGCTCCCGCAAATACCTGCTCGCCAGCCTGGACCAGTCCCTGAGCCGGATGGGCCTGGATTACGTGGACATCTTCTACAGCCACCGCCCGGACCCGGAAACGCCGATGGAAGAGACCATGGGCGCCCTGGATCACGCTGTCCGCTCCGGGAAGGCCCTGTACGCCGGCATCTCCTCCTACACCCCGGAACAGACTCTCGAGGCCGCCCGGATCCTGAAGGAACTCGGCACCCCGCTGTTGATCCACCAGCCCAGCTACTCCATGCTGAACCGCTGGACCGAAAACGGCAGCCCCAACCTGTACGAGGCGCTGGAGCAGGTGGGGGCCGGCTCGATCGCGTTCTCGCCGCTGGCACAGGGCATGCTCACCGACCGCTACCTGAACGGGATCCCGGCCGATTCCCGCGCCGCGCAGGAGAAGTCGCTGGACGAAAACAGCATCACGGAGGACAAGCTGGACCGGGTGCGCGGCCTGCACCGGATCGCCGAGGGCCGCGGGCAGACCCTCGCGCAGATGGCCATCGCCTGGATCCTGCGCGAGCAGGGCAAGGGGTCCTCCGTGACCTCCGCGCTGGTTGGCGCGTCCAGCGTCCGGCAGCTCGAGGACACACTGTCGGCGGTCAAGAATCTCGACTTCACCGCGGCGGAGCTGACGGCGATCGACGAGTTCGCCGTCGAATCCGACATCAATCTGTGGGCCCAGAAGTAGCCGGCGGCGCCCGCAGGCGAGTAGTCGGCCGCAGGTGATCGCCCGCAAGTAACACAGATGGCGCCGGCTGGCGGGAACAAGCAGCCCGCCGGCGCCGTTGACTAGAATGCTAAGGGCGCCGTACGGCGCCATGCCCGTCTGCCGCCGCCGCGCATCAGCGCGTCCGCGCCGGGGCGTTTGAAGTTTGTTCTCAAAGGAGTTCCGTGTCTTCACATCCGATTCGTGTTGCAATCGTCGGCGTAGGAAACTGTGCCACTTCGCTGGTCCAAGGCGTTGAGTACTACCGGGATGCCGATCCCAAGGCCACGATTCCCGGGCTGATGCATGTTGAGTTCGGCAAGTACCACGTCAACGACGTCGAGTTCGTTGCCGCGTTCGACGTCGACGCCAAGAAGGTGGGCCTGGACCTGTCCGAGGCCATCCTGGCCAGCGAAAACAACACCATCAAGATCGCCGACGTTCCGCCGACAGGTGTCACCGTCCAGCGCGGGCCGACCCTCGACGGGCTCGGAAAGTACTACCTCGAGACCATCGAGCAGTCCACGGAAGAGCCGGTCGACGTCGTCCAGGCCCTCAAGGACGCCAAGGTCGACGTGATGGTCTGCTACCTGCCGGTCGGGTCGCAGGAAGCCGCGGAGTTCTACGCCCAGTGCGCGATCGACGCCGGGGTTGGCTTCGTCAACGCCCTGCCGGTCTTCATCGCCGGCACCAAGGCCTGGGCGGACAAGTTCACCGCCGCCGGTGTCCCGATCGTGGGCGATGACATCAAGAGCCAGATCGGTGCGACTATCACGCACCGCGTCATGGCCAAGCTGTTCGAGGACCGCGGCGTCACCCTGGACCGCACCTACCAGCTGAACGTCGGCGGCAACATGGACTTCAAGAACATGCTGGAACGCGACCGCCTCGAGTCCAAGAAGATCTCCAAGACCCAGGCCGTCACCTCCAACGTGGAAGCCGACATCGCGCCCCGCGACGTCCACATCGGCCCGTCGGACTACGTGCAGTGGCTAGATGACCGCAAATGGGCCTTCGTCCGGCTCGAGGGCCGCAACTTCGGCGACGCCCCGGTGTCGCTCGAATACAAGCTCGAGGTCTGGGACTCGCCCAACTCCGCCGGCGTGATCATCGACGCCATCCGCGCCGCCAAGATCGGCCTGGACCGCGGCATCGGCGGCCCGCTGCTCTCGGCGTCGAGCTACTTCATGAAGTCCCCGCCGGAGCAGTTCAACGACGACCTCGCCCGCGACAAGGTTGAGGCCTTCATCCGCGGCGACCTGGAGCGCTAACCC
>NZ_MQTS01000109.1 GCF_020532825.1 Arthrobacter sp. SO3
TATCTCTATTCGCTCAGGTTCGTTGGCCTGTTCTGCGGTGGGGATTCGCGTTTGAGCAGGTGATGTCGGTTCGGAGCCCCTTGGGGCCCGAATCGACGAACCATCGACGAGAGTGACGGTTTGGGCGTAATGTCGACGCATGCTCGCTCCTTCTGAAGTTGGTAGCTGATGGTGCTGGTGGCGTTGCCCGGTGGCGGCGCCATGGATCCGGCGTTCTGGAGTGTGCAGGCGGCCGAGGATTTCGAGCAGGAGATCGTTGACCAGTACGCGTTGGCGATGGCAGCGGCTGGTTTGAGCGACTCGCATATCCGCAATACCCGGGCGACGATTGTTGAGTTCGCCCGTTCGGTGACGGGTCCGCTGTGGGCGGCAACCTGCCAGGACGCCGACCGGTTCCTGGCCGAGCAGCGCAGGCTGGGTCGCAGTGTGAGCACCAGGGCCGGCAAGGCCGGGACACTGGCATTGTTTTACGAGTTCATGATCAGCCGTTACCAGGGCCGGATCCATCGGGTGGCCGGGGTGCTGGTCGAGCAGCCCATCGATGAGTTCAACCGCCAGTCCGGGGCGGCGCTGGGCAACGTCAGAGTGCCGCCGTCGGATGCCGAGATCGAAACGTTCTTTACTTGTTGGCGGCACTCGATCCCGCAGGCCCGCAAGTATCTGCCCGCCGCGCGGGACTACTTCGCTGCCTCGCTCTGGCGTCGGCTGGGGTTGCGGATCAACGAGACGGTGATGCTCGACATCCGTGACTGGCGCCCGGACCTGGGCGGGTTCGGCAAGCTCCATGTCCGGTTCGGCAAGGGAGCACACGGCCGTGGCCCGAAGCCGCGTCTGGTGCCCGCGATCAATGGCGCGGCAGAGCTGATCGACTGGTGGCTGGGCGAGGTCCGACACCAGTACGGCGAGGACTGGGCTGACCCCGACGCGCCTTTGCTCCCCTCGGAGCGGTTCGATTCCGAGCTGGGGCGATGTGGCCGGGTCGGTGGCAACGCCCTGCGGCGCAGCCTGGGATTGCAAGTCGAGCAGTGGTTGCCGGCATGGTCGGGACGGCTGACTCCCCACGTTCTGCGGCATTACTGCGCTTCCTCGCTTTACGGGGCCGGGATGGACATCAAGGCCCTCCAGGAGTTGCTGGGGCATCAGTGGCTTGCGACTACCTCGGGTTACATCCACGTGCGCAGCGAGCACGTCGAACTGGCCTGGAAGAACGCCAATGAGCGGGTCGAGTCCCGCTTTGGGCCTACACAGAAGGAAGGATGAGGCCGTGCTGTGGAACCTGCGGATCAGAGCCGCCGAACGCGGGGTCTGGAAGTCGGCGCAGATGCGCCGGATGCTCGCCGATGCCGGACTGGAGATCAGCGCCGGGAAGATGTCCTCGTGGTGGGCCGGGACACCGGCGACGATGAGACTCGAGGAGCTCGACGTGCTCTGCTCGGTGCTGAAGTGCACGCCGACGGACCTGATGAGTCCCGAGCCGGACAAGGTCGCGGCACGTCGTCCACGCTCCACCGAGACCGTCAACGGCGATGACCAGGGCCACGGCGCAGGCAATGGCGGGGTATCGCCGGTCGTAACGCCGAGATTCGGCAGGCCGCGGTCCGAGCCGCCCCTATAGGCGGGGCTGTTGTGAGTCCGGCCCCGGGCCCGGCGGCGCCACTGCGGCCGCCATCGATGTGCCCCCGCTGCCAGATCAACCGTGTCGCGTGGACCTTCCCGCGGGTGGACTATTGCTATGACTGCCTTCCCGGCGGCCCGTTCATCGCACCGCCGTGTTTCAAGTGCGGCACCAGCATGGGCTACTTCAGCCAAGGCTTGTGCGCCAGCTGCCATCCCGGCAGTCCGCAATACCCGGGCTCGTGCAAGGACTGTCTGGCGTGGGGTGTCTACCGCCGCTACAACTGGACGTGCTGGCAGTGTCGTTGGTGGCGCTCCCACAACCCGGAAGGAATCTGCGACTTTTGCGGGCGCACCGCCCGTATCGGGGAGCGGCGGGCCTGTCGGCTGTGTCTGGAACAGGCCCGCATGATCCAGGAGCCCGGACATGGCCTGGACCTGGCCGGCGCGAATAAGGCCGGGCACCAGCTCTTCTTCGCCAACATGACCTTCGCACGTCGGGGAGCACCACCGTTGAGCCCGGAGCAACGTGCCCCATGGAAGCGGAGGGACAAGAACTACCTGCCCGGCACCGGATCCGCCGCCGACAACGGCGAGCAGATGACGTTGTTCGACCTGGCGCCCGACCCGAAGGTTGTCGCGGCGCGTGCCCGCCTCGAAGAGAACGACCTGACCCGCTACTGCGCCGCCATCGTCCGTGAACACGCCGCGAGGGCCGGCTGGAGCAAGCGGCAACGCAACGACGTGACCCGCTCGCTGCGGCTGCTGCAGGGTCTGCGGCTCAGCCCGACCGCGAAGATCCGCGCCACCGACGTCCTCCAACTGCGCCAATACTCCGGCAACGTCCTCTCCACGATCGACGTTCTGGCCGCGGCCGGCCTGCTCATCGAGGACCGGCCGACCCGGATCGAACGCTACTTCGCTGCCAAGACCAGCACCCTGCCGCCGGTCATGAAGGACCAGCTCGAGGTGTGGCTGCAAATCCTGACCAACGGCGCCCACCAGGCGCCACGGCAGATCCCGCGCGACCCAGGGACCATCAGGGCGCACATCCTGGGCATCGAACCCATCATCCACGCCTGGGCCGAGGCAGGCCTCCAGTCCTTCGCCGAGGTCACCAGCGCCGACATCACAGCCGCGCTGGACGAAACGACGGCCCGCCGCCATATCGCCGGGAACGGGCTCAAGTCGCTCTTCACGACCCTCAAAGGCCGCCGGCTCATCTTCGCCAATCCGACCCGCGGGATGAAAGCGTCCCCGAAGGGCAGCACCATCCCGCTCGCCCTTGACGCCGCAGTGATCAGGGAGGAGCTGAACTCCCCGAACCCGGTCGTCGCCCTCGCGGTTGCCTTGGTCGCCTTCCACGCACTGACCAAGAAACAGCTCAGCGCGCTGCGGCTCACCGACATCAGCGACGGACATCTGATACTCGACAACCGCGACATCCCGCTGGCCGCGCCCGTGCGTACCCGCCTCGCAACCTGGCTCGACCACCGCAACCGGACCTGGCCAGAAAGTGCCAACCCGCACCTGCTCATCAACCGGCGTACCGCACCCAGGCTCCTCCCCGTCAGTCGCCAGTTCCCCTGGACCGGATTGACGCTGCGGCCCCAGGTGCTCCGTGAGGACCGTATCCTGCACGAGATCCACGCGACCGGCGGCGACATCCGCCGCATCTGCGACCTCTTCGGGCTCAGCGTCGAAGGCGCCACCCGCTACCTCAACACCGTCGAGCACCCCGACCTCACCGTCGAGGGCCAACAGGTTCCACGAACCTGAGCATCCACACCGGCTGCAACCCCCGGGCATGCTCAAGTTCACGCCGAAAGCGTCAAAATTCACGCGAACTTCTCACTGTT
>NZ_MQTS01000011.1 GCF_020532825.1 Arthrobacter sp. SO3
GTGCGCTACGAGTCCCGCAAGGCTGACAAGACCGGGAACCTGCTCATTGACGGGAACACCTACGCCGCCGGGCCCGCCTTCCACAGCCGGAACCTCACCGTCGGGTTGCGCCACGACATCATCGAGATCCTCGATGAGCACTCCGAGCCCGTCCGGTCCTTCCCGCGGGCCTTCGGCCGGCAGACAGAGACGATCTTCGAACCGGCATCCCTGCTGCCGTTGCTGGTGACCAAGCCCGGTGCGTGGGGTCATTCCCCGCTGCGGGCCTTGGTCTCCGACCCGGTGCGCGATTGGCTGGATGCGGCAACGGCCACGGACCGGCGCCGGCTGCTCAACGCGGTGGATGCCGCGTCAGGGTCCGCCGGCTTCGACGCCGCAGTCCAGGCTGCCGACACCCTGATCCTGCGCGGGGACGCCCCGGACATGGCAGCGCTGGGGATGCTCGCCCGCCGGCTGGCCCACGGCACCGAACCGGCCGCCGCCAACGTGGACTTGAGCGTCTATGACACCTTCACCACCCTGAACACCAGCACGGGAGAAGTCGCGTGAACCCGATCACCGTCCAGGACATCATCGAGGCGGGAAAGCATGCCGCCCTGACCGGCAGCGTGTTGACCGAATGGGCCGAGAGGGGCACCCCGAAACAACGCGAATACCTTCACGGGGTCCTGGTCGCCGAACATGAATCACGGCTCGAATCACGCCGCCAGCGGCTGCTGAAATCCGCCAGGCTCCCGGCCCTGAAAACACTCACGGGATTCGATTACACCAGTGTCAGGTTCCCCGAGGACTATGGCCGCGCGTCCCTCGAATCCCTGGATTTCATCCCCCGGGCCCAGGACCTGGTCCTCTACGGGGACGTCGGCACCGGCAAAACCCACATGGCCACCGCCCTGGTGGCAGCCGCCTGCCGGCAGGGCATCCCGGCGCGCTTCTTCACTACCTCAGCCCTGGTCATGATGCTGCGCAGGGCCAAGGACGAGGACCGGCTGGATAAGGAACTGGCATCCCTGGCCAAAAACCAGCTCCTCGCAATTGACGAGCTGGGCTACCTGCCGATCGATACCGAGGGAGCCAGGCTCTTGTTCCAGGTGATCGCGGACGGGTATGAAAAGCGCAGCCTGATCATCACTACCAATTTGGAGTTTTCCCGCTGGGGAACCGTGTTCGGGGACGACAACCTGGCCGCCGCCGTTATCGACCGGCTGGTCCACCACGGGCGGCTGCTGCAGTTCCGTGGTGAGTCCTACCGGGTCAAGAACGCCCTCATGAAATAGCCAACTGCTGGAATGGCCTGGAAACGTGCCGCGGTGGCCTGATTCTTAGCGCTGAAATGGCCGACTTAAAGTTGACGGAACACA
>NZ_MQTS01000110.1:0-2138 GCF_020532825.1 Arthrobacter sp. SO3
GCCCCAACCACCCCCTGCGTCCCCCTGGTTGCGCTATCACTTGTGGTGCCCACCGGCACGTTTTAGCAACCGGAAGTGATAGCGCAACGTGGGGAAGGGGAGGCTGCGGGCGCGTCTGGAATCCCGGACAGCACCCGCCCGCCGGCTCTGTTTCCGGGGCTGCCGACAGGCTTTAGTTGATACAGGACCTCAATTCCCTCAAGCCCAAGCTTGACCAACCAGTACACGAAGGAGCCCCTCATGGCACCCGCCGATTTCACCACCGGTGCCCGCCCGGTCAAAGCAGCCCGCGGCACCAAGCTCACCGCCAAGAGCTGGCAGACGGAAGCACCGCTGCGCATGCTCATGAACAACCTCGACCCCGAGGTTGCCGAACGCCCCGATGACCTCGTCGTCTACGGCGGCACCGGCCGCGCCGTCCGGTCCTGGGCCGCGTTCGACGCGATCACCCGCACCCTCGAGACCCTGGAAAAGGATGAGACCCTGCTGGTCCAGTCGGGCAAGCCGGTCGGCGTGTTCCGCACCAACGAATGGGCGCCGCGAGTGCTGCTGGCCAACTCCAACCTCGTCGGCGACTGGGCCAACTGGCCCGAATTCCGCCGGCTCGAGGCCGAGGGCCTGATGATGTACGGGCAGATGACCGCCGGATCCTGGATTTACATCGGCACCCAGGGCATCCTGCAGGGCACCTTCGAGACCTTCGCCGCGATCGCCCGCAAACTCACCGGGGACGAGGACGGCACCCTCGCCGGCACCCTGACCCTCACCGGCGGCTGCGGCGGCATGGGCGGCGCCCAGCCGCTCGCCGTCACCCTCAACGACGGCGCCTGCCTGATCGTCGACGTCGATGAAAGCCACCTGCGCCGCCGCCTCGGCAAGCGCTACCTCGACGAGGTCGAGATCGACCTCGACGCTGCCATCGCCAAGGTCATGAAGGCCAAGGAAGAACGCCGCGGCTGGTCCGTGGGCTACGTCGGCAACGCTGCGGAGGTCTTCCCCGAGATCCTGCGCCGCCACAACGCCGGCGAGCTCACCGTCGACATCGTCACGGACCAGACCTCCGCGCACGATCCGCTGAGCTACCTCCCCGAGGGCATCACCGTGGCGGAATGGCACCGCGAGGCCGCCGCCGACCCGGAGGGCTTCACCAAGAAGGCCCAGGCCTCGATGGCCAAGCACGTGGCGGCCATGGTCGAGTTCCAGGACGCCGGCGCAGAGGTGTTCGACTACGGCAACTCCATCCGCGACGAGGCCCGCAAGGGCGGCTACAACCGCGCCTTCGAATTCCCCGGCTTCGTCCCGGCGTACATCCGCCCGTTGTTCTGCGAGGGCCTCGGCCCGTTCCGCTGGGTGGCGCTTTCCGGCGACCCGGAGGACATCGCCGTCACGGACAAGGCCATCAAGGAACTTTTCCCCGACAACAAGCACCTGCACCGCTGGATCAACGCCGCCGCCGATCGGGTCGAGTTCGAGGGCCTGCCGGCCCGGATCTGCTGGCTGGGCTACGGCGACCGCGCCAAGGCCGGGCTGCTGTTCAACCAGCTGGTCAGGGACGGCAAGGTCAGGGCGCCCATCGTGATCGGCCGCGACCACCTCGACTCCGGCTCCGTCGCCTCGCCCTACCGCGAGACCGAGGCCATGGCCGACGGCTCGGACGCCGTGGCTGACTGGCCGCTGCTCAACGCCCTGCTCAACACCGCCTCGGGCGCTACCTGGGTATCCATCCACCACGGCGGCGGCGTCGGCATCGGCCGCTCCATCCATGCCGGCCAGGTTTCGGTCGCGGACGGCACCGACCTTGCCGCGCAGAAACTCGAGCGCCTGCTCACCAACGACCCCGGCATGGGTGTCATCCGCCACGTCGACGCCGGCTACCACCGCGCCGTCGAAGTCGCCAAAGAACGCGGCGTCCGCATCCCCATGCAAGAAACCCGCTAACCACGGCCCCAACCCCACATTGAGTGCTCCGTAACTGCCGTTTTGAGCCACCAAAAGGGCGCTTACGGAGCACTCGATCCCCACGAGCCCCCTAACCTCGCAAGTCCCCGCCGGCTCCCAGCCTTCGCAAGCTCAGGCCGGGTCCCTCGCCGGCGGGGCCCCACGGCCAGGGATCCCTGCTCGCGTGGCCCCAATGAAAT
>NZ_MQTS01000110.1:2148-17960 GCF_020532825.1 Arthrobacter sp. SO3
ACTCTCAACACCCACTCACCGCTCACCGTCACCCTCGGCTCCAGCGGCGTCACCCCCGAGGACGTCGTCGCCGTCGCCCGCCACGACGCCCGGGTGACCATTTCCCAGGAAGCCCTCGACGCCGTCGCGACGGTCCGGGCCCACATCGACGCCCTCGCCCACAGCGAGGTGCCGGCCTACGGCATCTCCACCGGCTTCGGGGCGCTGGCGAACCGGCACATCCCCGAAGAGCTGCGCACCCAGCTGCAGAAGTCGCTCATCCGCAGCCACGCCGCCGGGATGGGTCCGGCCGTGGAACGCGAAGTGGTCCGCGGCATCATGTTCCTGCGCGCCAAGACCCTCGCCTCCGGCCGCACCGGCGTCCGCCCGGTCGTGCTGCAGACCATGGTGGACGTGCTGAACGCCGGCATCACCCCGGTGGTCCGCGAATTCGGCTCGCTTGGTTGCTCCGGCGACCTCGCACCCCTCTCGCACTGCGCCCTCGTCCTGATGGGCGAAGGCGAAGCGACGGGGCCCGATGGTGAGCTTTACGGCGCCAAGGGCGGACGGCCGGTCGCCGAGCTCCTCGCCGGGCACGGGATCGAACCCGTTACCCTGGCCGAAAAGGAAGGCTTGGCGCTCGTCAACGGCACCGAGGGCATGCTGGGCATGCTGCTGATGGCCATCGCGGACATCCGGCAGCTGCTTACGACGGCGGACATCACCGCGGCACTGAGCGTGGAGGCGCTGCTCGGCACCGACCAGGTGTTCCTGCCCGAGCTGCACGCGGCACTCCGGCCGCACCCCGGCCAGGCCGCCTCCGCGGACAACATGCTCCGCGTCCTGTCCAATTCCCCGATCGTGGCCTCGCACCGGATCCACGACACCAAAGTCCAGGACGCGTACTCGCTGCGCTGCGCCCCCCAGGTGGCCGGCGCCGTCCGTGACACGGTGGATCACGCCGCCATGGTCGCCTCCCGCGAGCTGGCCGCCGCGATCGACAACCCGGTGGTCCTGCCGGATGGCCGGGTCAGCTCCAACGGCAACTTCCACGGCGCTCCGGTCGCCTACGTGCTGGACTTCCTGGCCATCGCCGTCGCGGACCTGAGTTCCATTGCCGAGCGCCGGACCGACCGCATGCTGGACCCGGCCCGCTCGCACGGGCTGCCGGCCTTCCTGGCCGCGGACCCGGGCGTCGATTCCGGCCTGATGATCGCCCAGTACACCCAGGCCGGGCTGGTCTCGGACAACAAGCGGCTGGCTGTCCCGGCGTCGGTGGACTCGATCCCGAGCTCCGCGATGCAGGAGGACCATGTGTCGATGGGCTGGCACGCGGCCCGCAAGCTCCGCCGCGCGGTGGAAAACCTGCGACGCGTCCTGGCGATCGAACTCGTGACCTCGGCGCGGGCGCTGGACATCCGCACCCAGCTCTCCGGCGGCGAGCTGACCCCCGGGCCCGCCGGCGCCGCCGTGATCGCCGCCCTGCGCGACGTCGTCGACGGTCCGGGCACGGACAGGTTCCTCTCACCGGAACTGGAAGCGGCGGACGCCCTTGTCGCCGCCGGAACGGTCCGGGCGGCGGCCGAATCCGCCGTAGGAATTCTGGCCTGAGGGAAAACAAAATGCAGTTTTGCTGAACAATTTCCGGCGTCTGGGAAATAGTCGGCAACATGGCCCGCGGAGGCCCGGGAACTGTAGTAGAAATGGAAAGTCACACCAATGAAGTTGTGACAAAGAACATATACAAAGGGGTAAAAGTTCATGAAAGCACGCGGGACGGTTATGTCCAGACGCATGGCATCCACAACCACGGTTTCCGACTGGCGGAGCCTGAAGGCCGGCGATCCGGTCGAAATCCTCAAGCATGCGCGGGTCTTGGCGGCCGGCGAAGTCGAGGAAGTCTCGTTGAGCGGCAATGTCCTCTGGCTGGTGCCGGCGGTACCGTCTGAGACCGAGCTCTTCCTGAAATCCGACGGCGTGCAGGTCCGGCGCAGTTAGCCGCACCCGGTCCCACCGGAAAGTCCCTGCCCTGTCCGGCGGGGACTTTCTGCGTTCCGATGCCTCTTGGACGGCACCGCTTCGTCAGCGCGGAGCAAACGGCGGCGGCCCCAGCAGCTCGATTCCGCCGTTCCGACGCGCGGACTCCTGCACCTTGCCGAAATCCACGGGGCCGGTCCCGGAGGGGTCCCCGTCGGCGAGTGGTGTGCTCGCGTCCCAGTAGAAGGCCTCGCAGCACCCGGGGGTGTGCAGGCAGAGCATCCGCGCGGACTCGGAAACCACCATAAACGCGTGCGGAACGCCCCGCGGCGCCACGGCCAGGCCACCGGCTCCGAGCCGGTGTTCGACGCCGTCCATGTGCATGATGATTTCGCCCTCGAGGATGTACATGGACTCGTCCGAATCGGGGTGCGTGTGCAGCGGCGTCATCTTGCCGCCGCCCATCTGGTCCTCAAACAACAAGAAGGCGCCCCCGGTCTCTGCCGCCCTGGCCTTCCAGGTGTGGACGCCGCCGCCGAAGAACCAGCGGCGCTCGCCCTGTTCTTCCGCGCGGATGATGGCTGCAGGGCTGCTGACCGTTTCCATGGGATCGCCTCTTTGGTTTCTTATGGGACAAGCGTCCCATAACAAGACTGATGTACCATAAGGTGCATGTCAACCCCCTATCAGGATGCCGGCCGCACCGGCCAGAAGCGCCGGACCTTCGAGGCGCTGGTGACGGTTGCCCGGGAAGCGGTCGCGGCGGGGGAGACCCCGACGGTTGACAGCACGGCCGCGGCGGCCGGCGTGGCGCGGAGCACCGCCTACCGCTACTTCCCGACCCAGCGGGAGCTCCTCGCGGCAGCCCACCCGGAAACTGCCAGGAAGTCGCTGCTGCCGGCCGACGCGCCGGTTGACCCGGAGGCGCGGCTGGATGCCGTCATCCGGGAATTCACCCAGCTGATCGTCAACACCGAAGCCCAGCAGCGCACGATGCTCCGGCTCTCCCTGGACCCGGATCCGGCCGTGCCGGCACTCCCGCTGCGCCAGGGCCGCGCGATCGCCTGGATCGAGGAGGCCCTCACTCCCCTCCGGGACAGGTTTTCCGCGCCCGAGATCCGCGCCCTGGCCCTGGCCGTGCGCAGCGCGACCGGGATCGAGGCCCTCGTCTGGCTGACCGATATTGGCGGACTCTCGCGGGAGCAGGCCATGGCGTCGATGCGCTGGTCCGCGCGGGCGCTGCTCCACCAGGCCCTCGCGTCCGGGCCCCCGCCGGGAGTCCAGCGCTGAGGCCGGCTACCCCAGTAGCGTGCTGATCAGCCGTGCCGCCACCTTCGCGGTGCGGTGGTCGAGGTCGAACTCCGGGTTCAGCTCCGCGACGTCGAGGTGCAGGAGTTTCCCGCTCGCAGCCACCTGGCGGCAGACCGCGCTGATCACCGCCATCGGCACGCCGTACGCGGCCGGTGCGCTCACCCCCGGAGCCACCGAGGCCGGCAGCACGTCCAGGTCGATGGTCAGGTACAGGGCATCCACCTGCGCCAGGAACGCAGCCACGAAGGCGTGCGCCGCCTCCGCCGAGCAGTCCTCGTCAAGGAGGAAGTCGACGCCGAGTTCCTCGGCCGTGCGGAAAAGCGCCCTGGTGTTGTTTGGTTCGGAGATTCCGACGACGGCGTACTTCAGTTCGCGTCCCGCGGCGGCTTCAGCGCGGGCCATCTGCAGGAACGGGGTGCCGGAACTGGGCACGGCCTCGTCGCGGAGGTCGAAGTGGGCATCCAGGTTCAGCACGCCCACGCGCAGGCCCTCGCGGACCGCCGCCGAGCCGGCCACGCCCAGGTAGCTTGCGAATGCGGTCTCGTGCCCGCCGCCCAGCAGCACGGGGAGCCGCCCGGCGTCGAGCAGGCTGGTGACGGCGAGCCCGGCACGCGCCTGCCCGGCCTCCAGCGCATCCCCGGCCACGGTGACGTCGCCGGCGTCGTGCACGTCCCGGGCAAGGTGGAAAGCGAGCGGGCCGAGGGCGGCGCGGATCGCGGCGGGAGCCGCGGCGGCGCCGGAGCGGCCCTTGTTGCGGCGCACTCCGGCATCGCTGCTGAAGCCGAGGATGACCGCGGGGCGGGCGGACGCGGACGCCGCCACAGACGCAGCCCGGGCGCGGCGGGGGACGTACGGCGTGACTGCCTGCCACCAGCGGAGGTGCTCGGCGCCGTCGCCGTCGAACCGACCGGTCCAGGGCTGCGGCGGGACATCAACGGCGGGTGCGGGAGAAACCATGCCCCTAGCTCACCGCAGCCCGGCCCGGAAAACCAGCCGCGGCGCCGTTGAACTGTCCGAAATCCCGGAATCCGCCCTGAAACACCGCCAGGCAGCGGCAAGAACACCCCCCAAACACCCCAGAAAGCCGCCGAGGTGAGACTTCGCGCCGATGTTTTGGACAAACATGGGCGCCAAGTCTCACCTCGGCGGAAGGGTCGGGAGGGTGGTGCCTAGTGGATCCCCAGCGCTGTCTCGATCGGGCCGATCGCGAAGAACAGCAGGAACGCCGCAGCCACAACCCACATCAGCGGGTGCACCTCACGCGCGCGGCCCTGGAAGGTGCGGATCAGGACAAACATGATGAAGCCGGCACCCAGGCCGTTGGCGATCGAGTAGGTGAACGGCATCAGGGTGAACGTCAGGAACGCCGGGATCGCGATGCCCAGGTCCTGCCAGTCGATCTTGCCGACCTGGGAGACCATCATGAAGCCGACGACGACGAGCGCCGGGGCCACGGCCTCGAACGGTACGAGGTTGATCAGCGGGGTGAAAAACATGGCAACGAGGAACAGCATGCCGGTAACGATTGAGGCCAGGCCGGTCCGGGCGCCTTCGCCGATGCCCGCGCCGGATTCGACGTAGATCTGGTTTGAGGAGACCGAGGCGCCGCCGCCGATGATCGCGCCGAGCGCGTCCACCTGCAGCACGCGGTCGACGTTCGGGATGTTGCCATCCTTGTCGATCGTCCCGGCCTCGGTGGCCAGTCCCACCATGGTGCCCATGGCATCGAAGAAGATGCTCAGCAGGATCACGAACGCCAGCAGGGTGGCGGCGACAAAGCCGAGGTGCTCAAACGCGCCAAACGGGTTGGCCTTGCCGATCAGCGACAGGTCCGGGGCCGCCCATTCGGAGAACTTCGGGGCCACGAGGGACCAGCCCGCCGGGTTGTGGGTCTTGCCGTCGAAGCTGGGACCGATGTGCAGGGTGAATTCCAGGATCACGGACAGGATGGTCGAGGCAACGATGCCGATCAGGATTGCGCCCTTGACCTTGCGGACCACGAGGGCGATGGTCAGGATCAGGCCGAAGACGAAGACCAGGGTGGGCCAGCCCAGAAGCTTGCCGTCGAAGCCCAGGCCGACCGGAACGGTGGTGCCGGCGACATCCGGGATGCGGCGCACGAAGCCCGCGTTGACCAGGCCGATCAGGGCGATGAAGAGGCCGATGCCGACCACGATCGCGGTTTTCAGCCCCTCCGGGACCGCTTTGAACACGGCGGTCCGGAAGCCGGTGAGGACCAGGATCAGCATGGTGACACCAGAGAGCACGACCAGGCCCATCATGTCCGGCCAGGTCAGGCCGGGGTTGGTGGCCACTGTCACGGCGACGAAGGCGTTGACGCCGAGGCCCGTGGCCAGCGCGAAGGGGTGCTTGGCCCAGGCCCCCATCAGGATGGTCAGGATGCCGGCCACAAGGGCGGTGACAGCGGCGACGGCGGGGAAGCCGAGGGTGTCACCGGAGGAATCGGGGCCCGAGAGGATCAGCGGATTCAACACCACGATGTAGCTCATGGCGAAGAAGGTGGCGAAGCCTCCGCGGATCTCGCGGGAGAAGTTCGACCCCCGCTCGGATATCTTGAAGTACCGGTCGAGTGCAGAGCCCTGCTTGAGCATTAATCCTCCGGGGGATGTGGATGGTTAGTTGAATCCTATTAGGCAGGCACCCGGCGTCCGGCCGATTTCACCTAGTCTGTAAGGAAGCCAACACTAGGAGCGGTCCTTCCCATGCGCCTTATCCGACAGTTTCTGAGCGCCCTGCTGGGCGCCGCGATCCTCGCCGTAACCCTGCTGGGGGCGGTTGCTCCGGCGTCGGCCCACGACGTCGCCGAGTCCACCAGCCCGGCCTCCGGCGCCACGGTGGCCACGCCGCCGGAAAAAGTCTCGGTCACGTTCAACAGGAACCCGCTGGCGCTGGGCTCACAGATCGTGGTGAGCGACGCCGCGGGCACCAACTGGGCTGATGGCGCCGTGGAGATCGTGGACAACGTCGCTGCGCAGAAGCTCAAGCCCGGCGCCCCGGCCGGGCTCTACACGGTCACCTGGCGCGTGGCCAGCTCGGACGGGCACCCCATCGAAGGCAGCTTCACGTTCACCGCCGCCGCCGCCGCGGGTGCGGGCGCGACGGCGGCTGCCGCAGTTCCCACCATGGGAACCGCCCAGCCGGGCATCACGCCGGCGCCGTCAACTCCGGCCAGCTCAGCGGAACCGTTCCCGTGGAGCATTGTGATCTTTGTCGGAACGGCGATCGGCATCCTGGTGGTCCTGGGTCTCATGGCCAAGAGCCGGCTCAAGCCTGGCCCCGGCGACCGCCCCGAAAGCTGACCGGAAGCAACGCGGGGTCAGACACGGCCCATCCGGCGCCTCTTGATGGGCCGTGTCTGACCCCGCGTTGTGGTTGGTGACCGCACGACGGCTGTTGGTGACCGCGCGACGGCGGTCCGGGAAGCAGCGGGGCCGGTTAAGCCGGTGCGGCGAGGACGTACCGACCGGGGAGCGCGGCGGGAAACCCGTCGGGGTAGACCTTGGCGGAGATTGCCTGGCCCACCACTTTTGCCTGGCGCAGCACTTCCTTCGGCGTCGGCGTGATGAGTTCGCCCACGCCCACGAGGTACATTCCGAGAGCGTGCATGGCCGTCATCAGGTTCTGGCCCGCGGCCATGCCGAGCTCGGAGAGCATCCGGCGCAGCTGGCTGTGGGCGCAGCGGGTCAGGACGAGATGGTCCGCCAGGAGCAGGCCGCCCGGTGTGCGGACGGCCCACTGCTGGGTGGGTCCGCTGACGCCGGCGTCGAGGTGGTCCAGCTCCAGGGCCCGGATGTTGTTGCGGACATCCAGCTTGTGGCTGGCAGCGTAGTTCCGCAGATGCCGGAGGATCTCGTTGCGCTCCCGGAGGCTGCCGGCGTCGGCCGCGTCGCAGCGTTGCAGGGAGGAGGTGTTGGCCGGATGCCCGGCGCCCAGCAGATCGAGGCCGTCCACGATGATGGAGTCCACGCCGCGCCGCTGCAGCTCGCTGGCGACCGCCAGCCCGGACAGACCGGTGCCGATGACGACGGCGGCGGTCCGTTCGATGCCCCCCGATATAGGCATGCTCGACACTGCAGGGTCCCTCCTTGAATGGTTCCAGGTGCCGTGACGCTGCCCCGGACGCGTTGCCGGCTCCGACGCCGCGCCCTCATCGCACCACCAGCTGGCACTGCGTTTCTGAAACACGAGTCTCGGTTCAGCAACGCCTCGAAGACTACCTAACATTCCCCGCCTTGGATAGAGCAGCTGAAACATTGGCTCGTCCTTGGATTTCCGGGCTTTCCCGGCGGAGCGGAGGACCTCATCCGCCGTCATCCGGGTTCACCGGACGACGTGTAAAACACTGGGTAAATCCTGGGCGGCGTTCGCCTTTCGAGCCGTGCTGCTGCCCGCTTGATTGTTCCCGGCAAACCGAGAATAGTGAGGAAAACCAGGGGTTCTTGCCCGCAGAATCCGGTGTGCGTCGCCCGTGGACGCTGCACGGGGACACGTCTGGCAGAATAGCCGCAACATCAGGCAAGAATCGCAAGGAGGCGGACCCCATGGGCCGAGAACAGGTTCATCCGGATCCGGCAGGGGATACCCCCGGCGGGTCCGCAGCTCCCCGGGGGATCGTCGTCGGCGTCGACGGGTCCGACCACAGCAAGTGCGCCCTGGTGTGGGCGGCCCGCGAGGCCGAGCGCCGCCGCCGTCCGCTGCACATCGTGACCGCCTACTCCGTGCCGATCTTCGCTGCCTCGGGGCTCGACGGGGGCTACGCCACGGTCGACGATTCGGTGATCCGCGAAGGCGCGGAGGCCATTCTTCAGCAGGCCGTGAACAAGGTCGCGGGGTACAGCATTGACGTCGACGCCTCCGTCGAAAACGGCGACGCCTCCGGCGTCCTGTTGGAAATGTCCGAAACCGCCGAGCTGCTGGTCTTCGGCACCCGCGGCCGGGGCGGCTTCGTCGGCAGGCTGCTCGGCTCCGTCAGCAGTGCCCTGCCCGCGCACTCCAAATGTCCCACGGTTACCGTGCCCCTGATCTGCGCGGACCGGCTGGGCGAAACCACCGACGACCGGCATGTTCTCGCGGAGCGGGCGAAATCCGGGCACGTGCTGGTCGAAAACGTTGTGGTGGTGGGGGTCGACGGCTCCGAACAGGCCCGCGTGGCGGTATTGGAGGCGGCAGCCCAGGCCGAACGGCTCTCGGCGCGGCTGCGGGTGGTGTGCGCCGTCCCGCAGTACAACGGCTCGCTGGCCTGGGTCCCGGCACCGATGGACCGCGAAGCGCTCTTCACCGACATCAGGGTCCAGCTTGACGCCGGCACCGCCTGGATCAGGAGCCACTTTCCGCACCTCACGGTGGAGAACCAGCTCGTGGATGGATCACCCGTGGACATCCTCGTCGAGGCCAGCCGGCACGTGGAACTGGTGGTGGTCGGCACCCGCGGCCGCGGCGGCTTCGCCGGGATGCTGCTGGGTTCGACCTCGGACGGCATCCTGCATCACGCCAAGGGCCCCGTCATGGTGGTTCCGGACCGGGATGATCCCCGGCTGGCGGACCGGGTGAACTTCGGGCCCATCCTCGGGGATTCGTAGCCCGAGGCAGTCCAACACCAGATCGAGCTAACCGATCGAGCGCGGAAGGGAGGACCGTCAGGTGGAGCAGCCCCCCGGCCCGGCTGCGCCGCAGCAGGAACCGCAGCCGGAACCGCGGCACGCCCTGGTGCTCGCCCTGGAGCTGGTCGGCGCGGAGCTGCTTCCCGACGTCGGCGGCAAGGCAGCCAACCTCGGTGAACTGCTGCAGGCCGGGCTGCCGGTTCCGGCCGGTTTCTGCCTGACGACGCACGCCTACCGGCGTACCACTTCTCCCGCCGGACTCGACGCCGTCCACGCCGGCCTGGTCTCGACCGCCCCGGACGACCTGCCGGGGCTCGCCCGCCAGGCCGCCGACGCCCGCCGTCGCGTCCTGGCCGCGGCGGTTCCCGCTGACATCGTCGAGGCCGTCCGGAACGCCTACACGGCACTGGGGCCCGACGCGCCGGTGGCGGTGCGCTCGTCCGCGACCGCCGAGGACCTGCCGTTTGCCAGTTTCGCCGGGCAGCAGGACACTTTCCTGAACGTCGTGGGCTTCGATGCGGTCCTGGCCGCCGTCCGGCAGTGCTGGGCATCGCTCTGGACGGACCGCGCCGTCAGCTACCGCGCCAGCCACGGGATCAGCCCGTCGACGGTGGCTCTTGCCGTGGTGGTCCAGCGGATGGTCGACGCAGCCGTGGCCGGGGTCCTGTTCACCGCGAATCCAGTGACCGGCAGGCGACACGAGGCGGTCATCGACGCCAGCCCCGGGCTCGGCGAATCAGTGGTTTCCGGTGCGGTCAACCCGGACCACTTCGTCGTCGACAGCGGCACGCAAACGGTCCTCGAGCGCAGGATCGGGAACAAGGGCATGGAGATCCGGCCGATGCCCGGCGGAGGAACCGAACGGATTGAGCTGTCCGGGGCCGGGTCGCAACCCTGCCTGGACGACGCCCAGCTTGCGGCACTGGAGCTCCTTGGCCGCCGCGCCGAGGTCCACTTCGGCGCACCGCAGGACCTCGAATGGGCCATCGACGGCGGCGGGGAAGTGTGGCTGACGCAGTCGCGGCCCATCACCACCCTGTATCCGCTGCCCGAGCGGCAGCGGATCCGGGACGGGACACGCGTCTACCTGTGCTTCAGCCTGGCGCAAGGCCTGACCCGCCCGCTGACCCCGATGGGACTGGCAGTCTTCCGGCTGATTGCCTCGTCCGTGGCGCGCGCGGCGCATTTCGACGTCCCCGTGCCTCACGACGGGCCGGCACCTTACGTCCAGGCCGGTCAGCGGCTGTTCTTCGACCTCACCCCGGTGCTGCGCAGCGCCATTGGGCGGGCGATCGTGCCCCGGGTGTTCGACGTGATGGAGGCCCGCTCCGCAGCAGTGCTGCGCCAGCTGTTCGCGGACCCCCGGTTCGCTGTCACGAGCAGGTCCCCGTGGCGGCTGCTGCGGCATATCGCTCCCGTGGCAACCCGGGCCAGGGTCCCGGAGTCGCTGCTGCGCGCGTTGTTCCGTCCCGAGGCCGCGCTGCGCCGGGCGGAACGGTTTGGCGAACGGTTCCGGGCCGCCCTTGTGGTGCCGGCCGGGTCCACTCCGGCGCAGCGGCTGGACCACGTGGAGCGCATCCTGGGACAGGAACTTTTCCCGGTGGTGCCCAGCATCCTGCCGCTGCCCGCCCTCGGCTTTGCCCTGCTGGCGGCCGCCGGCAGGCTGCTGGGACCCGACGGCGGCCCGGGGGCACTGCAGCCGGTCCTGCGGGGGCTTCCCAATAACGTGACCACCGAAATGGACCTGGCGCTCTGGCAGCTCGCCTCCGTCATCCGGGCCGACGCCGGATCCGCCGCGGTGTTCGAGGGTGCGGTATTCGATGAAACAGGGGTTTCGGAGTTGGTCCGCCGCTACCGGGCCCGCGAGCTTCCCGCCGCCGTGCAGTCGGGACTGGCCGGGTTCCTCAGCCGTTACGGACACCGGGCTGTGGCGGAGATCGATGTGGGAATGCCCCGGTGGTCCGACGACCCCGCCCATATCCTCGGAGTCCTGGCCAACTACCTGCGGCTGGAGGACCCCGGACAGGCCCCGGACCGGCAGTTCAGCAGGGCGGCACGCGACGCCGAGGCTCAGATGGGGCGGCTTGCCGCAGCTGCGGGGAAGCGGAGCAGGCTCCGGGCGGCGTTGGTGCAGGCGGCACTGAAGCGCACCCGGATGTTCGCCGGGTTGCGGGAGCTGCCGAAGTACCACATCGTCGAGGCCCTGGCCGCGGTGCGCGGGCAGCTCCAGGCCATTGGAACGGAATTGGCCGCGGCGGGCCGCATCACCGACGCGGACGACGTCTTCTTCCTCGACCTGGTCGAGGCCCGCGACGGCCTCACCGGGAAGCCGCTGCACGATGTCGTCGCGCAGCGCCGGGACGCTTATGCCCAAGAACTGGGCCGCCGCCGCATCCCGCGGGTGCTGCTCTCGGACGGGACGGAACCGGAAGCGCTGCAGAACGGTGCAGCCGGGGCCGATCCCGGCGCCGCGGCCGCGGGAGTTCTGACGGGCACCCCGGCGTCGGCCGGCACGGCGACCGCCGCGGCCCGCGTCATCCTGGACCCGCGGGGTGCGCAGCTGGAGCCCGGCGAGATCCTCGTGGCACCGTCGACCGATCCGGGCTGGACGCCGTTGTTCCTTACCGCCGGCGGCCTGGTGATGGAAATGGGCGGACCCAACTCGCACGGCGCCGTCGTCGCCCGTGAATACGGGATTCCAGCAGTTGTTGGGGTCCCGGACGCCACCTCGCTGATTGTCACCGGGCACAGCATCACGGTCGACGGCGCCGCCGGCACCGTGGTGCCGGGCGCCCCGCCGGCGGGGTACTAGCGACAGGGTGGACATGAGCGAAGCGCAGGGCGCCCCGCCGCCGGTGCGGGACGAAACCGTGCCGGAAAACCAGCCGGAGGCGCCCCACCCGGAGGCACCCTCGTGGTGTCCGTGCTCTGGCTGGCCTTCATCGTCCGCTGCGCATGGTTCCTCCGGCGCCTCCGCGGCTGGAGGCAGGACCCCGGGCCGGGCGGGCTGCCCAGGAAATTCCTGCGCGGCAGGCCACGGCTCAGGCGGGTCATCGTGGGACTCGCCCTCCCGGGGTTGTTGCTCGTTGCCGGACTCGGGACCTCGGTCCTCGCGCTCCTGCTCTGGGCGGTCGAGCTGACGCTGAATGGTTTCACCCAGCCTTGAAGCCGGGCCGCGGCCGGGGCGGCCGCCCGCCCGGACCCGGAGCCGGACCAATCCGCCGGGGAGGGGTGAAACGGGCCGATTCCGGGCGTACTGTTGAATCATGAGCTGCAAGGTTGGAGCGCGGTTGCCATGACGCGCAAATGGATGCGTTGGATCCCTGCCGTGGCGGCGCCCGCCGTGATAGCGGCCGGTGTGCTGTCCGGATCCCTTCCCGCGAGTGCCGGAGACCCGCTGCCGGAGAAGACTCCGCAGCAGGTGCTGCTGATGGTCGCCCAGCACGGGGAAAAATCACTGTCCGGGACGCTGGAGCAGAGTTCCGAGATCGGCCTGCCGGACCTTCCGACATCAGGGTCCGGTGCGGGGTCCCCGGAGACCGCCTGGCTGGAGCTGCTTACCGGACCCCATACCTCCCGCGTTTACCTTGACGGTCCCGGAAAGGCCCGCGTACAGGTCATGGACAAGATGGCGGAACGGGATGCGGTCACGAACGGCAACGACCTCTGGTTCTACAACTCCAAGGACAACACGGCCGCCCATGTCCAGCTGCCTGCCGATGCCGCCGGCCGCCACGCGGCCCGTCCCGCAGCGCAGACCCCCGCGGAGCTGGCCGACAAGCTGCTCGCCAAACTCGACCCGGGCACCGAGGTAACCGTGGGACCGGATACCCGGGTGGCCGGACGGGCAGCCTACAATCTCGTACTCACCCCTAAGTCGGACATCTCCCTCCTGGCGTCCGTCGCCATCGCGGTCGACGGCGAAAGCGGACTGCCGCTTGGCGTCCAAGTTAAGGCCCGGGGCCAGTCCGGGCCGGCTTTCAGCGTCGCGTTCTCGAGTCTCAAGCTTGAGGCACCGGATGCCTCGCTCTTCACCTTCACTCCGCCGCCCGGTGCCACCGTGAAGGAAATACCGCTGGCGGACCACAAGGCCGATGCCGTCGCACTGCCGCCGGACGCCCGCGCAGCGAACGCTGCGAAGCGGCCCACCGTGATCGGAACAGGCTGGGAGTCCGTCCTCGAATTCCCGGCGGGGGCCATCACGCTGCCGAATCAGACCCCGCCTCAAACCGGAGCGCCGGACCCGGCGACCGCCAACCCGCTGCAGCCTGGTACTGCCGACCCGCGCGGAGCCCGGCCGGGCGCCGCCGCGCTGCTGGAACAGGCCGCAGTGGCCGTCCCGGGCGGGAAGCTCGTGTCGACGTCGCTGGTGAACGTGCTGATCCTCGACGACGGGCGTGTCCTCGCCGGTTCCGTGCCGTTGGAACGGCTGCAGTCCGCCGCCACGCAGCGGTGAACCACCCGGTGACCGCCGCGTGACCGCCGTCGGGCCGGCGACGGAACTAAGCATCGAGACCTCCGGTCTCAGCAAGCGCTTCGGACACCAGTTGGCCGTCGACGGCGTCGACTTGGCCGTGCCGAAAGGCTCGGTCTTCGGCTTCCTGGGCCCCAACGGCTCAGGCAAGACCACCACCATCCGGCTGATGCTCGGACTCGCCGCGGCCACGTCCGGGTCCGTCCGGCTCCTCGGCCAGGACATGCCGGGGCAGCTGCATGAGGTGCTGCCCCGGGTGGGCGCCCTGGTTGAGGGACCGGCCTTCTACCCCTTCCTCTCCGGCGCGGCCAACCTGCACCGACTCGACGCCGCGGACCCCCACGTTCCGGCCGCCACCCGCACTGCCCGGGTCCACTCGGCGCTGGAGCGGGTGGGGCTGACGCATGCCGCAGACAAGAAGGTCAGGGCTTATTCGCTTGGCATGAAACAGCGGCTGGGCATCGCCAACGCCCTGCTGGCACCGCGCGAACTCCTGGTCCTGGACGAACCGACCAACGGCCTCGATCCGCAGGGCACCCGGGAGATCCGCAGCCTGGTGCGCTCGCTCGCTGCCAACGGCGCCACGGTGTTCGTCTCCAGCCATCTGCTGGCCGAAGTGGAACAAATCTGCACGCACGCGGCCATCATGAGCGCGGGCCGGCTGGTGGCACAGGGGACCCTGGCGGAGCTGCGGCAGGCAGGGCAGGCCCGGATCCGGGTGCTGACCCCGGACCCTGGGGCCGCGGCCGAGGTCCTGGCCCGGCTGGGCCTGAGCGCAGCCGTGGACGGCGCGGCCACCCCCGCGGCTCCCGGCAGCACAGATTCCAACGACGCGGGTGAGGTGCTCTACGCCCCGCTTCCCGCGGCGGCGACGGCGGCGGGCGCCGGAGCCGTGGCGCCGGAGGCGGTTGTGGAGGCCCTGGTGGCTGCCGGCGTACGGGTCCGCGGCTTCGCGACGGAACAGGTCAGCCTGGAAGAGCGCTTTGTGGCACTGACGG
This sequence comes from Arthrobacter sp. SO3, assembly GCF_020532825.1. Taxonomy (GTDB): domain Bacteria; phylum Actinomycetota; class Actinomycetes; order Actinomycetales; family Micrococcaceae; genus Arthrobacter. The sequence goes on from NZ_MQTS01000110.1 coordinate 16,509, forward strand.
GGGAGGGCTTCGACGTTGTCCAGTGAAAAGTCCGGCACGAGGGATGGGGCCGTTGCCAGTAATAGCTCCGGCTCCGGCGGCCGCCCCGCTGCAGCGTCCAGCCGGCAGGGCCGGTGGGGGCGGGGCCTGCTCGCATCCGAACTCGGGGTGCTCTTCCGCCGCCGCAGGACCTGGGCCATGCTGTGTGCGCTGGCGGCCATTCCGATCCTGATCGCCGTGGCGGTCCGGCTGTCCTCCGCGGTGCCGGCGGGACGGGGTCCGGCGTTCCTGGACCGGATTACCCAGAACGGCTTGTTCGTCGGCGTGACCGCGTTGCTCGTGTCCGTTCCGCTGTTCCTTCCGCTGACCGTAGGGGTGGTCGCGGGGGATACCGTGGCTGGCGAGGCCGGACTGGGAACACTGCGCTACCTGCTGGTGGCGCCGGCAGGCCGGGTCCGGCTGCTGCTGGTGAAATACGCCGGGGCGGTGGCCTTCGCCGTCACGGCACCGCTCGTGGTGGCACTCGTCGGGGCGGCGATCGGAGCAGCACTCTTCCCGGTTGGCCCGGTCACGCTGCTCTCCGGTGACTCGATCGGCGCAGCCGAGGCATTGCTGCGGCTGCTGCTGATAGCGGCCTACCTTGCCGTCTCGCTGATGGGCCTATCGGCGATCGGACTCTTTATGTCAACTCTCACGGACGTGCCCGTGGGCGCCATGGCGTCCACGGTGGTGCTCTCGGTGGTTTCGCAGGTCCTCGACGCGCTGCCCCAGCTGGACTGGCTGCATCCGTGGCTGTTCAGCCACTACTGGCTGGACTTCGCGGACCTGCTCCGCCAACCCATCGCGTGGGATTCCTTCCTCACGAACCTGCTGCTGCAGGGCGGCTACATTGCAGTCTTCGGTGCGCTCGCCTACGGCAGGTTCATCACGAAGGACGTGCTCTCCTAACGGCGCTCAGTACCGGGCGACCACCGGGTACAGCTGCATTCCGGACATGGCGGCAACGTCGGTCACGGTAATCCCGGCGTCGGGATTCAGCGCCTGGACCACGCGTCCGCCGCCGAGGTAAATCGCCACATGGTAGAAACCCGGTGCCGAGCCCCAGACCAGCAGGTCGCCCGGCTGGGCCTGGGAGAGCGGGACATGCACGGGGGCCTGGGCGAACTGCTGGGACGCGGTGCGGGGCAGGTACTTACCGGCCGCGGCGAAGGCGTTCTGGACCAGTCCGGAGCAGTCGAATCCCCACGCACCCGTCCCGCCGTACTGGTAGAAATAGGGCGCGCCGACCTTGCCGAGAGCCACCGAGATGGCTGTCTGGTTGGAGCCGCCCGGCGACGGCGACGGCGCCGGGGCAGGTGCGGGCGCCGGAACCGGCACAGGAGCGGGCGAGGGCGCGGGCGGGATTGCCGGCGCCGGCTGGGCCGGAGCAGGGGCGGCTGGACCTGGAACGGGGGCAACGGGTGCGGGCGGCGG
>NZ_MQTS01000111.1 GCF_020532825.1 Arthrobacter sp. SO3
TCCCTGAACTCACGGCAGCATAATCAAATAACTGACCTGCACGGTGTCGAGAAAACTCCACCACTCAGCGGGACGTAACCGTGGTTCGATGTGGCTGGATGTCCGGCTCGACGGAATTCCCACTCTTCGTAGCACCACCGAGGTGCTATCGATCGCCCGTCTCCAAACGATAGAACGCTAAGGAGCTGACCTGCCATCGCAAACTCTCAGGATGAGTCCCGACCATTCGCTGTTGCAGGAGACTGGCACGGCGACCTCGGCTGGGCCATCGCTGCCGTCCGCTCTGCGGCGCGGGAAGGGGTCAGCACGATTCTTCACGTCGGCGACTTCGGCTTGGACTGGCCGGGGGCCAAACGAGGACGCTACGAAGCCAGACTGAACAAGTATCTGCTGGAGTTGGGAATGACGCTGATCGTCTCGGGCGGAAATCACGACAATTGGGAGACCTTGGAATCACTACCCGTTGAGTTCGACGGATTGGCGACTTTCCGGTCCAATATTCGCGTACTACCCAGGGGAGGCCGTACACAGATCGAAGGTCTGGTTGTCGGCGCATTGGGCGGGGCATTCAGCGTCGACTATGAGCACCGGACACAGGGTAAGGATTGGTGGAACAATGAGGAGCCCACAAAAGAAGACGCCCGAAGAATCACCACGTGCGGACCGGTTGACGTCCTCATCACTCACGAGGTCCCAGCAGGCATCCCGATGAAGGGCGACCTTGAACTGCCGCCCGAAGTCATCGCGCGTGCAAATCTAACACGAGTGCTTCTCCGCGACGTTGTCGACTTCCTGGCACCTGCACATGTGTTCTGTGGGCACTGGCATCAGCGGAGAATCCACGAATTGGAGCACCCGGACGGACGCATATCGCGAATCGACGTACTCAACAGGGAGTACTCCCGCGAAGGAAACGCAGTACTGGCTTGGGCGGGTGAACCGCCCCTTCGCATTGAGCCGCTCTTTGTTCGCGGGGACTGACTCGGGGTTCCTTGTCCTGAGTGTTCTTCCCATGGAGGTTGTGACCGTGGCCTGAAGTGAAGAGACGAGGGCCTCTGTATCGATGGGTGCACCACACTCAATTGATGCCGCGGGAGCCCTGATGTCTTACTTTACCCATGCCCCACGCGATGGTGACACCGGACGGCGAGACGGCGCCCCAGCTCTCTCAGCGAGTTGGTCCCGAGCCGCCCGGGCCTCGCTCAAACCTCGCCACCGATCTAATGTCTGTCGGCCTTCCCAGCACGTCCTCAGCGTGCGCTTGCTTGGAAGCGGCGAGCTTTTCTTCCACTATGCCTAGGGTGCGCCGCAGATCGGCGACTTGTCGCGAGAGCGTCGTGTTCTCTGCCGAAAGACGTTCATTTTCGACGCGAAGCTTTGTATGCGCCTCAGGGTCAACCGTGTCGTCACGCTCGAGCTGGACGCCGAGCCAACGCTGGCGATCGCGGTCAAATTTCTGCAGACGGTTTTGTTGGTCAGAAATCTGAACGCGCTGCTTCTCCAAGCGGCTCAGAAGTGTGGTTCGGTCCGCTCTAAGCCCGAGGGCGATGTCGGACGACGGGCTTGTTGACTGTCCGTTTTGGCGAGCTTCCTTGACCTGTTTAGCTGCTTGGGTCACTGCCGAGTGCAGGTGAGCGTGGCTGTGAATGAATTCGCGAGACACTTGAGCCCTACGACTCACAGCCGCTATAGAGATTTCACGTTCCTCGTATGTGAGACTTTGAATGGCCTGGAGAACGTTGCGTTGCTTCTGTTCCGACTGCTCTCTACGGTGGCGTTGAAGTCCGTCGATGGTCTTTCTATGCGACATCGCTATCCTCTCTCCTGAAGAATTCGCGAAGGTCGATGGTTCTGCTCGCGCCGGCGCGCTTTCGGACATCAGCCATATCGTCCAGGGCTGTAAGGATCCTTTTCCGTTCGTCCTCCGGGAGTCCTTCTATATAGCCGTCGATGCCGTCAATGATGGACGTATAGTCTTGGATTCTTGCTGCATAGTGGTCGAGGATGTGTTGTGGCGACTGAATGACGCTGGCGCGTTCGAATTTGACTCTTAGATGTAGTCTCTTAGCCGCCATCCCGTCTCGCTCTAAGGGATCGACTAAAAAGAATGGGCATGACTCACACGCGTGTTCGAGCGCGCAGAAGTGGCCATTGGCCGCCACGTTTTGGGGCTCGCTGCAGTGTCCCAAAGAGACTGCAACCTTACCGAAGGCGTCTCGCTCCCGGTCTACGTCGACTATCTCGCCAGTGACGCTCAGGCGTCGGGCCGGGAGGGCATCGACCGCCTTTCTTCGTCGCTTAACCGTTACTTGGTAATATCCCATCGTCGTGTTGAAGCTCATGTGCCCCATAAGCTCCTGAAGTACATCCGGCGGCGTGGTTGGACGGCCAGCTTCGTCAGTGGCGTCCGCGTATCTCTGAGCGAAGGCATGCCGAAACGAATATGGGTCAATCGTCGAGAGATCAAAATGGATGAGATTGCCTTCGGAGCCAACGACGGGGCTATCGTAGGGAGCGTGGACCGTGATCAGCTTGAGGAGCTCCCTTAGGCGGACCGCAAGGTAGTACGGTGTGTGTGTCTTGTCCGCCTTGCTGTAGCGACGCGATGGAAACAACCATTTGGACTTGACTCCTTTGTCTCGTTTGATGGCCTGCCATTCGCGGATCACGTCATGTGTCTCTTGATGAATTGGCAGGCGTTTGCCGTCTGTGTAGGGTGGCTTTCCCTGTGTCCACATAAGATATGGGGCGCCCTGAGCGTCGTACGAGATGCAGTCATCCTCTAGACCTATCGTCTCGCCGGTGCGACGGCCACATCGCTCGTGAATGTAGATGAGGGCTCTGGCCTCCGCGGTTAAGTACGGGTCCCCGCGGTTAATCAGAGAAAGATGGTCCATTACCCAATCGACGATGGGCTGGGGCACGAAACGGAAGGCCTCGTCGTCATTACTCGAGTTTCTTCCCTTAACTCCTGACGGCAAATGCTTCGAACGGTCGATGGCGAACCCCGTAGGAACGTCGCCCCAGATGTCTTCCAGTCGCTTTTCCAGCCTGGCGAAGCGCATTACTTTTTCTATCGCGCTGAAACGGCGGGTCTGCGTCTTTTCGAGTGGCCAGCGTTTCCGGATTTCCTTGACCACTGCGGTCATGTCGGAGGGGCCCAACTCTCTCTTCGACACGCCTCGGGCTGCGAGAACTTCGTCCAGGATCTTCCAAGCAATAGCTACGTCCGGGAGTTCTTTCGGTCCTCTAGGACCGGCCTTGGCCCACGTATCATAAGTCTGAAAAATCCAATCATGCTCGATCACGCGCAAATCGATCTTGAGATTGGGGCCTATCCGCAGGGATGTTTTCCGCAGTTCTAAGTCCCTCAAAAAGATCACTCGTGGATCCCGCGCGTCGACACCCGACCACTCCCGATGTGCCTCGTCGATGATCCGTTGACATTCGTTCAGAAACCCCAGCAAGTTTCTGTCGGTAGTCTTTCGATGCATCGCTATTGCACCCACAAGTGTGGTTTCTCCGCTGCGGCGCAAGTGCTGATAAGTCCCGCGGACATCAAAGGCCGCAAGATGGGCCACACCAGAAAGGTCCCGTCGTTGCACTGCGTACAGATATTCCCATCGGAGGGGTTCCGGCAAGAGTGCGAATGGGGTGGACGCAGACGTTGCGTAGGCGGCGCGTCCTTCCGAGTCCATCAAAGGCTCGACTTCGCGATCCAACCAAAGCTGCAGTGAGTCCTCACTCTGGGGCAGTTGCCCCGGTTTCCGCCAGTTGCTGTAGCTGCGGTGATGCATGGGGCATAGACCACTGATGTGTCTACGGTCTCGCCCGCAGCCAGTGAGACATCCAGCCCCAGAAGAAAACGGTTGAGGACTTCTTTCCGCGATCCAGTCCTGGGGCGAATACGAAGGAAGACGGGACTGTTTCTTATGCAGCCCATAGGTGTTCCTATGCGAATGACAAAGACCCAATTTGGAGTGAGTTCGCTTGCAGTTTGGCACCAGACAGCCTGCCGAGAACGTGCGGTGAAGCCGAGGTTGTTTGGCCCACTGTTCCATGGCACCTGGGTATTCAGCCTTCGCCCATTCCTTCTTGCAGAAGGGACAGAGGTCGCCTCCTTGCAGTAGAGTGTCGCAGCCCTCCCGCAAACATCTTTTGATTGACGTGTGAGGATTGGCCGCGTCCGGGACAAAGAGCAGACGGTCATAATCGAACTCGGATGTCCTCCACGAGGGAAGAATCAGGGCCTGAAGATGGTCGGACCATGGGACGCCCACGGCGTCTGCGACACTGGCAGGAAACCCGGAAGCATTAACCAAGTGACGAACTCTCAAGAGTTCTCTCCCAAGATCACGGTTCGGGTGGCGAGTGACTCCATCGCTGCCTTGCTAGCTTCCTCTTGACCGTGGGTATACACACGGGTCGAGTTGATGCTCGCATGCCCCAAGATTTCTTGTACTACGTCAAGTGGCTGGGCCGTACAGTCGACTCCACGCACGAGGCGAGTCGCAAGCGTGTGCCGAAGAATGTGCGGCCCGCTCAGCGCAAAACCGATCTTGTCGCCACAGCGCCGGGTCAGCTTCTTCACGCCCGAGTAGCTCATCGCCCGGCCCTGGGCATTGCCCGCCGAGTACAAGTTGACAAAGACATGCGCAGATTTGTCGCCGTTTCCCAGGACCGCGTTTCGCTCGAGGAGGTAGTCGATATAGCCCTCGATCAGCCGCTCATTGACAAACAACAAGCGAGGACGGCCTTTGGCTCGGGCCCCGTTTTCAGTTTTGTTGTCACCTCTTACGTGAAAGTGGGGATCGACCTTGTTGCAGTTCAACGTGCGTGAACCGCCCCCGAAATGCAGATCACCGGTAAAAAGCGATAACGCTTCTCCCGCGCGTATGCCTGTGTAATACATCAGGTCAATCAGGAAACGGTCCCGCTTGTGGAGGGGAATGGTCTCTAACCTCTGTCGTGCGGATGCGCTGTCGATCCACTCCGGATGCCTGGGCTTTACTGACGTCGTCGGCCTCAAGTCTTCGGCAATAACACGACGCCTGGCGCCGTGCTCGCCTCCAGCCGGGGTTCCTGGAGCGAAGTACTTGACTTGGGTGATCTTCGCAGCGATGTCAGATTTGAGCAGTCCTCCGCTATCTGCCCATTCGTAGAACGAGCGGAGCGGCGTCATCCACAGCCCAATCGTGGCGTCCGTGCGAACGACGTATTTGCCGTTTGTTTTCCGGGCTGGTGTGTTCAGGGCTCCTGACATGGTCACATATTCGGTGTGATGTCAGTGGCGGTTTTTGATGCCGAACTGCAGTACCAGGCTGGTG
>NZ_MQTS01000112.1 GCF_020532825.1 Arthrobacter sp. SO3
AACCGGGACTTCACCGCCGACCGCCCTGGGGTGAAGTTCGTCGGCGACATCACCTATTAGGCTCAGCGTCTCGTTATGTGCGGTTCGATTGCGCGGGCGCGATGATGGCGGTTCTGGCCGGATTTCGTCGCTGTTTGAGCCTTCCGGTTACTGCACATAATCGCGAAGCTCCTTGTATCTGATCGATTCAGGAGACAAGGAGCATCGCGATGGATATTCACGAGGATCATTGGACGGTGGAGGCCCTCCTGGCCGCCTTCGATGAGCATCTGCAGGGCAGCCGCGGTCTGTGCTTGGGGACACGGCGGAATTATGCCGGGCATGTGGAGCAGTTCTTGAAGCAGATATCGCCAGCCGGCGTGGTGGACACGGCGGATATTCGTGCTGTCGACGTTGTGGATTTCATTGGTAGTAGTGCGAAGCGCTACGGCGGGAGCAGGACTGTTGGGCACGTGGCGACATCGCTACGGTCGTTCTTCCGGTTCCTGCGAGCGACAGGGCTGCGCACGGACCGGCTCGAAGACTCGGTGCCGACGGTGCAGCATCGGCCTTCGGATCTACCGCGGCATCTGGACTCGACACAGCTTGCCCGGCTGGTAGCGTCTTTGGACTCCTGGTCGACACCTCGTGGGCTGCGTGATGGGGCGATCGTGTTGTGTATGGCGCGGTTGGGTCTGCGGTCCAGCGAGGTGGTCCAGTTGCGGCTGGAGGATATTGACTGGCGTAATGGCACTCTGCGCGTCAGCAAGCGCAAGACCGGTCACGGGGCGTTGTTGCCGCTGACTGAGGAAGTCGGTGCGGCGACGGCGTCCTATCTGCAGCACGGACGGCCGAAGACAACGTCGCGGCGGGTATTTGTGCTGGACCGGCTGCGGACGGGGGCGCCGATCAGCGAGTCGATAGTAGGCCGCGCCGTGGAGAGGGCGGTGCGCCGCGCGGACATCGACGCACCGATGCGGGGCGCCAACCTCCTGCGCCACTCGCTGGCTACCGGACTGCTCGCCGGCGGCGCCACGTTGGGCCAGATCGCGGATCTGATGGGGCACCGTTCGCTGACCACGACCGGAATCTACGCCCGCGTTGACATCGCGGCGTTGGCCGAAGTCGGGCTCGCATGGCCGGAGACGGCGTCATGACACAGACGATGCCGGACCTGGTGGAAAGCTACATCGGATTGCGCCGCCAGCTGGGCTACCGGCATGTGGGGTGCGAACGCTACCTTCGTGCCTTCGGCGGTTGGCTTGACGCGGCCGGACACCACGGTCCGGTTCCCCAGGAGCTGAGCGTGGCCTGGGCTGCGGAGACTTCCTCAACGGATCCGTGCAACCCCGCCCGGCGGCTGACAGTTATACGCGGCTTCCTGCGCCATCTGTCCGGTCTGGACGGGACTACTGATGTCCCTCCGCCGGGATTGTTGGGCTCCACCGGACACCGCAAGCCGCCGCATGTCTACTCTGACGCCGAAATCGCCGAACTGCTGGCCGCGGCCTCAGGGCTGGCCGGGCGGCTGCGTCCGTACTGTTACAAGACCTTGTTCGCGCTGATGGCCTGCACAGGGATGCGAATCGGTGAGACCCTGGCCCTTTGCTGCGGCGATGTCGACCTGAGTGCCGGGGTGATCACCGTCCGGTTCAGCAAACGGGGTCGAACGCGTCTGGTTCCGCTGCATCCAAGCGCCGTCGCGCCGCTGCGTGACTATGTGACCCGGCGAGCCGGCCTCTACGGGAAACCGGGTCGGGCCGACGCGTTCTTCCGCACCGACCGGAGTGCACGGATAGCCTATAACTCCGCTTCCTCCACGTTCGAGCGGCTCAGCGTCCGGCTTGGCTGGACCGCGCAGAACCGCACCAGGGCACCGCGGATCCATGATCTGCGCCACCGGATGGTCGTGCGTCGCATCCAGGCCTGGCATGCCGAAGGTGCCAATGTCGAAGCAAAAATCCCTGCCTTGGCCACGTATCTCGGCCACGCCGAGATAGCCAACCTCTACTGGTACCTCTCGGCCGTCCCGGAACTGATGAGCATCGTTGCCGACCGATTCGAAACCTATGCCGGGCAACAGCCAGGAGGCCGGTCATGAGAGCGGCCCAGATCACCTTCCCCGTCTTGGTGCAGGACTTCTTCTGCCGCCGCCTGATTGACCAACGAGGCGCCAGCGCACGGACCATCGAAAGCTACCGGGATGCGTTCGAGCTGCTGTTCGCCTTCGTCATCGACCGCACCCGCAAACATCCCGAACAGCTGTGTTTGAGTGACCTCGATGCCCAGCTCGTGAGCCAGTTCCTGGACTATCTGGAAACCGACCGAAAAAACACGGTGCGTACCCGCAACGCCCGGCTTGCAGCGATCCATTCCTTCATGCGCTATGCCGCGGTCCGCGACCCTGCATCGCTGGCCACCGCTGAACAGGTCCTGGCTATCCCCGCCAAAACGATTCGACAAGCCGGTACTGGGCTACCTCACCCGAGAACAAGTCGCAGCGATCCTCGCCGCACCGGATCAGACCAGCTGGAGCGGCCACCGGGACGCGGTCATGCTGGCCACCCTCTACAACACCGGAGCGAGAGTCTCTGAAATCGCCGGACTACGTGTCCATGACATCCTGTTAGACCGGCAAACCGCGGTCCACCTGCACGGCAAAGGCCGTAAAGAACGCGCCATCCCGCTATGGAAAAATACTGCCCGAAGCTTGCGGGGCTGGCTGCAACGCGCCCAGCTCGGCCCGGAGTCGGCGGTGTTCCCCAATCGCGCCGGTGCACCCATGACCCGTTCCGGTGTCCGTGACCGGCTCGACCGGGCCGTCGCCATCGCCGAGCAACACTGTCCGTCGCTGACGGGCCACCGGGTATCGCCGCATACCCTGCGCCACTCGACCGCGATGCACCTACTCCAATCCGGTGTCGATCTGTCTGTGATCGCGTTGTGGCTCGGCCACGAAGGGCCGGCGACCACACACCAATACCTCGAGGCCGACCTCGCAATGAAGGAGAAAGTCCTTCAACGCATCAGCGATCCCAGCCCAGCTCCGAAACGGTATACACTTGGCGACCGAGTACTCGCATTCCTCGAAACGCTGTAATTATGTGCAGTCCACAAGCCAGCATTTACTGCATCGGCGATCTTCGAATGCCCTGCTACACATAACGAGACGCTGAGCCTAATAGGTGATGTCGCCGACGAACTTCACCCCAGGGCGGTCGGCGGTGAAGTCCCGGTT
>NZ_MQTS01000113.1 GCF_020532825.1 Arthrobacter sp. SO3
ACCCCACCCACCCGGGGTGATCTGTCGTTTCGGCACGGGAAATCCGCGCTGCGACCGGACGGAGCGCCAGGGCCCTTCACTCAGTCGAGAATCCTGTCCGGATGGCCGCAGCGGATGTCAGCGGGGACATTGCCGGGACTGCTTGACCCCGGCAGGGGAACTGCCCGAGCATTGGGGTCTGCGCTCATCCGTTCGGGGTGAGCCCACGTTTCGCTCCGGCGCAACAGGGGATGGCCGGTCCGGTGCAGGGGCGGCAGTTTGCAGAAACAGGGGATTAGCCGTGCAGACTCCGACCCGCCGCGAAAAAGGCGACCTTGGCAACCAGGACCAGGGCGCCCAGTCCGGCGATCATCTGAACCGTCACAACTGCCCGGGCCAGCTGGCTCACCGGCGTAATGTCGCCGAATCCCACAGTGGCGAACGTGACAGTTGTGAAGTAAAGGGCATCCATCTTGGTCAGCGGCTCGGTAAATGCCGACGGGTCCGTTGTCGACATCGACATGTAAAGCAAAGCGAAGAGGCACAGAAACATCAGCACGGTTTCAACGACAGCTTCGGCCGCGCGGATTTGGGGCACCTCGGCCGCAATGATCATTCGGAGTTGAAGGGCCAACGCGCCCAGAAAAATGATCAAGACACCGCCAAGCCGGATCCAGGCGGCGGCGGGGTTGCTCTCATTGAACCCCCCAACCGGAATAGCGAAGTAAAACAAGAGGACTATTACCAGGAAGCCCGCCATCCGCAAGATGGCAACGATGAGTACATGGCGTCTGGCGGCCTTATCGAGTTCACGGACAAAAACCGGATCCTTCCGGCTCCCCTGCTTAGCGGCCATGACTGATGGTACTCCCGCGCAGATACAAATAGATGGCATGTGCCGGCATCGCGGCCCTGGCCGGAATTGTGGGCCATGGAGACCACCGCACAAGGTCCTTATGCCCCTGTCGGACGAAATTGCGGGCTCCTACGATGGAATATGTGGGAATGACTCGAATGTCTGCATTTGTGCCTGGTCCGCAATCCAAGACCCGGCCGCCCCTGCGCGGTCTCGGAGCTTTGGAACGCCCGCGGCTGGGCGACGCTTTGACGGTGGCCACGGATGCTCACCGCCTGACCGTGATCACAGCTCCGGCCGGGTACGGCAAGTCCACGTTTTTGGGCGACTGGGCCCGTACCACCGATTTGCCCTGCGCTTGGTTGTCGCTTGACCGATTCGATGCCCAGCCAGCAAGGCTATTCCACGGGGTGGTCGGGGCTATCCAGGCTGCGGCGTGTCAGCTTCCGTTGCCGGGCAACAGTGCGCTGCTGGCCTTGGAACAGGGCCTCGCAGACGACTGTGCTGTGTCCTATGACGTCCTGCTCGGCGCCCTTGAACAGCTCACGGAACCGATTGCGCTGGTCATCGACGATTTCCACTTGGCCGGGCTGGAGCTGGCTGGCGGGATCGTCGGAGTGCTCGCCGCCTCCGCGCCGCCGACGCTACGGATGATCCTCTCCGGCCGTGGCCATCCCCCGATTCAGTTGGAAAGGCACAGGTTTGGGGAAGGGCTCGGGGAGCTCTGTGCTGCAGAACTCGCCTTCACGCAGGATGAAGTCGCCCAGGTTGCCTGTTCGCTGGGACAGGACGCATCCTTCGACGCCGGGCCCCTCTGGGAGCTGACTGACGGATGGCCGGTCGCCGTCCACGCGAGCCTCACCGCACTGGCCCAGGCCCGTAACCTGCCGGGCAGGATCACCCACACTCCGCCCGAGAACCTTCCTCTTTCCAATTACATCGCGGAGGAAGTACTGGAGCAACTGGACCCGCAACTGGCGGATTTCGTCCTGCGCGCCACGACGTGTGAATGGCTTGGCCGCCGGCTCGCCGTCGAGCTTCACGGCCAGCCCGACGGCGGCCTGCTGCTGGAGACCTGCCTCCGTAACGGTCTGTTCATCGAGGAGCTCGAATATTGCGGCGGTGAATCAATGTACCGGTGGCACTCCCTGTTCGCCGCGCAATGCCGCCGGATTCTCGAACGCCGGGACCCGCTTCTCGCCGAGCGTCTCCACCGCGTCGCGGCAAGGTACTACCAGGACACGGACGTTTGTGAGGGGGTGAACCAAGCGCTGCAGGGGCATGCGCCCCGGCAGGCTGTCATGTCAATCGGGAGGCACTGGCTTGAGTTCCTGCTGCGGAATGGGCCTCCCGCTCTTGAGCAATTGTGTCTCGATCTGCCGGCACCTTGGAGCGAGGACTCCGAGATGCTGATGGTCAGATCCGTTTGCCGGGCGCTTGATGGGGACAATGACGGCGCCTCGGAACTCAGCCAACGTGCGTTGTCGCGCACCTCTGAACTGGACTCCGTCCGGCGGGGAATGCTTGAGGGTTGCCGAAGCCTCCTTGAGCCGTTGCCTGTCGCCAGCCGGCTGGATCCGCGCCCCCCGGCCGACGACGGCGGGCCACTTCCCGACTTCCCCGCCGAAGGCCATCCCGCCACCTACTCGACAGCGCTGTTCCTGGTTGCCCAAGCCGAATTCCGGCTGCACCGCACTGGGTATCAGGCCACAGTCTTGCTCGAATCAGCAGTGGACAACCGAAGCGATATGAAATTGGAGGAGGCGGAAATATTCGCCAAGGCGGAGCTTGCCCTGGCATATGCCGTGGCTGGAGATCTCGTCACTGCTGACGAACTGGCAACGCTAGCGTTGGAGTGGGCAGATGAGCTGGACTGGAGCTCGCAGGACCGGATGGCGGCTGCCTGGCTGGCCCGCGGAATTGCGTGCTACTGGCGAGATGAACTGAAGGGCGCACGGGCCCACCTTGCCAAGGCACTGCGTCTAGGGACCAAGTTGTCCACGCTCGGCGCGGTCTGTGTTGTTTACCGGATCCTGGTTGATTGCGCCACGGGCGACGAATCGCATCTTGCTGACTCCGGCAACGTCCTGGATGCCTTCCACGATCGGGGGCTTTACGGTGTGTCGTGGAACGCCTTCCACACCATCGCGAGGGCAAAGATCGCCGAAGCCGGGGGCGACGTGGACGGTGCATTGGCGATCGTGCAGCCGTTGGGTTCCGGGGGGCATGCGCCACTGGTGGACACGCTGCTCGCAGAACTCCTGCGCCGCGGGGGCGAGGTCAGCGCCGCCGAGCGCTGCGCCAGGGAACTGAAATTTCAACACCGGAACCGCTACCTCGACACGAGTATCAGCCTGACCGAGGCACTTCTGGCCCACGGGAAAAGGGATGAGGCCACGACACACGAGCGGATAGAACATGCGGTCCGTCGGGCCGAGCCCCAGTCCATCCTGCGCCCCTTTGCCGAGCGGACAAGCGAACTCGCGGAACTGCTGATCCGGCACGCGGTATGGGGCACCACCCATGAGTCATTTATCGCGGCCCGGATGGCACGCCACGCGAAAATCCAACCCCACCTCCGGACAAGGTCGTACTGGACCCTCACGGACCGCGAACGTGAGGTCCTGGCCTACATGCGTTCAGTGATGACCGCGGCTGAGATTGCCGAGGCGCTGTTCATTTCGGTGAATACGGTCAAGACGCACGAACGGTCCATTTACCGAAAGTTGGGTGCGGCGGGGCGGCGCGATGCACTGAAGACTGCGGCCGAACGCGGGATCGTCTGAGCTGTCGTGCCCAAGGGTGCCTGTTTGGGTATTTTCACCCGCCCCGGATGATGGCCATACCTGGCAAGTCGCGAACAATTGTCGTACCTGCCATTGGTTGGTGGGGCTACCGGGGACAGCCCAGCTCGGAAAGGTGCCACCAATGTCACGGCTAAACCAAATCCTCGCGGGTCCCATCGCACTCGGGCAGCCGTCGAATTGCCCATCGGGTGCCAAGGACCCGCCGTCGCGGCGGAATCTGTCCAAAGCCTGACAGCAATGCCGGATCTGCGCTCACCCCGACGCCGCAATACTTGAAAGCAGGGAAACCTCATGAGCTTCTGGGAGAACTTTTGGGATATCTTCTGGTGGTTCTTGACCGCGTGTGTCTTCTTCGCCTACCTTTTTGGCGTATTCGCGATCGTTGGTGGTCTCTTCCGCGATCACGGGCTGAGCGGATGGTGGAAAGCGGTCTGGCTCCTTTTCCCGTGCTTCCTGCCCTTCGTGACACTGCTGGTGTATCTGGCCGCCCGGGGCGACGGCATGGCCGAGCGCTCGGTGGAACGGCCCCGCAGGGACCAGGAAGCCGCCGATTCGTATATTCGCAAGGTCGCGACAGCGAGTCCCGCCGGGGAGATTTTCAAAGCCAGGACTCTCCTGGACGCCGGAACCATCAGCCCTGATGAGTTTGCGAGGATAAAGAGCAGAATCCTGGTCTGAAATCGGTTGTGGTCCTCCCCCTCCGGGGGACGTATGTCGTCGCCAGCAGAAAGGCCCCAAGATACCGGTGCGCGAATTCTTCCAGAACCCCGAAACTATCCCTTTGCTCCTGCTGGCAGCCCATATCGTCCTCGTGGCCGTCGCAGCTGTCCTCGTGTCGACGAATCGTCGTCCGTCCTCTGCGATTGCCTGGGTGCTGGCCATAATCTTCATACCCTTGCTTGGAGCAGTCGCGTATCTCCTCGTCGGCTATGCGAAACTGCCCAGGTCGCGCCGGGAGAAACAGCGGGAAGTCAATGAACTGGTCCTGGCGCGAACGGCGGGAAGCCCCTTAATCAGCCAAGGGCACGACTGGCCGGAGTGGCTGCATTCGGCGGTGGTGTTGAACGGCAACCTGGGGGCGCTGCCCATGGTCAAAGGCAACAGCGCGGCGCTGTTGCCCGACTACAACGGCACCTTCGACGCCATGATCGCGGACATAGATGCTGCCACGAGCTACGTGCACGTGGAGTTCTATATCCTGGTGCTTGATCCGACCACGGCACCGTTTTTCCACGCGCTGGCTCGGGCAACGGGACGGGGCATCGCCGTCAGAGTGCTGTCCGATGACCTGGCCGGGCTGATGTTTCCCGGCCGTAAGGAAACCATCAAATACCTCCAGGACATAGGCGCGGAATATCACCCGATGCTGCCGCTGCGGCCGTTGCAAGGCAAATGGCAGAGGCCGGACCTGCGCAATCACCGGAAGATCCTCGTCGTCGACGGCCGCGTGGGATTCACCGGCTCGCAGAACCTTATCGACGCCAGCTATAACAAGAAGGGCAACCTGAAGCGCGGTCTCCAGTGGCACGAGCTGATGATGCGCCTTGAAGGACCCGTTGTCCGCGAGCTGGATGCAGTGTTTGCGACTGACTGGTACAGCGAAACGGATGTCCTGCTGCCGCTGAATTCCAGTGCCGCCGTCCTCAACCAAGGTCCTGGGCTCATTGACGCGCAGGTCCTGCCCAGCGGTCCCAGTTTCGACAACGACAACAATCTGAAGCTCTACGCCACGCTCATCCACAAAGCCGAACGCCGGGTCAGCATCACGAGCCCATACTTTGTGCCGGACGAATCCATCCTGATGGCGATTGTCACGGCGGCCGGTCGCGGGCTTAGCGTCGAGCTCTTCGTTTCCGAGGTCGGAGACCAGAGCATGGTCTACCACGCGCAGCGCTCCTACTACGAGGCACTGCTCCGAGCAGGCGTCAGGATCTACCTTTACCGCGCTCCCCAGGTGCTGCACTCAAAGCACTTCACCATCGATGAGGAGGTTGCCGTAATCGGTTCCAGCAACATGGATGTCCGCTCCTTCAACCTCAACATGGAAGTATCCGTGCTTGTGCACGGGCGCAGATTTGTGGACGCAATCCGTGAAATCGAAGACGGGTACCGGGAAAAAAGTCGTGAGCAACAGCTTGAGGACTGGATCCGGCGGCCTGTGTCCCAGAAAGCCTTCGACAACCTGGCGCGCCTGACCGCTTCGCTCCAGTAGCGGCGAGGAGTCCGGCGGGGCGCTGACCAGCAGCGGCGTCATATCACTTGCAGTTTCAACCAAGCATGGTTACCGTTAACTTTAATCTTCAAGTAATCTTCGGATTGGACCCCACATGCTTGGGCCCCGGTTGGACCTGAGATGATCGTATTGTCCGAGTTGACAGCCGCGCTGTACGCAGCCTCGCCAGCCACGGTCCGCAGCCAGGTCACCATTCCACTGCGCTTGCCGGACGGCTTCACCGCCACCGCCGAGGTGCTGACGTTCATGGGTCTGGCCGACGGCAAAGAACACCTGCTGCTCGCGCTGGGAGAGTGGGAGCAGGCGCTGCTGCCTGGGGCTCCGGGCCAGGGTCCCCTGGTCCGGCTGCACAGCGAGTGCCTGACCGGGGACGTGTTCGGCAGCCAGCGCTGTGACTGCGGACCGCAGCTGCGGGAGGCGGTCGAGCAGATCGCAGGCACCGGCGGGTTCCTGCTCTACCTTCGCCAGGAGGGCCGCGGCATCGGCCTGTATTCGAAGCTCGACGGCTATGCGCTTCAGGACGCCGGCCTGGACACCTACGAAGCGAACCTGGCTCTCGGCCACGGCGAGGACGAACGGGAATACGCGGCCGCCGCGCAGATGCTCGCCGCCATCTGTGTGTGATCGACTATTCGTAGGCCGTTTCAGCTTGGAAATCCTGCCGAGTTGGTGGCTGGTTTCCTGCCAAAGAGCGC
>NZ_MQTS01000114.1:0-7708 GCF_020532825.1 Arthrobacter sp. SO3
CGACACCCCCGTCTGACCCCGGCCCCCAAACAACAACGGCGAACTACTGGGACGGCAGCGCCAAAACTCGGAATGGGCGTGGCGCGGCCGCCTGACCGTGGGGTTACAGAGCAGGTGGCAACCAACGGGGACGGCAGCGACGAGACTCTCAATGGACTCGACACGGCATGGTGCCACATGTGCAGCGGGAGGCCCGGCGGGTTACCTGCTGGCCGAGGACCGGAGGGTTACCTGCTGGCCGAGGACCGGGGGCTCGCGTTGGCCCGCGTCGGCCCGATTTGCTTCTAACGGGTGACGGGCGGCGGGGCCAGCGGGAGGAGTGCGGTTCCGGCGGCAGTCGTGTCGGCGGACATTTCCCAGACGCGACGCAGGGCGCAGAACTTCCACCAGTGGTGCTTCAGGACGTCCGGGTTGGCCCGCAGCGGTCGGACCTCGGTCTGCCCAATTGCAACCGCGAGCAGGATCGGGGATTCGCCGTGCTTCCAGGCTTCCCACTCCCCTGCCACCGGATCCACCAGGCTCTCCTCGGCCTTCATACCCGCCACGAGTTGCATGACCACTTTGTCATCCAGCGGTTTGACGGTGCCGTCACGGCTGGTTCCCTTGGTCTTGTAGTCAATGAGGCAGGTCCGGCCGTTGATTTTGGCGACGAGGTCAAGGGTTCCGGCGTAGCCGACAGTCTTGTTCCAGACTGTGATTTCCGGGGCGATCGGCTCCACCTGGAAAAGTTCCCACCACTCGTCGAATCGGGCCGCGAAGGCTTCTTCACCGTTAGCGGCGAGGGCCTCACGGGTTTCCTTCATCTCGTGAGGCCGGCCCAGGGCGCGCAGCGCAACCTGTTCGCAGTAGTTGTGCACCCGGTCCCCGCGCTTTGCGGCGTCGTCGCGGTAAGTCTCCGCGGCCTTGGCGGCACGGCTCACCGCCTGGCGCACCTTAGCCGGGCTGCCGAGGATTCCGGGCAGCGCGGGGTCTTGGGCAAGGCTGTTGGCTCCCATGTACCCGAACCAGCCGTCCAGGCCATGGGGCTGCTGGCCGATCACGGTCGTGATGGACGGCACAGAAAACTGCTCCGAAGTGGAGCGAGCGTACATCCGGCCATAGTCCGTGGCGTGGGCAAGAAGTGGGGCAGTCATGGAAAGACTCTTTCACGGGGGTCTGACAGTGGAAAAACAAGTGGTCCAGCTGGGGCTACCCATCCCCTGATGCACCTGCCGCACAACATGGGTGCGACGGGTGGGCAGCCCACGGGCAACACAGCTGAAACTCGCGAGCCGCCCAAACAAACCGGATGGCAGGAACAAGAATGGCCCGCCCCGCTCGGTGAGCGGAACGGACCATCTATTGGGTGGGCGATACTGGGTTCGAACCAGTGACCTCTTCGGTGTGAACGAAGCGCGCTACCACTGCGCCAATCGCCCCAATGCCATTGAATGCTAGCCCACCCCGGCGGAATTTAGAAATCGGAGCGCTGTGTCCCCGAATGCGTCCTCCCCAGGGGCCATGGCGAAAGCCGCCCGGCCGGCGCGACACCGCGGGCGGCGAGGAAAAAAGATAGCTAATTACAACGTTGTAATTAGTGAGAACGCCTAGAACTCAAGGATGCAGCGGCCATGACCCCCGGCGTCGTCATCTCGATTTGTAAGTTCCCTGAACCTCCTATAGAGTTCTTACTCGTTGGAACGCGAGGAAATGCCGGTTGCGGCGGGGAATTGCAGACAATATTGCGGACGTAGCTCAGCTGGTAGAGCACCACCTTGCCAAGGTGGATGTCGCGAGTTCGAATCTCGTCGTCCGCTCGCAGGACACTGTCACGGTAAGGTTCTTTGGAATCCTATCTACACGGTGGGTTGGCCGAGAGGCGAGGCAGCGGCCTGCAAAGCCGTATACACGGGTTCGAATCCCGTACCCACCTCGGTGAAAACCCTGGTTTCCGGTCTAGGTCGGATGCAAGGGGCGATTGGCGCAGCGGTAGCGCGCTTCCCTGACACGGAAGAGGTCACTGGTTCGATCCCAGTATCGCCCACCAGAGCAAGGCGACTTGCTTGATGCAGTACCACCGGCCCAGCCGGCATGGACTAAAATGCGGACGTAGCTCAGCTGGTAGAGCACCACCTTGCCAAGGTGGATGTCGCGAGTTCGAATCTCGTCGTCCGCTCTCTTCATTACAACTCCACTCCGGATCCTTCCGGTTGCGGGCGATTGGCGCAGCGGTAGCGCGCTTCCCTGACACGGAAGAGGTCACTGGTTCGATCCCAGTATCGCCCACCACAAGAGCAGCTCCTTTCGGAGCTGCTCTTTTTTGTGGCCAGCCGCTTGCGGGTCCTTTGGCCCTGTGCGCCTGGCCCGCTGTCTTTTACCCTCTGGGCGGACACCCTTGGCACCCCCGTCACGTCCCGCTAGGGTGGATAGCGCAAGGAGCGATCTGGCTCCGAGACCGAAGGGAGGTGCCCGTGGGTTTACTTGACGATCTAAAGGGCAAGGCTCAGCAAGTAATTGGTGGCAACGAACAAGCCATCAAGGACGGCATCGAGAAGGCCGGCGATTTCGTCGACTCCAAGACCGGCGGAAAGCACGCCGATAAGATTGATGCCGTGCAGCGAGGCGCTTCCGATTTCGTGGATAAGGCGAACGACCGGCCGAATACGGCCCCCGTCGTCGATCAGACTCCCGTTGCCGGTGAGTCCCCCGTAGCCGGGGAACCCCGCCAGCCAGACCTCTGACCCAGATACGTCAGCGAGGTGCCGGTCCCGCCGAGAGGCGGCGCCGGCACCTCCGGCATTTAACGCCGCGAACGGCATGTATCGGCGGTTCACGACAACGATTAACGAAACAACGCGGGGTCATTTCCGGCCCATCCGAGGCATCAGGATGGGCCGGAAATGACCCCGCGTTGCTTGGAGCGTTTAGGAGAGTTCGTGGTTCTGGCCCTCGCGGGCCAGAGCGGTGAGCCGGGAGACGGCCCGGAAGTACTTCTTCATGTAACCGCCGGTCATCATTTCCTCGGTGAAGAGCTGGTCGAACGGCACGCCGCTAGCCAGGATCGGCACGTCCTTGTCGTAAAGGCGGTCCGCGAGCACCACGAAGCGCAGCGCGACGGCCTGCTCCGTGATGGTGTGGACGTTCTTCCAGACCACACCCTCGATCCCGTCCAGCAGCTGGCGGTACCGGCTCGGGTGGACGCCGGCCAGGTGGTTGATCAGCGTGCTGAACTCATCGCGCGCCACCGTCTTGCCGTGGAACTCAGTCTGCATGTGGTGCGTCAGCTGCCCGTTCGGCAGCGGCAGCGGCGCAGCAGGCAGGCCGCGGTGGCGGAAGTCCTCACCGTCGATCCGGACGACGTCGAACTGGTCCGCCAGCACCTGGATTTCGCGGGCGAAGTCGACGGCGGCGAAGCGGCCGTCGCCGAGGGAACCCGGCAGGGTGTTGGAGGTGGCCGCGAGCTTGACGCCGGCGTCGGCGAGTTCGCGCATGAGCCGGGACATCAGGACGGTGTCGCCCGGATCATCAAGCTCGAATTCGTCAATGCAGACCAGCTTGTAGTGGCTCAGGGCCTCGACAGTCTTGCGGAAGGACAGCGCCCCGACCAGGTTGGTGTACTCGACGAAGGTGCCGAAGGCCTTGGGCCCTGGGGCGGCGTGCCACAGCGAGGCCAGGAGGTGGGTCTTGCCGACGCCGAAGCCGCCGTCGAGGTAGATTCCGGCGCGGGACATGTCCTTCTTGCCGAAGAGGCGTTTGAAGAGCCCATCGCCGTCGCGGGCGCCAACGTTCGCCGCGAAACTTTCCAGGGCCCGGACCGCATTTGCCTGGCTCGGCTGGGACGGATCCGGCCGGTAGCTGGAAAACGAAACCTCACCGAAGCGCGGCGACGGATAAAAACCGTTGAGGAGTTCATCCACTGAAACTGCCGGGGTGCGGGCAGCGAGCTGTTCGATCTGTACCAAGGTGGTCCGTTCTGCTGGTCTCTTGTCCCCAGACAGAATACCGGCAATGCGCGGACGGCCGGTGTGGCGACGTCGGACGGGAGGACAGCACGTGACGAAGACCATATTTCCGAGTGTGAACCCGGTGAAGCAATCCCGGCGGGGCGTGGCTAGTGTGGGGGAAGGTCCGGCGCCGCATTTGACCATTCCATGGCCCGGTCCCTGTCCGTTTCAGTGAAAGGCCATCACCATGCCCTACCCCGTTGAGCAGAACGAAAAGTTCGCCCCCTACGCCCACCCTGAGCGTCTCGTCTCCACCGAATGGCTGGCTGCTGCGATCGACTCCGGCGCCCTCCAGGACGGCAAGCTCGTGCTGGTGGAATCCGACGAGGACGTGCTGCTCTATGAGGTCGGCCACATTCCCGGCGCTGTGAAGATCGACTGGCACACGGACCTGAACGACGAGGTCACCCGCGACTACGTCGACGGCGCAGCGTTCGCCGCCCTCGCCGCGGCCAAGGGAATCTCCCGCGACAGCACCGTGGTTATCTACGGCGACAAATCCAACTGGTGGGCAGCCTACGCCCTCTGGGTATTCACGCTCTTCGGCCACGAGGACGTCAGGCTGCTCGACGGCGGCCGGGACAAGTGGATCGCCGAGGGCCGCGCCATCACCACGGACAAGACCGCCACCACCCCGGGCGAGTACCCCGTCGTCGAGCGCAACGACGCCCCGATCCGTGCCTTCAAGGAAGACGTCCTGGCGCACTTCGGCAAGCCGCTGATCGATGTCCGCTCCACCGAGGAGTACACCGGCCAGCGCACCCACATGCCCGCCTACCCCGAGGAAGGCGCGCTGCGCGGCGGACACATCCCCACCGCCGCCTCCATTCCGTGGGCCCGCGCGGCGGCCGAGGACGGCAGCTACCGGACGCGCCCCGAACTTGAGGCGCTGTACCTAGGCGAAGCCGGACTGCAGGAGGGCGACGACATCGTGGCGTACTGCCGCATCGGCGAACGTTCCAGCCACACCTGGTTCGCGCTGAAGTTCCTGCTGGGCTTCGACTCGGTCCGCAACTACGACGGTTCCTGGACCGAGTGGGGCAATGCCGTCCGCGCCCCGATCGTCAAGGGCACCGAGCGCGGCACGGTGCCGGCGGCCAAGTAGCCGCTGCCACGTGTCCCAGTCCATGGGACACCGGGACACAATCGCCGCGCGTGCGTAAGCTGGAAGGGATGAATACTTCTGCCCTCCCCGCCGCACTGGCGGAAATTGTTGATGACTTCCAGGCCGTAACCGAACCCGAGCGGCTCCAGCTGCTGCTGGAGTTCTCCCGTGAGCTCCCGGAACTTCCGGACCGGCTCAAGGACCACCCCGAGTTGATGGAACAGGTGGTCGAGTGCCAGTCGCCGCTGTTCCTGACCATTGAAACCGAACAGTCCGACGGCGGCGCGGCCCGCAGCGTCCGGCTTTTCTTCAAGGCGCCCCCCGAAGCCCCCACCACCCGCGGCTTCGCAAGTGTGCTGCACGAAGGCCTCGACGGCCTGAGCCCGGCGGAGATCCTGGCCGTCCCGGACGACATGCCGGAGCTGCTGGGCCTCACCCGGGCCATCACTCCGCTACGCATGCGCGGGATGACAGCGATGCTGGGCCGGATCAAGCGCAAGGTTGCTGCCCTCCCGCAGCAGTCCTGACCAGGCACCGGACACCACCCGGACATCCGGACAAAATGGCACGCAAGCAGGCCTCACACGGAACCCCGGCCACCGCAGCACTGGCGGCCGCCGGGGTTCCTTTCGTTGCCCATCCCTACAGCCACGACCCGGCAGCCGCCAGCTATGGCCTGGAAGCCGCGGAGGTGCTGGGCATCGATCCGGCCCGGGTGTTCAAAACCCTGATGGTCGACGTCGACGGCCGCCTTGCGGTCGGCGTCGTGCCGGTAAGCGGAAATCTGGACCTCAAGGCAATTGCGTCGGCGCTGGGCGGCAAGAAAGCGGCGATGGCAGACCCGGCAGCGGCTCAGCGCCGCACCGGCTATGTGCTGGGCGGCATTTCCCCGCTGGGCCAGCGGCAGCCCTCCCCCACCGTTGTGGACGACAGCGCCCTGGGCCTCGACACGATCCTGGTCTCAGGCGGGCGGCGCGGCCTGGACATCGAGCTGAGCCCGGCCGAACTGATCCGGCTCACCGGGGCACGGACTGCGCGGATCGGCACCGGCCGGAACTAATCCCGGCCCGTCATTCCGGTGAGCTGCGTTCCCCGGAGCCGGGCTCCCGGGAAGTTGACTCCCCCGCCTGGGGCTATGCCGGAGTGGGCTGGTCCGGGGTCGGCTGGTCCGGGGTCGGCTGGTCCGGGGTCGGCTGGTCCGCGGTCGGCTGGTCCGGCTGGGGCTATTCCGGTGTCGACTGGCCCGGATTCGGGCGGGGCGCGAGCTGCTGCCCGAGCCAGGCCGTGACCAGCCGCTCCCAGCGTTCCGGATCGACATTCCATTCCTTGGTGTGCCGGGCACGGTCGAAGGTCTCGAAGGTGACCATCTCCGGGTTCTTTTCGGCCAGGGCGGCGGACGGCCCGTAGGGAACGTATTCGTCGTCGACACTGTGGATGATCAGGGTCGGCGTCCGGAGTTCCACCGCCCGGGAAACCCAGTCCATCGCTTTGAGGTCCACCGGGGCGGCGAGGCCGGTCAGCCGCCGGCCCAGCTTGTGACTCATCATCAACTGCCCGTAGCGGCCCACGGCCGAGGGAATCCGGTTGAGCTCGGCGTGGTGCGCCAGCACATTCACCCAGTTGATGACCGGCGCATCCAGCACCATGGCCCGGATCAGGGGGTGGTAGCGGGACAAGTCGGCGGTCTGGAGGCAGATGGCCCCGCCCATGGACCAGCCAAAGAGCACCACTTCGCTCGCGCCGTGCTCGAGGGCAAAGCCGATGGCCGCCTCGACGTCGCGCCATTCGGTGGAGCCGAGGCCGTAGCGCCCGTCCTGCGCCGAGGGCGCCAGTCCGTCATTCCGGTAGGAGATCAACAGGCTGGACATGCCCAGTTCCCGGGCCGTCCGGACCGCCCGCAGGCATTCCTGCCGGCTCGCCCCGCGCCCGTGCACCATGATCGCCCAGATGCCGGACTCCTGCGGGGCCCGGACCAGCCACGCCGGCGCCGTCCCGCCGTCGACGTCGATGTCCACGTCTTCTGATGCCAGGCCGATGCTTGCCGGGTCCGGGTGCGCGGCTCCGCTCCAGTAGCCGCGGCGCGCCTTGCGGAGATCGCCGCTGTAGACGGCCTCGACTTCGCGTTCCACCGTGCGCTCCGCCGGCGAATAGGACACAATCCGGCCGATCCTGGCGTGTCCGCGGCCGCCGTCAAAAAAGAATCCGTAGACGCCCTCGACCGTGGCCTCCGGCGTCGCCGCAAGGATCAGCCGCAGGCCGTGCCCGCCCCGGATCACAGCGAGCACCTCCTGGTCCTCCTCCCTGACCCGTGCGGGAGTAATGACCCGGCGGGCGAAATAAAGGGCGAGGGCGGAGGACCCGGCGGCCAGCAACCCGGCCGCCGCGCTGCCGCCAACGATGCCGGCAAGGGCCCATTTGGCGCTGCCCTTGACCGAAACGTCGGCAGCGGCGGCCGAAACATCGGCAGCGGCTGCGCGTGCAGCGCGGGCGGCCGGTCCGCGGGCGGCGGAGATCCGGCGTGGGTCCGGAAGGAGGCGGGGGGAGGAAGCCATGGCACCATTCTTACCGAACTCCGCGCCCACAGTGGCATCCGGCGGGATCAGTACCCGCCGGATGCCAC
>NZ_MQTS01000114.1:7734-49081 GCF_020532825.1 Arthrobacter sp. SO3
CACCGGATGCCGCAGAACCGTCCCCGGAACCTTCATCCCGGCCACAGGCGGGCACTTGGGGCCACAATCCATGCGGGCGCACCGGCGCGCGACTAGGCTGGGGAGCATGAGTGATCCAATCGTCATCCTGACAGAAGAGCCCCTCGGCGCGGACGACCGCGTCAACATCGAAACCCTGATTGCCGGGGGTGATACCCCGCTGGTGGTTCTGGTTCCGGCCAGCACGGAGCGGCACCTCCTGGTGGATTTCCTGGAGAATCTGTCCCTGCTGGAAATCTCCAAGGCCTTCCGTGAACTGACGGCACACTCCGACCCCGCCGGGGAACGCGCCGAGGCGGCCGAAACCCTGGCCGCCTCCCTTGCCGCGCTGGCCGGACTCGGCAGCGGCGTCACCGGAGAAATCGTCGAGGGCGGCGCCGTCGACGGAATGGTCGCCCGGGTCAAGGAACTCGGTGCCGGGCAGGCCGTGGTGATCACCCGCCCGCACGCGGTCGCAGACACTTTCCATACGGACTGGGCCACCAAGGCGCAGGACAAGCTGGGCCTGCCGGTCCTGCATCTGTACGCCGGATCGGGATTTATCGGGGACTCCTGAGCGTTATCCAAGCTATGAGCATCTTTAGTAACAGGCCAAAAGTCACTCCCGTCACGGCTCAGGCGGCCGAAGACGCACCCGCCGCCGGCGCCGAAAACGTCTCGCAAGGGGCCGGAAAACCGCCCGTCGCGAAGACCGACGAGCAGTGGCGCCAGGAACTGACGCCGGAAGAATACCGGGTGCTGCGCCAGGCCGGAACCGAGCGACCCTACACCGGCGAATACTGGGACACCCACACCACCGGTGTATACCAGTGCCGTGCCTGCGGCACCGAGCTCTTCACGAGCCAGGAAAAGTTCGACTCGCACTGCGGCTGGCCGTCGTTTTGGGCCCCGCTCGCGGAAGGCAACGTCCGGTACATCCACGACCGGGCCCTGGGCATGGAACGCGTCGAAGTCCGCTGCGGCAACTGTGATTCCCACCTTGGCCATGTGTTCGAGGGTGAGGGCTACGGAACCCCGACCGACCAGCGTTATTGCATCAACTCCGTCTCACTGAAGCTGGTTTCGGCGGACGACGCCGGACAATAGTCCGCCGCCCGGCCTGTTCGATGCAGGTCCATACAGGACTCCGGTCCGGCGCCGCAGCAGCGGCACCGGACCGGAGTCCTGTGCCGTTCCGGCGGAAGCCATGCGCCTGCTGGACCTGGAAGGGGCTGCGCCCACCACTTGCCTCAGAGTTTCTTATGCTCAAGCCAATTTTGCATTAGAGCTCCTGTTTGCTTGCTACGCTCGGCATAGAAGCTGAAGAGCGACGCTCCCAGCAAACAGAAAGGCGCCCGCTGACGATGACTACCACCGCTATCACCACCACTGCCCCGATCTCCGCCAGCTCCCCCGAGTGGCTGCAGCTCAAGGCTGCCGCCACCGCGCTGCAGGGCCTCCAGGTCCAGGACGGCTCCGTCCCGGAGGCAGCCAGCCACGAGGCCGCCGCCGGGTATGTCCGCACCATCACCGACTCCATCAGCGCCCTCGCCCCGGCCCTCCCGCACGACGCCGGCTACCTCGAACTGCTGGTCACCGACTTCGGCCGCTGGGCCGACGGCGGCTTCGGCGTACCCGACTTCCTGGACTCCCTGCAGGCGTTCCAGCCGCAGCAGCACCGGGTGAACGGCCTGCAGCACCTTGTGGTCTTCCCGATGTACACGCAAAACGGCAGCAGCAACCGCCTGGTCGAAGCCGTGCTGATCGAAGTCATCTGGCCCGAGTTCATCGCCGGCCTGGAGCAGGGCGAATACTCCAACAGGCTCTTCGTCCCGATCCGCTTCCTCGACTTCACCCCCGGCTACAACACCAACTCCGCGGTGCTGTTCCCGGAGACCGTCGCCGTGCGCGAAACCCCCACCTTCACCTGGGGCGCCATCTTCGCCGACCGCGAGGCAGCCCGCTTCCGCCGTGTGCTGCGGGCCGCCGCGGACATCACCTCGCTGCAGCTGCCCGAAGACGCCGCGGCCCTGCTGGAAGACCAGGAGCTGACGCAGGAAACCTTCGTCATGTGGGACCTCATCCACGACCGCACCCACATGCGCGGGGACCTGCCATTCGACCCGTTCATGATCAAGCAGCGCATGCCGTACTTCCTCTACTCCCTCGAGGAACTCCGCTGCGACCTGACCGCGTTCCGCGAAGCCGTGAAGATCGAAAAGGACGAGGAAGCCGACGAGGAGGCGCGCCGGCACGCCAAACTGGTCCAGTACGCCGTCATCTTCGACCGGATCTTCCGCTTCGCCATCACCGGCAGCCGCATCCGCAACTACGACGGCCTCGGCGGCCAGCTGCTCTTCGCCTGGATGCACCAGCACCACGTCCTGCACTGGACCGACAGCAAGCTCAGCATCGACTGGGACGAAGCCGCCGACGTCGTGGTTGACCTCGGCGCAAAGATCGAGGAACTCTACTGGCGCTCGATCGACCGCCCGAAGATGGCCCACTGGCTGGCCGCGTACGAGCTGATCTCCGGCACCCTCACACCCAACCCGGCGTCCGTCTGGGCCAAGGGACCGGACGCGCTGCCGCTGGCCGGGCCGCCGCGCGGCCTCACCGACCAGGTCCTCGACGACGAATTCCCGCTGTCCATGTTCTACGAGGCCCTCGAAAAGAAGATGCGCCCCGTGATCGAATCCACCGCCGGCATCACCGGGACGTCTGAGAACGGCCCCTCCGCCGGCAGGGCAGCCGGCACGGCAAACACTGCCATGAACGCCGGATGAGCACCGGACGCACCCTGAACGTGGTGGTCACGGGCGGCAGCGGCCCCTCGGGGATCGCCGCCGCCCGTGCCCTGCACAACGCCGGGCATAAGGTCTTCACGGTCGGCTCCGACGGGCCCCGGATCCAGGCGGCCGCCGCGGAAGCCGGCACCGGCGTTACGCCGCTTGTCTGCGACCTCGCGGACCTGGCCGCCGTCCGGGCACTGCACGCCACCATCCACGCCCTGCTCGCCGAAACAGGGGACCAGACAAGCGGGGCCGTCGACGGCGTCATCCACCTGGTCGGCGGCTGGCGCGGCGCCAAGGGCATCACGGACCAAAGCGACGAGGACTGGGAGTTCCTGGAACGCGGCGCCATCACGACGCTGCGGAACGTCACCCGGGTCTTCTACGACGACCTCGCCGCCTCGGACACCGGGCGATTCGCCATGGTCTCCTCCACCGCCGTGGCCAAGCCGACGGCGGGCGGAGCCAGCTATGTGGCCGCCAAGGCCGCGGCCGAAGCGTGGACCCTGGCCGTCGCCGACGGCTTCCACCGCGCCCAGTCGGGCCGGAAGCAAGCCCCGTCCGAACAGGACAGTGCCGCTGAACAGCGCAGCGCCGCCGTGGTCTTCGTGGTGAAGGCCCTCGTGGACGCGGCCATGCGGGCGAAGTCCCCGGACCGCGCCTTCCCCGGATTCACGGACGTGGAGGAACTGGCCGCTGCCGCCGTCGGACTCTTCACCTCCCCCGCCGCGGACCTCAACGGCCAGCGGCTGCTGCTGGGCGCCGGGTCCCGGCACTGAGTCCAGGATGAACCTGGCCCCGGACCTCCTTAGACTGAAAGCGTGAGCAAATCGATGACAAGCACAGTTGAAACTGCCCCTGCCAGCACTGCGGTGCGGCTCCACGACCCCTCGGTACGCGGCTTCGCCTCCGACAACTACTCGGGCGTCCACCCCGAGGTGCTGGCAGCCCTGGCCGCCGCCAACGGGGGCCACCAGGTTTCCTACGGCGAGGACGAGTACACCGCCCGGCTGCAGCAGCTGATGGAGCAGCACTTCGGCGAGGGGATTGAATGCTTCCCGGTCTTCAACGGCACCGGCGCCAATGTACTCTCGCTGCAGTCCCTGCTGCCGCGCTGGGGTGCCGTGGTCTGCGCCTCGACCGCCCACATCAACATGGACGAGAACGGAGCACCGGAGCGGATCGGCGGCATCAAGCTGCTCCAGGTGCCCACGGAAGACGGCAAGCTCACCCCCGAGCTGATCGACAGGGAAGCCTGGGGCTGGGGCGACGAGCACCGGGCCCAGCCGCTGGCCGTGTCCATCACCCAGACCACCGAGCTCGGCACCTGCTACACCCCCGACGAGGTCCGGGCCATCGCCGAGCATGTCCATTCCAAGGGCATGAAGCTGCACATGGACGGCGCCCGGCTGGCCAATGCCGCCGCCCACCTGAACGTGCCGCTGCGGGCCTTCACCCGCGACGCCGGCGTGGACATCCTCTCCTTCGGCGGCACGAAGAACGGGCTGCTCTTCGGCGAGGTCGTTGTCGCCCTGAACCCGGGTGCGGCCCAGGGGCTCATCTACCTGCGGAAGATGAACATGCAGCTGGCCTCCAAGATGCGGTTCATGTCCGCCCAGTTCATCGCCCTGCTCGAGGGCGACCTCTGGCTGCGCTCCGCCTCGCACGCCAACGCCATGGCGGCCCGGCTCCGTGCCGGCGTCGAGTCCATCCCCGGCGTCGAGCTGAGCCAGAAGACCGAGTCCAACGGCGTGTTCGCGGTCCTGCCGGCCGGCGTGGCGGACCGGCTGCGCGAGTCGTTCCGGTTCTACGACTGGAACGAGGCGGCCCGCGAGGTCCGTTGGATGTGCTCCTTCGACACCACCGAGGACGACGTTGATACCTTCATCGCCGCCATCAAGCGAGAGCTCGCCGCCGGCTGAGCCGGGCGGCAGGACAGCCGCCGTCGTTGCCCGGCGAAAGCCGGACCGGACAGCGGCGGCGAGCCTGCCGGGCTTGGGAGCACCCCTTGCATAATCTTCCATTGTGAACGCACTCGATCAGGTTCCGGCAGATTTTCTCTTTGCCTTGGGAACCCTTCGGCAAGCACGAACCCGCAGTGAACTGCGCCTGGAGGAGATTCCGGCACCCGCACGGCTGGCACCGTTTGCCGTCGCCCTCGGGGCCGAAGTCGTCGCCCCCGGCGAACCAACACCCTCCGGTGCGGTCCACGGCCCGGCGGCCGCGGCCCTCGCACGCGCTTCCGGAAGCGACGACGTCGAGCTGGCCACCGGCCGCTTTATCCTGCTGCACGATCCCGACGGCTCCGCGGTCTGGGAGGGCGAATTCCGGATTGTCACCTACATCCGCGCCCAGCTGGAACCGGAAATGGGCAACGACGAAATGCTCGGCACCGTCGCCTGGGCGTGGCTCGTCGAAGCCCTCGAAAGCCACGCCGCGCCGTACCGCTCGGCCGGGGGCACCGCGACGAGGGTGCTTTCCGAAAGCTTCGGAACCCTCGCAGACCGGCCCGACTCGATCGACATCGAGCTCCGGGCCTCCTGGACGCCGGCCACCCCCGACATCACCTCCCACCTCGAGGCGTGGTCGGACATGGTCTGCACCTTTGCCGGCCTTCCCCCGCTGCCCGAAGGCGTCACGCCGCTGCCGCGCTGGCGCCGGGGACAGGGCTGAGTTGGAATCCGCACGCCGGGAAAATCCGCCCCGTTTTGGCGAAGGCGCGGCCCCCAGCCCCGTGTTGTCGCTAAACTGAAGTCATCATGACCCCTCATATTCCGGAAATCACCACGGCCGGCGCCGTGCAAAGCAAAGCCGTGCAAGGCAAAACAGAGGCCGCTGACACGACAGCCCACATCGCGGTGGACGGCTTCGACAGCCTGGTCCCCGAGGTCATCGACCTCGATGCCCCCCGCGACGGCGTGCCGCTCGTCATTGAAACCCAGTCCGGGCTGGAACGCTGCGCCGCGGCCCTCGCCGCAGGCCACGGCCCCGCGGGCGTGGACGCAGAACGCGCTTCCGGTTTCCGCTACGGCCAGCGCGCCTTCCTGGTCCAGATCCGCCGCGAAGGCTCCGGCACTTGGCTGATCGACCCGGAACCCTTCGAAAACCTCGGCATCGTCAACGACGCCCTGCGCGGTGTCGAATGGATCCTGCACGCCGCCAGCCAGGACCTGCCCTGCCTGTCCGAACTCGGCATGTGGCCGGACAAACTCTTTGACACCGAGCTCGCCGCCCGCCTCGCCGGGCTTCCCCGCGTCGGACTCGCCGCGGTGATCGAACAACTGCTGGGCTTTGGCCTCGCGAAGGAACACTCCGCCGCCGACTGGTCCACCCGGCCGCTGCCGGAACCCTGGCTGCGCTACGCGGCCCTCGACGTCGAGGTCCTCACCGAACTGCGCGAGGAACTCATCGAGCTCCTCGTGGCCGACGGCAAGCTGGACTACGCCGAACAGGAATTCGCCGCCATCCTCGAGGCCGGCCAGGCCCCTCCCCGCGTGGACCCGTGGCGCAAAACCTCCGGGTTGCACCAGATCCGCGACCGCCGGCAGCTGGCGGCGGTCCGCGAACTGTGGCTCGAGCGCGACTCACTGGCGCAGAAGCGCGACGTCGCACCCGGACGGCTGATCCCCGACTCCGCCCTGGTCGCCGCCGCCAAGGCCATGCCCACCACCGTGCCGCAGCTGCTCGGCACTAAGGGCTTCCACGGCCGCGCAGCCCAACGTGAGGCGCCGCGGTGGCTGCGCTGCATCAGCACGGCCCGGACCCTCGAAGAACTCCCGCCCCTGCACCTGCCCACCAACGCTCCCCCGCCACCGCGCGTGTGGGCCGACCGGGACCCGGAGGCCGCCGCCCGGCTCGCCACCGCCCGGCCACTGCTGCAGGCCAAGGCCGAGGAACTGAACATGCCGGTGGAGAACCTGCTCACGCCGGACTACCTTCGCCGCGTCTCCTGGCGTCCGCCGCTGGAGCCCAGCGAGGAAGGCATCGCGGAGGAGCTGGCGAACCTGGGGGCCCGCCAGTGGCAGATTGAACTCGTCGCGCCGCTGATCGCCGAAGCGATCCTGAACCCGCAGCCACTGCCCGCCAAGGAGGCCAAAGCGGTGCCTGTCGCAGCTGCCGCCGCCACAGCGGCAGACGCGACAGCCGCGGCTGCGCCGGACACGGCGCACTAAGCCGGGCAGTTCCAGGCCAAGCTCCAGGCCCCAGCTCCAGTTCCAGCTCGCGGAACTTCCGGCGGCGCGCCACCCGACTCCTTGCCAGCTATGTTACTGGCGAGTAACATGTTGTCTGATGTCGCCCGGAAGCCTGCTGCCCCTGACGCTATGCGCCCGGGGCACGGATCCGGCACCCATGTCTCGATGAGGAGTAACACGTGAGCCAGCCCCGCCCCAGCGAAGAACACAGCAGCGGACAACGCAGCAGCGCGAATCCCCGTGCCATCCGCGAGGTCGTCTTCGTCGACGGCGTCCGCACCCCCTTCGGCCGGGCCGGCGAGAAGGGCATCTACGCCGGCACACGCGCCGATGACCTCGTCGTCAAATGCATCCGCGAACTGATGCGCCGCAACCCGTCCCTGCCGGCCGAACGGATCGACGAAGTCGCCATCGCGGCGACGACCCAAACCGGCGACCAGGGCCTGACCATCGGCCGCACCGCCGCCCTGCTGGCCGGCCTGCCGCGGACCGTGCCCGGCTTTGCGATCGACCGGATGTGCGCCGGCGCCATGACGGCGGTAACCACCACGGCAAGCGGCATCGGCTTCGGCGCCTATGACGTCGTGATCGCCGGCGGTGTGGAGCACATGGGCAACCATCCGATGGGCGCCGGCGCGGACCCCAACCCGCGCTTCATGTCCGAACGGATCGTGGACCCGGCCGCCCTGAACATGGGCAACACCGCAGAAAACCTGCACGACCGCTTCCCGGCCATCACCAAGTCGCGGACCGACGCGTACGCCGTCGCCTCCCAGGACAAGCTGGCCGCGGCCTACGCCCAGGGCCAGATCCAGCCGGATCTGGTGCCCGTCGCCACGATGAAGCCGGGCCAGGGCTGGACCGTGAACACGGTGGATGAGCCGCCGCGCCCGGGCACCTCGGTGGAAGACCTCGCCGCGCTAAAGACCCCGTTCCGCGCCCACGGCCGGGTGACGGCAGGAAACGCCGCCGGCCTCAACGACGGCGCCACCGCCGCCCTGCTGGCCTCCGCCGACGCCGCCGAGGAACTTGGCCTTCCGGTGAAGATGCGCCTGGTCAGTTACGCCTTCGCCGGCGTCGAACCGGAAGTCATGGGCATCGGCCCGGTTCCGGCCACCGAAAAGGCCCTCAAGAACGCCGGGCTGGGCATCGCGGACATCGGACTGTTCGAAATCAACGAGGCCTTCGCCGTCCAGGTGCTCAGCTTCCTGGACCATTTCGGCATCGCGGATGACGACCCGCGCGTCAACCGCTATGGCGGGGCGATCGCCGTCGGGCATCCCCTCGCATCCTCCGGCGTGCGGCTGATGAACCAGCTGGCCCGCCAGTTCGAGGAGGACCCCACGGTCCGCTTCGGTATGACGACGATGTGCATCGGCCTGGGCATGGGCGCCACCGTGATCTGGGAAAACCCGCACCACGCCGACTACAGCCTTGGCCTCCATCAGGCCCCCGCCACTGGCACTGCCCCCACCACCACCGAGACTGGAGCCGCAGCATGAGCGCCGCAGATTTCCGCAAGCCTGCCGACCTCTTCCCGAACGAGACCGTCACCCACTCCTACGTCCAGGACATTGAGTTGCCGGCCGTTGACGGCCGGAGCCCCGGCACCTTCGCCCTGGTCACGCTGGATAACGGCCTGGACCACTCCAAGCCCACCACCCTGGGTCCGAACACCCTGGTCGAGCTCGGCACCGTCATGGAAGGACTCAAGGAGCGCGCCGCCCGCGGCGAGATCGTGGGCGTGGGCGTCACCGGGAAGCCCTACTTCCTCGTCGCCGGCGCCGACCTGTCCACGGTGAAGTCCATCACCGGCCGGGAACACGGGCTCTGGATGGCCCAGCTCGGCCACGACGTCTATGGCACCCTGGCGGACCTGGGAGTCCCCAGCTTCGCCTTCATCAACGGAGTGGCCCTGGGCGGCGGGCTGGAGATCGCCCTGCAGTCCACTTACCGCACGGTGTCCACCGGCGCCGGCGCGCTGGCCCTGCCCGAGGCGTTCATCGGCCTCATCCCGGGCTGGGGCGGCGTGTACATCCTGCCGCGGCTGATCGGCCCGGAAAACGCCGTCAAGGTGATGATCGAGAACCCGCTCAGCAACAACCGCACCCTCACCGGGCCACAGGCCTTCAAGCTCGGTGTCGCGGACGCCCTGTTCGAGCCGGCCGACTTCGTGGAGCAGTCCGTCGCCTGGGCCGCGCAGGTCATCGCCGGCACCGTGACCCCGGAGCGTGCCAACGCCGTCGATCCTGCCGCCCCGGAGGTCGCTGACCGCTGGGCCGGCGCCATCGCCGCCGGACGGTCGCTCGTGGAGGCCCGGACCTCCAACGCCTCCCCGGCGCCGGCCAGAGTCCTCGAGGTGATGGAAGCAAACCGGACGCTGACACAGGCCCAGTCCGCGGAACTGGAATGCGAAACCCTCGCGGACCTGATGCAGACCGATGAATTCCGCTCCACCGTCTACGCCTTCCTGGACCTCGTGCAGCGCCGGTCCAAGCGCCCCGCCGGCGCCCCCGACCGCAAGCTCGCCCGTCCGGTGACCAAGATCGGCGTCGTCGGCGCCGGCCTGATGGCGGGCCAGCTCGCGCTGCTCTTCGCCCGCCAGCTCAAGGTGCCCGTGGTCATGACGGACATCGACCAGACCCGCGTGGACAAGGGGGTGGGCTACGTGCACGCCGAAGTGGACAAGCTGCTGCAGAAGGGCCGGATCAGCCCCGACGCCGCCAACCGGACCCGGGCGCTCGTCACCGGATCGGTGTCGAAGGAGGCCTTCGCCGACGCCGACTTCGTCATCGAGGCGGTCTTCGAGGAGCTCAACGTCAAGAAGCAGGTCTTCAAGGAGGTCGAGGCCATCGTTTCACCCGAGTGCATCCTCGCGACCAACACCTCCTCGCTGTCCGTCACCGCCATGGCTGAGGACCTGGAACACCCGGAGCGTCTGATCGGCTTCCATTTCTTCAACCCCGTCGCCGTGATGCCGCTGCTGGAGATCGTCCGCGCGCCGAAGACCGACGACGCGGTGCTCGCCACCGCGTTCGAACTCGCCAAGGGGCTCAAGAAGTCCGCCGTGCTCGTCAAGGACGCCCCGGCGTTTGTGGTCAACCGCCTCCTGCTGCGCCTCATGGGCGAAGTGACGGCCGCGTTCGATGAGGGCACCCCGGCCGACGTCGCGGACAACGCGCTGCGCCCGATGGGCCTGCCGATGACACCTTTCGTCCTCGGCGCCATGGTGGGGCTGCCCGTTGCCCAGCACGTCCAGGAATCCCTGCACGCGGCGTTCCCCGACCGCTTCACCGTCTCGGAGAACCTGCAGAAGCTGATCGACAACGGGGTGAAGTCCATCTGGGCCGCGCAAAACGGGACTCCGGAGCAGGGTCCGGACGGCAAGCCGTTCATCCCCGCCGAGACGCTGGCGCTGATGTCCTTCGGCAACACGCCCTCCACCGGCGAGGAGGTGCTGCGCCGTACCCAGGACGCCCTCGCCGAGGAAATCGGGCTCATGCTGGACGAAGGCGTGGTGGCTGGCCCCGAGGATATTGACCTCTGCATGATCCTCGGCGCGCGGTGGCCGATGTTCCTCGGCGGCATCACCCCGTACCTTGACCGGGTGGGCGCCTCCGAACGCGTCAACGGCAGGAAGTTCCTGGCGCCCGGCGTCGCATCGGAACCGGCCGCCTGATCCGCGCCCGCACCGACAACTGCGCCGCTGTCCGCACCTGAACCAGGGTGCGGGCGGCGGCGCCGCCGTGTCAGGACCCCGTGGCATGTGTCGGGATCCGAATATGCGGGTCAGGATCCGACTGTGCGTGTCAGGGTCCGGTGGTGCCGGCCGGATGGACCTCGGCGCCGCGGCGGAAGTATCGCCGGCCCGGGGGAAGCCAGACGAGTACCGCGGCGGTTGGCGAAATACGCGTTGGCCGGCGGCAGCCACATGAACACCGTGGCGAGCACCGCAACGACAACCACCGCGCCGAGGGCAGAGATCAGCGCCTCCCGCCATGGCACCTCGACCGCCGACGGGCCGCCGAGGAAGTAGGGGTAATAAAGGTATGCCGGAAAGATTACCGCGTACACCGACAGGACAATTCGTGCCGCCCGCCGCCCCCGTCTTAGGAGCACAGCGAACACAAGGCCCGCCACAGACAAGGCGCCACCGGCCAGCCAGAGCGCCAGTGCCGGGAAGTACGTCTCCGGCGCCACCATCCCGCCGAATGCCATGACCATGAGCAGCCCCATCCGGGACCGGACAGTGCCGACTGCCCCGACCACCAGCCAGATCCCGGAGGAAATCGTCAGGACGGCCGGAACCCCGGTAATTGCGGCGGTGTCTGCTTTAGTGACGATAGCCCATGCCCGGCCACCCGGCGGCTCCCCGGGTAGGGTCCCAGGCCCCCTGCCCGTCAGGCGTCCCGCAGGCACCCGCCGTCGAGCTCGAGGACCCGGTGCGCCGCGGCCCGGGCATAGGCGGCATCATGGGTGACCAGGACGACGGCGGCGCCCCGCGCCGCCGCGGCGGACACGGCGTGGTCCAGCCGCCCGAGGCCATGCCGGTCCAGTCCCACGGTGGGCTCGTCCAGGGCGAGCACGGCCGGCCTGCGGGCCAGGACGGTGGCGAGGGCGAGTAGCCGCTGCTTCGAGGCGGGCAGTTCGGCCGGGTGGGTGGCGGCGTCCCGGGACAGTCCCACGGTCTCCAGCGCCTCGTGGGCCCGGGAGCCGGCTTCCCTGCCGTGCAGCCGCCGCAAACCGAAGCTGACCTCACGCAGCACGGTCCGCTCGAACAGCTGGTCGCGGGGGTGCTGGAAGAGCAGCCCCACCGAAGCGGCCGCCCTGCCGGCCGGGAGACCGGCGAAGCTTTGTCCGGCGACCCGCACCGTCCCCGTGTCCGGACGGAGCAGTCCATTGAAATGGCGCAGCAGCGTTGATTTGCCGGCCCCGTTCCTGCCGGTGACGGCCACGATCTCCCCCGGCCGCACCGTGAGTCCCAGATTCCGCAGCAGCGGCTCATGAACGGCTCCGCCTGCCCCGGGGAAGCCAAAACCGACGCCCTCCAGCTCCAGCACCGGCTCGGTGTCCGGCACCGGGCTCTGGGCCCGGACTGCGGGCACGGTGCAGGTGACCGCGGGCAGCACCGTCCCGGTCCGGGCGAGTTCCGCTGACCGGATCAGCTTCCGGGGCGTGCCGGTGGCGGTGGCGGTGCCGCCGTCGAGGATGATCCAGTGCGCGGCAGAGCGTGCGAGGCCGTCGGCTGCCTGGCTCAGCACCACGACGGCGGTCCCCGCGCCGGTGAGCCGGCAGATCAGATCCCGGACCTGGATGACACCCGCGGCGTCCAGGGAGGCCAGGGGTTCGTCAAGAACCAACACCCCGGGTCCGGTGATGACGGCGCAGGCCATGGCCAGCCGGCGCAGTTCACCGCCGGACAGGGTGGCGGGATCCCGGCCCAGGAGCGCCGTGAGGCCGGTCAGTTCCGCAATGCCGGCCACTTCGCGGAGCATCCTGGCCCTGGGGGTCCCGCGGTTTTCCAGGCCGAAGGCAAGTTCCTCGGCGACGGTGGAGCGGACCGTGGAGAGCATGGCGGCCGCCTCCTGGGGGACGTAGCCCACCCGGTCCGACCAGGCGGCGGGGTTGATCCGGGGATCGTCCTCGCCGCCCTGGAACTCCAGCAGTTCCCCGGCCAATGCGAGCGAACCCCTGAGCCGTCCGGCCGGTCCGGGCCGGAGCCAGCCGGCCAGCAGCTTGCCCAGGGTGGTTTTTCCGCTGCCGGAACCGCCCAGGACCGCCGTGACAGTTCCCGGACGCGCGCTGAAATCCACGTCGCGCAGCGCGGGGGCCCTCTCGCCGTGGAAGTTGAAGCTGCAGATCCGTGCGGCAAGGATGGCGCCAGCCATCGTGCCGGCGGGATCAGCAGTGGTCACGATGGACCCGCAACCGGCCAGGAGGCCGCGAGGCGAAGGGCCACGGCTGCGGCGGCGAACAGCAGCAGCGCGGTCCGGAACCGGCGCCCGGCGGGAGGGTCGGCGACCTCGCGGTAGCTGGTCCGGGGGCCCGGGCCGCCGAAGCCGCGTGCTTCCAGGGCCTGGGCCCGGCTCCCGGAGTCCTCAATGAGGCCCAGCACCAGGGGGACCATCTGCAGCCGCACCCCGACGAGCCGGGACAGCATCCCGCCGCGGAGCACCAGCCCGCGGGCCTCCTGTGCTGCCCTGATGTTGTCCAGCCTGCCGGCCATGGCCGGCAGGAGGGTGAGCGCGGAGGCCAGGACGAAGCCGAACTGCGGCGGCAGCCCCCGTCCGGCCAGCGCCGCCACGAGGTCGGGGGCGCTCACGGTGAAGGAGAAGAGCAGCAGCACCATAACGCAGGCGCCCGTGCGGGTACCCGACTCGAGGGCGAAGGTGAGCCCTTCGGCCGTGACGCGCGCCGGGCCCCAGACGGCCAGGACGGTGCGGCCCTCCGGGAAGAAAAGCCCATGCAGCATCAGCAGCGACAACCCCAGCGGGAGCAGGACCGCCGCAGCCGCCGCCAGGACACGGCGGCCGACGCCGGCGCGCACGGCCAGCACGGCCGCCGCGAGGCCGACCGCGAGGGACAGCGGCCAGGTGCCTGCCGCCGTCGTAATCACGGCGGTGCAGCCCGCCGCCGTCAGCGACGTCAGCGGGGGGAGGGTGGAGGGCATTCGAGTAGGGTTCCGCTTCAGGCTTCGGGCGTTTCCGGAGCCGTGCCGGCGAGCACCCGGAAGCGCCGGACGAACGGGAACTGGACGGTGGTGCGGCGCGGCAGCGCGTAGACCAGCATCGCTGCGATGGCGAAGACGATGGCCTTGTCCATCGGGTCCGAGACCAGCGCCTGCTTGGTGATGGCTGCGAGCAGGGTGTCGCCCATGGCGCGGAAGGCGCTGACGAGCGCTCCCGTGCCCAGGCCCGCAGTGCCGCCAAAAACGAAGGCGGCGATCGGGGCGGAGACGACGCCGGCGAGGATGCCGGTGACGAAGCCAGCCACGGGTGCCAGGTAGAAGCGGCGGAACAGCCCGCTGCGGGCGGCCAGGCCCGCCAGGAATCCGATCAGTGCCGCGCCGGCGGCGAAGGGCAGCACGGTCGGGTTGAAGAAGGACCATACGATGCTGCTGAGCGCGCCCGTCGCGGCTCCCGCGGCCGGCCCGGCGAGCACCGCGATCAGCACCGTGCCGATGGCATCGAAGTAGAACGGCAGACCGGTGCTGCCCATGAGTTGGCCCAGGACCACATTCAGGACCAGGGCCACCGGCATCAGCACCAGCGTGGACGTGGGGAGGACCGGGAGCGCCGCGGCGATCAGCAGTACGGCGCCGAGGAAGAACCCGCCGAGTGCCACGAGCGCGGAGAAGCTGGCCGGGCCATTGGCAATGTCCGCCGGCTGGGTCAGGACAAGAAAGACGTAGGTGCCTGCGATCGCGGCGGCACCGGCGAGTTCGAGCACGCGGCGGATGCGCCGCGCCTTGGCGGAGCCGGCGCCGGACCCTGGGCCGGTGGCGGGGAGGGTCAGGGACTGCTGTGACATGGGGATGGTCCTTCGGTGGGGGCTGCAACATCCGCCTATGTCACCTCGGCGCAGCTACCATCCTAACCAGTGGCGGGGGGCCCTGCGGACGTGATTCGCCGCGCCAGCGCCCCGACCGAGGAAATCAGCTCCGTGAAGCACCGCTCGGGGTCGTTGGAGGAGACGATCCGGGCGTTGGGCGGCAGTCCCCAGAGGCCGCGGAAGTCCGCGACGGTGGTGCCGATCAACAAGGGCGAGCCGGTTTCGACGTCGACGGTGGCCAGCCGGGCGGTGAACGGGGTGCGTCCGATGGCGGCGCAGGCTGCGAAGGCGTCGTGCATGTGTGCCACATAGCCCTGCTCGTAGAGCCGGTGGAACTCCATGTAGAACCGGATCGCATCGGACAGGCAGGCCACGAGCGGGTTCGCTGAGTTGCTGCGCAGGCCCTCCGGCTGCTCGGGGAGGACCAGTTCCGGCCCGGCTCCGGCGGCCTCGCCGAGGCGCCGGAGGTGTCCGGGCAACATTTCAATCCGCTCCGTCGTTTCCAGCGCGCACACCAGGGGCAGCTTGTCCTCCGGCAGTCCGCGGTACGCGGCGAAGACCTCCTTGGCCGCGTGCGGGTCCACCGAGACGTTCCATTCCGCCGTCGGCGTGGTGTTGCCCTGGTAGTAGAAGCTGCCTCCCATGATGACGAGGCCCTTGAGCAGCCGCGGCAGTTCCGGTTCGCGGCGCAGCGCGAGGGCGAAGTTGGTCAGCGGGCCGGTGATCAGCCCGGTGATCTTCCCCGGGTGCGCCCGGACTTCCTCCACCCAGACGTCGACGGCGTGGCGCGGCGAGATCCGCTGCGCGGGCGCCGGAAGTTCGGCGTAGCCGATCCCCTGCGGCCCGTGCGTCTCCTCGGTGGTAACCAGCGGGATTTCCAGCGGCACCTCGGCGCCGACCGCCACTTCGACGCCCTGCCGCCCGCACAGCTGAAGCAGCGCCAGGTTGTTGAGCGCGACCTGGCGGGCACCAACATTGCCGGCCGTGCAGGTGATTGCCTGGACGTGGACCTCCGGCCGGGACAGCAGGTAGACGAGCGCCAGGGCGTCGTCGATCCCGGTGTCGACGTCCATCAGCACGGTCTGCGCCGGGCCGGCCGCCTCAGGAAGGTCCATCTAGAACAATGCGACCTTCGGTGTGCGCGGGAAGAGGTCATTGAGTTCGGCAAGTTCCGCGGCGCTGGGGATCCAGGCCACGGCGGCGGCGTTCTGCCGGACCTGCTCGGGCCGCGTGGCGCCGGCAATGACACTGCTGACCGAGGGCTGGGCCGCGAGCCAGGAGAATGCCACCTGAATCTCGGTCAGGCCCCGTTCGGCGGCGAAGGCGCTGAAGGCACCGAGCTGTTCCCAGTCGGCGTCGTGCACGAGGTTGGTGCGGGTGTGGCTGAGGCGCGAGCCCTCGGGAGCGGTGTCCCGGGCGTACTTGCCGGTCAGCAGCCCGTTGGCGAGCGGGAAGTACGGCAGGACACCCAGGCCGTAGGCTTCGGCGGCGGGCGTGACCTCGAGCTCGGCCCGGCGGTCCAGCAGGTTGTAGTGGTTCTGGCTGGAGATGAAGCGTGCTCCCCCGCGGGCGCGGGCCACGAATTCGGCCTCGGCGATCTGCCAGCCGGCGCGGTTGGAGTGGCCGATGTAGCGGACCTTGCCGCTGGTGACGAGTTCGTCGAGGGCGGCGAGCGTCTCCTCGATCGGGGTCAGCGGGTCGGGGGTGTGGAACTGGTAGAGGTCGATCCAGTCTGTCCCGAGGCGGCGCAGCGAGGCTTCGGCGGCCTTGATGATGTAGCGGCGGGAGCCGCGGGCCCCGAAATCGTTGCCGTTGGTCCCGCTCATGTCCATGCCGAATTTCGTGGCGACGACGGCGTCGTCGCGGCGGCCCTGCAAAGCCTTGCCCAGCATTGTCTCGCTGAGGCCCGGCTCCCGGCCGTAGCTGTCGGCGACGTCGAAGAACGTGATTCCGGCGTCCAGGGCCGCATGCACGACGGCGTCGGTCCCCTGCTGCGACTCGGTCGCCGTGCTGGATCGGCCCAGGTTGTTGCAGCCAAGTCCTACGACGGAGACGGTCAGTCCGGAATTTCCTACGCGGCGGTATTCAGTCATGGGGTTCAGCCTATAACGGCTTGCCGGGCGGGCTATCCTGCGGGCAGCTCGAGCCCTCGTTCGTCCAGGGCATCCTCAAGCTGCGCCAGGGTCCGCGGGCAGATGCCATGCATCCGCCCCAGGGCCAGCCGCCCCAGCGCCACCACCTGCTCAAGGGTCTCAACCCCCGCGTGGGCGAGGGACCGGCGGGCCGGGGCAGCAATCCCCCGGGGCAGCGGGGTACGGCCTGGTTCAACGGATTGTGCAGCCATGTGGAAACCCTTCCAGTCGATGTCCCCCAAAACTGATGTGAAACGTGCCGGTGGAACCGTTGGAGCTAAAGAGTGAAGCTGTTGGCCGGCTTCGGTGAGTACTTGAGCTTAAAGGACGTCTCACCGAAGGCCGCGGCGCCGATGCTCAGTTTGGTGAAGTCGAGATCCTCGCCGCGGATGCAGACCTTGATGGCATTGACGGCCTTGTTGACGTCCGGGGTGAGGATGAAGATGTTGAGCTTGGAGTCGGAGAATTCCGAGCGGTCCACAACACCGAGTCCGCGCCAGGCGAGGTGGCTGATGAGGGCGTCCTTGGCCTTTTCCTCGAGGTAGCGGTCCCGGTCCGTGCCGTCTTTGGTCTTCAGGGCGTACTGGGCCACCACCCAGGACTGCTCGTCCTCGGGGATTTCGGCGAAGCCGTCTTCGGCGCACTGCACCGCGAAGGCGTCCATCAGGCCCTCAGCGGCAGCGGCGTCGGCGACGTCGGTCTCGTCGGTCTTGCTCTGGTGCCCTACGACGCCGTGGTTCATCACGAACTGGCTGTAATCCTCGTCGAACCAGGCCTCCCTGAACTCGAGGACCCCTTCTTCGTTGCGTTTGTAAACCCGGATTATTCCGCTCATGCCCGTCCTCTCCTGAACCATTCGCGGTCTGAGCCGTCGAAAGGTGGCTGTTGTGCCTTGACGGCCTGGTAAAGCTGGTCCGATGCGGCGCTGATCCGGTCCACCACGTCTGCGGGGTAGTCCATTTCGATCCGGTGCGCGGCGAACTCGTCCTCGTCGTCCACGTACACTCCGCGGTCCGCGGTCCGGATCACGTCCAGGTCCATGTCGATCAGGTGGAACTCGGTGACGCCCGGCCGGATCGTCGTCCAGCCGTGCTCCGTCGCCAGATCCACGTAGACCTGGACCCTGTCGGGATGGGCCTCGTCGTAGAACGTCGCCACGTACTCGCCGGAGCGCGGGACCAGCAGCACGGCGTCGGATGCGGCGTAGAACGCCGCGCCCGGGCGGGAGCAGAACTCGTTGGTGCCCTGGAAGATCCACCAGCCGTGGGCGTCCTCGCCGAGGTAGGTTCCGGGCACCACCCAGTGGGCCTTGCCGTTCCATTTTCGGTTCCGGGAGACCACGAGGTCGCCCGGTGCCAGGTCCTTGGGAGTCCTCACAGGGATCCTCACAGGATGGGCAGGCTGCCGGTGCTGGGATGTTCCTGGCCGGGGAGGGGCCGTGCGAACGGCACCTTGGTCCCTAGGACCTGCGCCACGACGTCGTGCGTGATCTGCTGCGCGGTCAGGCCGACCCGTTCCAGCACCTGCTTGCGGGTTCCGTGGTCCAGGAATTCCACCGGGAGGCCGACCTCGTTGAGGGCGGTGTCCACCCCGGCGGCCCGCATTTCCTGGCGGATCCGGGACCCGACGCCGCCGGCGCGGACCCCGTCCTCGATGCAGATGACGAGGCGGTGGTGGGAGGCGAGGGCGATGATGGATTTCCGGACCGGCAGGAGCCAGCGGGGGTCCACGACCGTTGAGCTGATGCCCTGCGCGCCGAGCCGGTTCGAGACGTCCAGCGCGAGTTCGGACATCGACCCGACGCTGACGATCAGCACATCGTTTTCGCTGGAGCCGGCGGGGCGGCGTGCCAGCACGTCAACACCGTCGCTGAGCCGCTCGATGGCCTCGACCTCGGCCCCCACAGTGCCCTTGGAGTAGCGGATCACACTGGGGGCGTCCTCGATGGCGACTGCTTCGCGCAGTTCCTCGCGGAGCCGGGTGGCGTCGCGGGGCGCGGCGAGGTGCAGCCCGGGAACGATCTGGACCATGGCCATGTCCCACATGCCGTGGTGGCTGGCGCCGTCGGGTCCGGTGACGCCGGCGCGGTCCAGGACGACGGTGACCCCGGCCTTGTGCAGGGCGACGTCCATCAGGAGCTGGTCGAAGGCGCGGTTGAGGAAGGTCGCGTAGACCGCCACGACGGGGTGCAGTCCCCCGAAGGCCATGCCGGCGGCGGAGGTGAGGGCGTGCTGTTCGGCGATGCCGACGTCGAACACCCGTTCCGGGTGGCGCGCGGCGAACTTGTGCAGCCCGACGGGGATCAGCATCGCGCCGGTGATGCCCACGATGTCCTTCCGCTCGTCTGCGATGTCGGCGATCTCATCGGCGAAGACGGCGGTCCAGGACTTCGCGCCGCCGGCCTCGGTGGGCTCGCCGGTCTCGGGGTCGATGATGCCGACCGCGTGGAACTGGTCCGCTTCGTGCGCGCGGGCGGGCGCGTAGCCGTGGCCTTTTTCGGTCATGGCGTGCACGATCACGGGGCCGGCATAGTTCTTGGCAGTGGAGAGGGCGTTTTCCATGGCCTGGAGATCATGGCCGTCCACGGGCCCGATGTACTTCATGCCGAGATCCTCGAACATGCCCTGCGGCGCCCACCAGTCCTTGATGCCCTTTTTCATGGCGTGCAGGCTGCGGTAGGTGAATTGGCCCGCGGGGCCGCCGTTTTGCAGGCGGCGTTTCCACAGGTCCAGCGTGCCCTCGTAGGCCGGGGCGGCACGGAGCGAATCGATCGTGGGGCGCAGCGAGGCAAGGTAGTCCGCGAAACCGCCGACCGTCGGGGCGTAGGAGCGGCCGTTGTCGTTGACCACGATCACGACGCGGCGCTTCTTGTCTGCGGCAATGTTGTTGATCGCTTCCCAGGCCATGCCCCCGGTCAGCGCGCCGTCACCGACAACGGCGATGACGTAGCGGTCGCCGTCCCCGGTGAGCTGGCGGGCGCGGGAGATCCCGTCGGCCCAGGACAGCGAGGAAGAGGCGTGGGAGCTTTCGACGATGTCGTGCTCGGACTCGGCGCGGTCCGGGTAGCCGGACATTCCGCCCTGCTGGCGGAGGGTGCTGAAATCCTGGCGCCCAGTGAGGAGTTTATGCACGTAGGACTGGTGCCCGGTGTCGAAGACGATGCTGTCCCGGGGGGAATCGAAGATCCGGTGGACCGCGATGGTGAGTTCGACGACGCCGAGGTTCGGGCCCAGGTGCCCGCCCGTCTGGGAGACGTTGCCGATCAGGAATTCCCTGACCTCGGCTGCCAGCTGATCCAGCTGCGCCTCTGACAACTTGCTCAGGTCCTGCGGATTCCGGATGGTCTCCAAGATTCCCAACGGCCCCTCCTTCGGGTGGTAGACATGCCTTTTAACTCTAACGCCTCCGGAGTAGCCCCGGTGCCGGGACGCGTACCTAACGGGTCCGGAACACGGACCAGACGGAACACAGACCTGCCGGAACACGGGCGGAACGCGAAAGCCCCGGCCGGTATGGGACCGGCCGGGGCTTTCGCGTCTGGCAATTGTTCCTC
Source organism: Arthrobacter sp. SO3 (assembly GCF_020532825.1). Taxonomy (GTDB): domain Bacteria; phylum Actinomycetota; class Actinomycetes; order Actinomycetales; family Micrococcaceae; genus Arthrobacter. The sequence continues at coordinate 27,974 of NZ_MQTS01000114.1, forward strand.
CCCGCGGGAGGAGTCCTCCGCTAGCTGGCGGAGATCTGGCGCAGCACGTACTGCAGGATGCCGCCGTTGCGGTAGTAGTCGGCCTCGCCCGGGGTATCGATGCGCAGGACCGCATCGAAGGACGTGACGGTGCCGTCTTCGGCCGTTGCGGTGACCTTGAGCGTCTTCGGCGTGGTGCCCTCGTTCAGGGCGGTGACGCCCTCAACCGCGAAGGTCTCCGTACCGGTCAGCCCGAGGCTGGCAGCGTTCTGGCCGGCCGGGTACTGCAGGGGCAGGACGCCCATGCCGATCAGGTTGGAGCGGTGGATACGCTCGTAGCTTTCGGCCACGACGGCCTTGACACCCAGGAGTGCGGTGCCCTTGGCAGCCCAGTCACGGGATGAGCCGGAACCGTACTCCTTGCCGGCCAGGACGACCAGCGGGATGCCGGCGGCCTGGTAGTTCTGCGCGGCGTCGTAGACGTAGGCCTGCGGGCCGTCGGCTTGGGTGAAGTCGCGGGTGAAGCCACCCTCGACGCCGTCCAGGATCTGGTTCTTGATCCGGATGTTCGCGAACGTTCCGCGGATCATGACCTCGTGGTTGCCACGGCGTGAGCCGTAGGAGTTGAAGTCCTTGCGCTCCACACCGTTGGCCAGCAGGTACTGCCCGGCCGGGGTGTCCGACTTGAAGGAACCTGCCGGTGAGATGTGGTCCGTGGTGACGGAATCGCCAAGCTTCAACAGCACGCGCGCGCCGGTGATGTCCTCAACGGGCTCAGGCGTTGCCTTCATTCCATCGAAGTACGGGGGCTTCCGGACGTAGGTGGACTTCGGATCCCAGGCGAAGGTGTCGCCGGCCGGGGTGGAGAGTGCCTTCCAGCGGTCGTCGCCTTCGAAGACGCCCTCGTAGCCGCGGGCGAACATGTCCTTGTCGATCGAGGAATCGATGACCTGCTGGACCTCGACCGGGTTCGGCCAGATGTCCTTCAGGAAGACGTCGTTGCCGGCCTCGTCCTGGCCCAGGGCATCGGCCTCGAAATCGAAGTCCATGGTGCCGGCCAGGGCGTAAGCGATGACCAGCGGCGGGGAGGCCAGGTAGTTCATCTTCACGTCCGGGTTGATCCGGCCTTCGAAGTTGCGGTTACCGGAAAGCACGGCGGTAACCGACAGGTCATTGGCCTGGATGGCCTCGGAAATTTCGGCGTCGAGCGGGCCGGAGTTGCCGATGCAGGTCGCACAGCCGTAACCGACGATGTAGAAGCCGAGCTTCTCCAGGTACGGGGTCAGGCCCGACTTGTTGTAGTAGTCGGTGACAACCTTGGAACCGGGAGCCACGGAGGTCTTGACCCACGGCTTCGAGGTCAGGCCCTTGTCGACGGCGTTGCGGGCCAGCAGTGCGGCGGCCAGCATCACGGACGGGTTGGACGTGTTGGTGCAGGAGGTGATCGAAGCGATCGACACCGCGCCGTGGTCCAGTTCGAACTCGCGGCCGTCTGCGGTCTTGACGCTGACCTTGGTGGACGGGCGGCCGTCGGACGTCGGGCCGTGCGCGTGCGGGGCCTCGTCGGTCAGGTGCGTGCCGGAAGCGGTGAACGACGGCGAATCCGAAGCGGGGAAGCTTTCGTCAATCGCCTCGTCCAGGCTGCCGTCGGCCAGCTCTTCCTTCACGTAGTTGCGCAGGTCCTGGCGGAACTGGTCCTTGGACTCGGTGAGGATGATGCGGTCCTGCGGGCGCTTCGGGCCGGAGATCGACGGGACAACCGTCGACAGGTCCAGCTCGAGGTACTCGGAGAACTTGATCTCCTTGGAAGGATCGTGCCAGAGGCCCTGTTCCTTCGCGTAGGACTCCACGAGGGCAACATTCTCGTCCGAGCGGCCGGTGAGGCGCAGGTAGTCGAGGGTCACGTCGTCGATCGGGAACATGGCGGCCGTGGAGCCGAACTCCGGGCTCATGTTGCCGATGGTGGCGCGGTTGGCCAGCGGCACAGCCGCGACGCCTTCGCCGTAGAACTCGACGAACTTGCCGACCACACCGTGCTTGCGCAGCTGCTCGGTGATGGTCAGGACGACGTCGGTGGCGGTCGCGCCGGCCGGGATGGACCCGGTCAGCTTGAAGCCCACGACGCGCGGGATCAGCATGGAGACGGGCTGGCCAAGCATGGCTGCCTCGGCTTCGATGCCGCCGACGCCCCAGCCCAGCACACCCAGGCCGTTCACCATGGTGGTGTGCGAGTCGGTGCCGACGCAGGTGTCCGGGTAGGCCCGGACAACGCCGTCAATTTCGCGGGTCATGACGGTGCGGGCCAGGTACTCGATGTTGACCTGGTGCACGATGCCGGTTCCCGGCGGGACGACCTTGAAGTCGTCGAACGCTGTCTGGCCCCACCGCAGGAACTGGTACCGCTCGCCGTTGCGCTGGTACTCGATCTCCATGTTGCGCTCCAGTGCGCCGGAGTTGCCGAAGGCGTCGATCTGCACGGAGTGGTCGATCACCATTTCGGCGGGTGCCAGCGGGTTGACCCGCTTGGGGTCCCCGCCCAGTTCCTTGACTGCTTCACGCATGGTGGCAAGGTCCACAACGCAGGGCACGCCAGTGAAGTCCTGCATGATCACGCGCGACGGCGTGAACTGGATTTCAGTGTCGGGCTCGGCGCTGGGGTCCCAGCCGGCCAGTGCTCGGACGTGATCGGCCGTAATGTTGGCGCCGTCCTCGGTCCTCAACAGGTTTTCAAGCAATACCTTGAGGCTGAACGGAAGGTTTTCTGCACCTTCAACGGAGTTCAACCGGAAAATTTCGTATTCGGTACCGGCTACATTAAGTTTGCCTTTTGAACCGAAGCTGTCCACAATGCTCATCGCAGGACTCCTCTCGCAACAGTTTCATCTTTGTCGCGCCGCAGACCCCTTGCTAGTTAGGTTGCCCTAACTAGTGCTTGGCCTTGTTCACACAAGGTTAGGTACCTAGGTGCAGGAGGTCAGCCGTGATTACGGCGCGCGACGTCGGACCACTACGCCCATCCTAGTGGCCTCAGCCCCGGGGAGTCAGTAGCGCCACAGTCTCCATGTGGTGGGTATGCGGGTACAGGTCGAAGGCGCGAAGACCCGACAGTTCCCAGCCGGACAGCTGGAAGTAGCCCACGTCGCGGGCAAAGGACGCCGGATCGCAGGACACATAGGCCACGGCCCGGGGGCCCGCCCCGACCAGTTGGTTCACGACCGCCTTGCCGGCGCCCGCCCGGGGCGGGTCCAGCAGGATGGCATCGAACGTGCGCGCTGACTCGCGCAGGACCCGTTCCACCCGGCCCTGGACGATCTCGACCTGGGGTGCGTCATGCAGGTTCTTGCGCGCGTCCCGGCTGGTGCCGGGCGATCCTTCCACGGACAGCACGGACCCGGTAACACCCACGGCATCGGCGAGCGGCGCGGTGAACAGGCCCGCCCCGGCATACAGGTCCGCCACCGCGGCGCCCGGTTCCAGGAAGCCGCCCTCCCGCAGGAACCCGGTCACGGCGCCGACGAGGGTGTCCGGGCCGTCCCGGTGGATCTGCCAGAAACCGTCGCCGGTGACCCGGAAATCATGGCCGGCGGCGGTCTCCTGGACGTAGGTGCGTCCGCGCAGCCGCAGCACTTCGCCCTTGAGCGGATCGAAGCTGGCCACCGAGACGTCCTCGGGCAGTTGCGCGAGGACCGCACTGAGCCGCTTGGCCCGGGTTCCCTCGGCCGGGACCAGGAGCACGAGCGGCCGGGAGCCGTTGGCTGGGGCGGCGACCTCAATGCGTTCGATGCCCTGCAGGTCGATGTCCCAGAGCCGGAGGGCGTTGATGGCGTCGACGGCCAGGGGCATCTCCCGGACCGGGAGGACCGTGTCGGAGCGGTGGGCGTGCATGCCGAGCTTTCCGGCGGGCGTCACGGCAAAACCGGCACGGGTACGCCAGGCGAGGCCCGCCGTCGTGCCGGAATCCCCCACGGCTTCCACGGTGAACTGCTCCCCCGAGGCCGGGAGGTCGACGCCGGCCAGGCGGCGCAGCTGTTCGGCCAGCACCTCGGCCTTGAGGCTGCGTTGGCGTCCGAGCGAGATGTGCCCGAGTTCGGCGCCTCCCACGGGCGGGTGGCGGTGCGACCAGGAACGAGCGGAATCGGCCAGGTCCCAGAAGTGCTCCACCCGGTCCGGGGAAGGCTCCAGGACGTCCACGACGTCGCCGCGCCAGAACTTGGCCTCCGGGCCGGACTCCGTGAGCCGGATCCGGACTTTCTCGCCGGGGATGCCGTGGCGGACGAACACCACACGCCCCTCATGGCGGGCCACGCAGTGCCCGCCATGGGCGACCGGCCCGACGTCGACGGTCAGCTCGGTGTGGGGTTGCGTCTGGGTATCGGGGCTCATTGGATGTCCTGCAGTCTCTTGGCTTCTTCGGATGATTTCAGCTGCCACGGCACACTGGCCACCATGACGCCCGGCTCGAAGTGCAGCCGGGTCTTGATGCGCAGCGCGGTCTGGTTGTGGACCAGTTGCTCCCACCACTTGCCCACGACGTACTCCGGGATGTAGACGACGATCAGGTCGCGGGGCGAATCGCGCCGCATGTTCGTGATGTACTCCATGATCGGCGTCACCGTTTCGCGGAACGGGCTGGCCAGCACCGTCAACGGCACCGGGATTTCCAGCTTCTCCCAGTCCGCGACCGTCTGTTCGGTCTCTTCGCTGCTGATGTCCACGGTGATGGCGTCCAGCCGGGACGGACGTGACGCGCGGGCGTAGGCCAGCGCCCGGAGCACCGGCTTGCGGACGTGCGAGACGAGCAGCACCGCGTGCACGCGGGTGGGCAGCGCCCGGGGCGAGCTGTCCTCGTCCACGGCGAGTTCCTTGGCCACATTGTCGTAGTGCGCCCGGATGCTCCACATGATCAGGAACAGGATGAACATGGCCAGCAGCGCGATCCAGGCGCCCTGCTCGAACTTGGTGATCAGGACGATCACCAGGACCAGCCCGGTCATGCCGAACCCGATCGTGTTGATGATCCGTGATTTGAGCATGCGCAGCTTGACGGCGGGGTCCTTGGCGAGCTTCAGCTCCCGACCCCAGTGCCGGATCATGCCGAGCTGGCTCATGGTGAAGGAGATGAAGACGCCCACGATGTAGAGCTGGATGAGCTTGGTGACGTCGGCATCGAACGCGATGATCAGCACGAGGGCGCCGGCGGCCAGCGCCAGGACACCGTTGCTGAAAGCCAGCCGGTCCCCGCGGGTGCGCAGCTGCCGGGGCAGGTAACCGTCCTGGGCGAGGATCGAGCCGAGGACCGGGAAGCCGTTGAACGCGGTGTTGGAGGCAAAGACCAGGATCACGCCAGTCGCGGCGACCACGATGTAGAACGGCAGGGAGCCTTCGCCGAAGATGGTCTGGGCGATCTGGCTGATCGCCGGATTCTGGATGTACCCCTCGGGAAGCGGCTTGCCGTCCAGCAGGAACTCCTTGGCCGGGTCCAGCACGATGTGCACTTTGGTGGCGTTGGCCAGGTAGATGATGCCTGCGAGCATGGAGGCCGCGATCACGCCCAGCAGCAGCAGCGTGGTGGCCGCATTCTTGCTCTTGGGCTTCTTGAAGTTCGGGACCCCGTTGCTGATCGCCTCGACACCGGTCAGGGCTGCGGCGCCCGAGGAAAAGGCACGGAGCAGCAGGAACGCGCCGGCGAGCCCGGTCAGCCCCTCGTCGAAGCCCGCCGCGGGAACAATCGTGAAGGCCGCCGACGGCGCCTGGCCCAGCTGGCCGGTGGAGGCCTGGAAGACGCCGATCGCGGTCATGCCGAGGATGGACGCCATAAAGATGTAGGTGGGGACCGCGAAGACGCTGCCGGCTTCCTTGATGCCGCGCAGGTTCACGATGGCCAGGACCACAACGCCGATCGTCGCGATGAGGGCCCGCTGATCATGCAGCGAGGGGACGGCGGTCGTCAGGTAAGCGGCGGCCGAGGACATCGACACCGCCACCGTCAGCACGTAGTCGACCAGCAGCGCGGAGGCGACGGTGAGCCCGGCATATTTGCCGAGGTTCTCGTTCGCGATCTCGTAGTCTCCGCCGCCGGAGGGGTAGGCGTGGACGTTCTGGCGGTAGGACGCGACCACGGTCAGCAGCACCACCATCACGGCCAGGCCCACCCAGGGCGAGAACGCCACGGCACTGACGCCGGCCAGGGCCAGCGTCAGGAGGATTTCATCCGGCGCGTACGCCACGGAGGACAGTGCGTCGGAGGCGAAAACGGGCAGGGCGATCCGCTTGGGAAGCAGGGTGTGAGCCAGGCTGTCGTTCCGGAACGGCCTGCCCACCAGCACCCGCTTCACGGCATTGAATATTGTCGGCACCAGACAAAGCTAGTCCGATTCGGACGCGATGTCATGACGGCGCCGATCCCCGCCGTTCAGGCGCCGCCCCGCAGGCCGCCCGGCGGGCCGGGAAGCCCGTCGCTGCAAAGGTTTGTCTGCCGGTTTCTAGGCCGGTTGCTGCGCCGGTTTCCGTGCCGGTCCCGGGGCTGGCCGCGCGGGCAGCCGGGGCCGGTAGAGTTTTACCCAGCAGCAGACACCAAAGCTTGAGGAGGCACGTGTGGCGCACTTCGTGATCATGGGTTGCGGCCGTGTGGGGGCCACCCTGGCGCACACGCTCGAGGACGCCGGCCATTCGGTGGCGATCATCGACCAGGACGACCGCGCCTTCCGGCGGCTCCGCACCGGCTTCACCGGCCGCAAGGTCACCGGCGTCGGCTTTGACCGGGAGACCCTTAAGCAGGCCGGCGTCGCGGACGCCTATGCCTTCGCCGCCGTCTCCAGCGGTGATAATTCCAACATCCTGGCCACCCGGGTGGCCCGCGAAACGTTCCATGTTCCCCACGTGGTCGCCAGGATCTACGACCCGGGCCGCGCGGAGATCTACCAGCGCCTGGGCATCCCCACGGTCGCCGCCGTGCGCTGGAGTGCGGACCAGGTGCTCCGGCGGATCCTGCCCGAACAGCACCTGGCCGGCGACTTCCGGGACCCCTCCGGCCGGCTCGTGCTCGCCGAAGTGGATCTGAACCCGGAATGGATCGGCCACCCGGTCACCTCGATCGAGAAGGCCGCCGGCGTCCGCGTCGCCTACCTGACACGGTTCGGCGAGGGTATGCTGCCCGTGGCCGGCACCCTGTACCAGGACGGCGACACCGTGCACGCCATGCTGGGCGTGGACCGCAGCAGCGAAGTCGCCCACGTTCTTGCCAAGTCCCCCGCCAAGGAGTCCTAAGTGAAAGTCGTTATTGTCGGGGCGGGAAGCGTCGGTTCCTCGATCGCGCGCGAACTGCTGGCCCACAAACACGAAATCCTGCTGATCGACCTGAAGCCCGAGGTGATCGGCCGCAGCGGGCTGCGCGGCGCCCACTGGCTGGTCGGCGACGCCTGCGAACTGAGCACCCTGCAGGACGCCAAACTGGAGGACGCCGACGTCGTGGTCTCCGCCACCGGTGACGACAAGGTCAACCTGGTGGTCTCGCTGCTGGCGAAGACCGAGTTCGGCGTCGGACGGACGGTCGGCCGGGTCAACAACCCCAAGAACGACTGGATGTTCGACGATTCCTGGGGCGTCGACGTCGCGGTGAACACCCCGCAGCTGATGACCGCCCTCGTCGAGGAGGCGGTCGAGATCGGCGACCTCGTCCGCCTGCTGACACTGCAGACCGGCGTGTCATCGCTGGTCGAGTTCACCGTCCCCCACGATTCGCACGTGGTTGGCCTGACGGTGGGCAACATCGACTGGCCCGAGGACTCCACCCTGGTGGCGATCCTCCGGGACCAGGCACCAATCACGCCGAGCCGTGATGACGTGATCGACGGCGGGGATGAGCTGTTCTTCGTGACCACCATCGCGGCCGAGGACCAGCTGCGCGCCCTGCTCTCGCCGGAGTCGCAGGGTGATGACGAGCATGACACCGGCCAGCACCCTGTCACCTCGGACCTGCACGGCCACGCCGGCCAGCCGGCCGAGGGCGACGGCTTCGACGGCTGACCCGGTTGCGCTGTCACTAAACGTTGTTATGCGGGCTGGGAACGACGTTAACTGATAGCGCAACCGGGCCCTGCGGCCAGAGCAACCGGGCCCTGCGGCTCAACTTCCGGTGGCGGCCGGGGCGGGCCGGGTCAGCAGCCAGGCGACCCAGATGCCCAGGATGTACAGCGGCGCACCCATCAGGAGCCGCGTCGTGGCGAGGGCCGCGAAGCCGGGTTCGCCCATGAAGTACAGCGGAACCTGGACCAGCAGCCGCAGGGCCAGCACCGAGATGATCACCCAGGTGCCGATCCGGTAGGCCTTCACCCGGGCCGGGTTCTTCCGCCAGTCCAGGCCTTCGTTCCGGATGAACCCGAAAATCAGCCCGGCAAAGGGCCAGCGGACGGCGATCGAGATCGCCATCGCCACGATGTAGGCAATGTTGGTGAAGAACCCGGGAACGTAAAAGTCTTCGGCCTTGCCGGTGCTGTTGGCAAGCCACGCGGAGAGCCCGACGCCGGCGATCCCCGCCAGTGCCTGGGTCAGCGGCTTGCGCTGGACCAGCCGCACCACGGTGAAGGCCGCGGCGACGGCGAGGGAGGCCACCAGGGCCAGGGGAAGCCCGCGGGTGACCGTGAAAGCGATCAGGAAGACCAGTCCGGGGAGGATGCTTTCGGCAATGCCCTGGATCCCGCCGGCGCTTTTGAGTACGTCGATGTTGCCGTTGCTGGTACGGTGCAGTCCGGCTTTGGCGGCGTAGCCTTCGGCGAGTTGCGCCACCGTGGGCTGCGCGGGGGCGGCTGGCCGGGCGGCAGGTCCCTCCCCGGCCCATCCTGCCCCGGCCGAATTTTCCCCGGCCGAGCTTTCCCGGGCGGAGTTTTCCCCGGCGGGGGGCTGGGGTTTCTCGGGCAGGGTCATTGCTCCTCCTGGCGGGAAAGTATTTCGTAGCGGGGGTTGAACATGGTCGGCAGGCCGTCGCGCACGGTGACCATGCCCTGCAGCCGGAGTTCCGTGCCGGCGTCGATCCCGGGGATCCGGCGCCGTCCCAGCCAGACCACCCGGAGCCGGTCCGTGGGGATCCCGGGCCGCTGCCGCCGGGCGCCCGCGGGCGCGGCGGCTGCCGTGCCGGTTACTGCCGGGACTGCACGGGCACCGCGGGTCCTGACCGGGGGCGCATTATGGTCCACAACGATCGCGGTGAAGGCTGCGACCTGGCTCGCCGGCGCGTAGGTGACCGCCTCGATGTAGCCGTGGCACAGGACGCGGCCGCGGACCGGCAACCCCCGCACGGAGACAGAGGCGGACGGATCCAGGCGGGGGGCATCAGCCAATCTGGGTAATCTCCGGTCCACGTTCGGGTTGCCCGAGGTCCGGGGCGGACTGCGGGGCGGGCGCGGCATTGTCCTTCGGAAGGCGGAGCTGCAGCAGGTCCCGCGGCGGCATCGGGCTCTCACCGCGGACCACCACGATCTGCCGGAAGAGCCCCTCAAGCCCGGCGGCCGCGTCGCGGTCCACAGCGGCCTCACCGCCGAACACGCCCCGGAGGAACCAGCGCGGACCGTCGACGCCGATGAAGCGGGCCACGCGGTAGCCCTGGCTTGCGTCGGCCCCACTGGCCGGGAGCTTGGCGAGCAGCTCGGCGCCGAAACCGCCCTGGATTTCCTCAACCTGGCCGCCCTGGCTGCCGACCGACTGGCCGATCTGCTCGCGGATTTCGTCCCACAAGCCTTCGGAGCGGGGAGCCGCGAAGGCCTGGAGCTGGAGGCTTGAGCCGTTAAGGTCCATGGTGACGGCCACGACGCGCTGCGTCGCCTCCTCGACCTCGAGCCGGAGCTGCAGTCCCTCCGCCGGGGCGATCAGGAGCGCACCGAGGTCCACATAGCCGTCCTGGTCGGTGATTTCCGAAACGTCGAAGGGACCCGTAGCACCACGGACGGGGGCTGCGGAGGACGTCCCGGCGGAGTCACCGGCGGCAGCGTCGGCTGCTGCCTCCCGGGTTTCCCCTGGCTCCGTCAGCTGTTCCTGCTTGGCTTTCCTGCCACGCCCAAAAACCATGGGGTTGTCTCCTTAGTTGTGATTCCGTGCCGCCGCGTCGCCCCGCGTCCGCGTGGTGCCCGCCGCCTGTTGCGCTCTCATGCTGCAAGGGCTGTCGGCTGATGCGTCCTGCAAAAAGGTCCTGTTCATAAGTCCCTGCGTAAATACTGCGGGTCCTGCCCGCCGCCGGTCAGACCGGCACGCCGAAACCGCCGGTGGATCCAAAGCCGCCGCCGCCGCGGACGGAGCCGCCGAGTTCCTGGACCGGCAGGAACCTTGCATACTCCACACGCTGAATAACCATTTGTGCAATTCTATCGCCGCGCTTGAGTTCAATCGCCTGCTCGCGGTCTGTATTGAGCAGCGTCACCGCAATTTCGCCGCGGTAGCCTGCGTCGACGGTGCCGGGGGCGTTCACCACGGTCAGACCGTGCTTGGTCGCAAGCCCGGACCGCGGGTGGATCAGGGCCACGAAACCGTCGGGGAGGGCGATCGAAACACCGGTGGGGACCAGCCGGCGCTCCCCCGGTTCCAGCACCACGTCCTCGCGGGCACGCAGATCGGCGCCGGCGTCGCCCGGGTGCGCGTAAGACGGCGGCTCCAGGCCGTCGTCGAGCATCTTCAGCTGCACCGTCAGTGTGGGGGTGCCATACTCCGGCACGGAGGCTGCTGCTGGCGGTGTTTCCGGGGCTGCCGCTCGGGCGGCGTCCACTGCGGTCGTTTCTTCAGTCACAGTCCCTCACTCTAACGCCCGCGGAGAAGATCGGCCTAGCCGCGGCCGGCTGGCGCGGACGCGGGCGCCCGCCCCGGCCGCCAAGGTGAAATAGCCCGGGAAAAGTGGAAAGCTGGGCTTATGCCCGAATCCAGTGCAGCCGTGCCTGCCCCCAACAGCACCCCCAGCGACGCTACCGTCAGGTACCACGAGAAGCTCTGGCCGAACTTCTGGATCTGGCTGGTGTCGGCGGGACTGTCGGGCGCCGGGATCCTGGTGTTCGCGCCCATCAGCATCACCGCCGGGATCACCGCTGCGGTGATCCTGTTCGCGATCATCACCGTGCTGCTGGTCGTCTCGACCCCGGCCATCACGGTCACCGGTTCCACGCTGCGCGTCGGCCGCGCCAGTATCGAACGCCGTTTCGTGGGCGCCGTTTCGGCCTTCCGGGGCAAGGAAGCGACGGCGGAACGCGGCACCCGCCTCAACGGCCTGGCCTTCATGTGCATCCGCGGATGGATCGATCCGGTGGTCCGCATCGAGATCATCGACCCCTCCGACCGCACGCCGTACTGGCTCGCGTCCACCCGCCGCCCGGACGAACTGCTCGCCGCGCTTAATTCCTAGCCCTCACAGTCCTTGCAGTACTTAAGGCCGTCCTTTTCGCGGGCAATCTGCGAACGGTGCCGGACGAGGAAGCAGGAGGCACAGGTGAATTCGTCGGCCTGGGCCGGCAGGACCCGGACCAGCAGTTCCTCCCCGGACAAGTCCGCGCCCGGAAGTTCGTAGCCTTCCGCGAGATCCGATTCGTCTTCATCGACCACCGCGGAAGGCTTTTCCGTACGCCGCGCTTTCAGCGCCTCAATTGAGTCCTCGCTGAGGTCCTCTTCAGTCTTGCGCGGCGCATCGTAATCTGTCGCCATGATGTGTTGCTCGCATTCCGCATTCGTTCGGTTGGATCGCCCGGCCCGGATGGCCCGCCAGGCTGTAGCCCTGGCCCCCGGGAGAGGTTCTCCGATGTCAACGCCGGACACGCGGTTTTTGTGCCCGATGTCGGGTCATCCTTGCTTAAGCGCCCGGTGAGCGCCAGAGTCCTGCGGTCCCTGACTGCCCGTTCCGGCCGGGGCATCCGGGACGCCGGCGGCGGTCCGCCCGCCGGTGGGCCGAAAAGCGGCGGAAATTCGCGGAAAATGACGGCGCGCCCTCCGTCCTCACGGGAATTGGCGCGCATCGGTGGCAGAGTTTCGATTGTTAGTAATGCCAGGGTGGAGGATTTGTATGCAGGATCTACGGCTTGTAGGCGTCCACGACGACGGGGAGCATCTCCTGTTGAGCGGCGCCGGCGGCGAGATGTTCCAGCTGCCAATCGATGAAGCGCTTCGGGCGGCAGCCAGCCGGACGCCGGCCAAAGCCGCGTCCGGAGCGGGTGCGCCTATTGCGATGTCTCCGCGTGATATCCAGGCGCGGATCCGCAGCGGCTCGACAGCGGCAGAGGTGGCGGAGCTCTCCGGCATTCCGCTCGCGAAAGTCCAGCGCTATGAGGGTCCGGTGCTCGCCGAGCGCGAGCACGTCGCCCAGCAGGCCCGCAAGGTGGAAGTGGCCGCCCCGGCCCCCGGACACGACGTCTACCGTTCGGTCTTCGGTGACCAGCCGGCGTCGCTCGGCGAGATGGTGGCCCACCGGCTCAGCGCACACGGCATTGAAGCCTCCACCGTCGAGTGGGACTCGTGGAGGCGTCCGGACGGAAGCTGGAACGTGGTGGCGCGCTTCGAAGCGGCGCCCGGCGGCCCTGCCGGTATCGGCGAGGAACCGCCGGCCATGTGGACGTTCAGCCCGTCGCGCAAGTCCCTGCAGAACGCCAACCGCTGGGCGCAGCAGCTCAGCGAACTCGAGCCCCTCGACGGTCCCGTTCCGGCCCGACGGCTCACCGCCGTCTCCGACCGGCCCTTTGATTTTGAGACCGACGCCGATGCCGCCGCGCGCACCGCGACCGCCCAGCTCCAGGTTGTCCAGCAGCTCCAGCTGAAGCAGGAACAGGAATCCGACGGGCTGCTCGACATGCTGCGCTCCCGCCGCGGGCAACGCCTCGGCGTGGACGAGGACGCCGACGACGCCCTCGCGGTGCTCCTGACCAACGGCGTTCCCGCGGCCCACCCGCGGCCCACCGATGTGCCGGCTGAACCGGAAACCGCTGAGCCCGGGTCCGGTGCGTCCGAAACGGTGCCCGCGGAGGCTCCCGCGGCGGGCACCGACCCCCGGCCGGCCACGGATCCCTGGGAACGCCGCCGCGACGGCAGGCCTTCGATCATGTCCCGCCTCACCCTGGCGCCGCGTCATCAGGACGAGGCGGACGACGCCCTGAAACTGCACGACGGTGTCAGCACCGACACACGGGAAATTACCATCGTGGCGTCGAAGCTGCGGCCGGCCGCCCAGCAGGGGCCGACGTCCAGCCCGGGGCTGGACGAACTCCTGGGCGGCGGAACCTCCCGGCGCCAGCAGCGTGAATCCTCTGCCGCGGCACCGGAAGAGCGTGACGCGGAGCAGCCGGAGCGCCAGCCGGCGAAGCCGAAGCGTTCCAGCATTCCCAGCTGGGATGACATCGTTTTCGGAGCCCGCGGGGACTGACCGACGTTCCACACGGTTCAGGGTCCTTCACGCGCAGTCAGGCGCGGGGGGCCCTTTTTCCGTCGGCCTGGAAACACAGCAGCGGGACTTCACGTTCGGCTTTCGTCAGCGAACCGTGCTGGCCCACCACTTCAAGGGCTGTGGGCCGGGCACGCCGGGTGTCGTAGAAAGCCACGGCGTCACGGGCGGCGATCATCACGTCGCCAATCCGCGGCCCGACCTCGGTCCGGACCGCACCGAAGAACCCCGCGGCGGTGGCTTCCTCCCTGGTGAACGCCCAGATCCGGTCACCAAAGCGCGCTCGCCAGGCAGCAATTAGCCGGGCGCGGCCGGCATCACCCTCTGATTCGTCCAGGTAGAGGTGGACCATTCGCGGTTCGCCCGCTGTGTGGCGGACACCGGCAACGAGGTCCGGGTCGGCCGAGTAGTCGATCCGCTGGGATTCCGGCACATCGAGCATGCCGTGGTCCGCGGTGAGCAGGATGGTGGTGCCCGCCGGCAGGGTGGCGCTGAGCCGTTTGACGGTGGCGTCAAGTTCCTCGAGCTGGTGCTCCCACTGCGGAGACTGGCAGCCGTGCCGGTGGCCGGCCTTGTCCAGTTCGTTGACGTAGAAGTACATCAGTGAGCGTCCCGCACCGGCCATCGCCTCGGCGGCGGCGGCGGTCCGGGCGTGGGAGGTCGTCGCCGTGACGTAGCGGCCGCCGCGGAGCGCGGCCCGGGTCATCGCGGAGTCGCTGAACTGCGGGAGGCTGACCGTGCAGACGTCGACGTGCTCCGCGGCCCGCTCGAACACGGTGGGGAACGGCTGCCACTGCTGCGGATCCACACCGGCGTCCCAGCCGCCGAGCATGTTGACCACCCGGTCCTGGCCGGGGTCCAGTACGTCGTAGCCCACCATGCCGTGCTGCCCGGCCGGGAGTCCCGTGCCGAAACTTGCCAGCGACGCTGCCGTGGTGGAGGGGAAAGCGGAGTCCAGCGAGACCGGCACCCGCCCCTGGCCGGACTGCATCACGGCGCGCAGGAACGGGGTGTGCGCCGACTTCTGCTTCAGCAGGTTCCGGCCCAGTCCGTCGGCAAGGACAACGCAGACGCGCTTGGCCGCAGGCAGGTTCAGCCGGTTCTCAAAGCCCGGAACCCCCAGGCTGGCCGCGGCACTTGTCAGCACCTCGGCGATGGAGCGGTCTCCGAAAGCCGGGGCCGCCGGCAGATTCTGCGGGAGGGCCGGGGCGGAGGACATGGCTTCGGGCACGCGGACAGACGTCATCTCAGCGCTGGTGGCCGCGGCTGGCGCGGGTTCCGAAGACACCCATCCGCGGGCGCGGCGGAAGCCCGGGGCCGGTGTGCGGCACCGGCGCGGAGGATCCGGTGTTCACGGCGCGAAGGGCACGGGCGAACAGCTTGGCGTCCTGGACGGCCTGCAGTCCGTCGGCTTCGGCGCTGATCCGGATCACGATGTCCTCCTGCGCGATCGTCCCGCTGTACCCGTGGTCTGCCTCGCACTGCGGGTCGCCGCAGCTGGCCGGCCCCATGTCAAGGCGCTGGCCGCCGGACCAGGCGATGGACAGGGTCAGTTCGCGGACCGGATCGGAGGATTTGTACTCCTGGGGCTGCGCGTACACGTAGCTAAGGACTACGGAGCGGATTTGCGTGACCGGGACGGATTCGGTGGAGACCTGCGCGACGGTCTGCTCCCCTGCTTCGTCAAGCTGCTGGTCATCCACGTGGGTGATGACGAGCATGTCCTCGGTGAGGACCAGCACGGTGATGTGGCGGCGGACCTCGGCGCGGTCGAAGTGCGTCTCAAGGTGCACCAGGTGGGCCACGCAGTCGCGCCCGTCGAGGGCGTCGGCGACGACGTCGGCCACCAGGCGGGGGTAGAAACCTGCCTGCTGGAGGGCCCCTTCCAGGCTTTGACCCTGCGCACTGTGGTCATGCAGGCCGTGGTGGTGCGCGCCCGGGTGTCCGGAGACGGTCGCCTGGGGCTTGGGTGTCGGAGACTTAAAGCTCATGGTCTCCATTTTCACAGATCGGCTGGGGACATGCTAACTTGCCGGCCGCGCGGTGCGGCCGCCGCTGCCCCGCCGTTCCCCCGGCCCTCAGCTGCGCATGGCGCGCCGGGCACTGTCGGTGCGCTGCGCGGCGTTGGCGATCCGGACATCGGCTGCGAGGATGGATGCCCCCTCCGGCCCGGCGAGCACGGGGTTGAAGTCGACGAGGGCGATTTCCGGGTGGTTGTCCTTGAGCCTGGTCAGCCGGGCGGCAAGGTCCTCCAGGGCCCTGGCGTCCACGGCCGGCAGGCCCTGGTAGCCGAAGAGTTTCCGTGAGGCGCGGGGTGCCCGGATGAAGTCATGCAGGTCCGAACCGGAGAGCGGTGGCACCCGGTGGGCCCAGTCGTCCAGCAGGTTGACCGCGTCGCCGGCCAGGCCGAAGGAAATCACCGGGCCCAGCAGTGGGTCCTCGATGGCGCGGAACGTGCAGGCCTGGCCCACCGGTGCCATCGACTGCACTTCCAGCGACGGGGAGCCGTAGCGTTCCAGGGACTTGCGCATTTCCAGCACATTCCGCCGCAGCGACTCCGCATCCTGGACGTCCAGGCGCACCCCGCCGAGGTCCAGGCGGTGCCGCAGCGCCGGATCGGTGGTCTTCAGCGCCACGGGCCAGCCCAGCCGGTCCGCGGCGGCGACGGCCTGTTCGGCGGTTTCAAAGCCTACGGACGGGACCACCCTGATGCCGTAGCGGGCCAGCAGACCCGCGGCCGTGTCCGGGTCCAGCCGGACCAGCTGTTCACCGCCGACCTTGTCCAGCAGGCGTTCCAGCTCCTCGTGGGTGCCGTCCGGGTCGCAGCCCTCGGGTTCGACAAAGAAACCCTGGTCGCGGTTCAGCCACTGGGCGTAGCGGACCACGGCACCGAGCGCGGCCACTGCCGCGCCGGGGTTGGAGTAGCAGGGAACGACCGTGGCCCCTGCCTCGTCGCCCACCATTCCTTCCACATAGATCGAAAAGTCCAGGAGTCCGCTGAACGCCGCCACCACGGGCTTGCCGGCCGCGACCGAACACTCGGCCAGGACCCCGGCGATTCTTTCCACCGTGAGTCCGTGGGCCGGCAGCAGCGCGACCACCACGGCGTGCACGGAGTCCGCGGTGAGGACTTCCTGCAGACGGTGCCGCAGCGCCGGCAGCGCCAGGGACATCCCGGCGTCGAGGTCGACGTCGGTGACGATCCGGTCCACACCGAGTCCCTGCACGGCCGCGCTGTCCGCGACGACCTTGCCGAGGGCCCGGGAGTTGCTGAACACGGCGATCCCCGGACCCTTCGGCAGGGGTTGGCTGGAAACAATCTGGGCAACGTCCATGAGCTGCTCGATGGTCTCGACGCGGATCACGCCAGCCTGGCGCATCATCGCATCGACGGCCTCCGGCGGGGCCTGGGTGGTGCGCACGGCGTGGCCGGGAGGCAGGCCCATCGCGTCGGACTTCGCCACGATGACCGGCTTGGTCCGGGCCAGGCGCCGGGCCAGGCGGGAGAACTTGCGCGGGTTGCCGATCGATTCCAGGTAAAGCCCGACGGCGGTGGTGTCGGCGTCGTCCTCCCAGAACTGCATCATGTCGTTGCCGGAGACGTCGGCGCGGTTGCCGGCCGAGAGGAAGGTGGAGATCCCGACGCGGCGCCGGCTGGAGGCCGCGTAGAGGGAGACACCGATCGCGGCCGACTGGCTGAACAGGCCCAGGCCGCCGCGGCGGCCCAGCGAGGGCGCCATGGAGGCGTTGAGGGACACAGCAGGGTTGGTGTTCATGATCCCCAGTGAGGCGGGGCCGATCACGCGCATGCCGTTGGCGCGGGCCTGCCGGACGAGTTCGCGCTGCCGGGCCAGGCCGCGTTCGCCGTCGTCCGCGTACCCGGCGGTGGCGACTACGATTCCCTTGACCCCGGCAGCGCCGCATTCCTCCACCACTTTGGGGACCTCGGCGTACGGGACGGCGATGATGGCGAGTTTGACCGGCCCGGGCACCTCGGAGAGCCGGGCGAAGGACAGCATGCCGGCGAGCTCGAAGGCCTCCGGGTTGATCGCGTAGACCGGGCCGGTGAAGCCGCCCTCGATGATGTGTTCCAGCAGCTGGTAGCCCACGGTGCCCCATTTGCGGCTGGCCCCGATCACGGCCACGGAGGACGGGGCAAGAAGTTCCTGGATGCTGCGCGCCTCGGCGCGGTGTTCCCGGGACTCCATCACGGCGCGGGACTTGTCCGTGGGGTCGATGTTGAATTCGAGGCTGACCACGCCGTCGTCGAAGTGCCGTTTGACGTCGTAGCCGGCGTCGGAGAAGACCATCAGCATCTTGCGGTTTTCCGGCAGGACCTCGGCGCTGAACTTCCGGATGCCGTTTTCGCGGGCGGCGGCGGCGAGGTGTTCGAGCAGGATGGACCCGATGCCCCGGCCCTGGTGCGCGTCGGAGATGTTGAACGCGACTTCCGCTTCCTCGGGAGCATCGAGCCGGTCGTAGCGGCCGATGCCCATGATCTCCCCGCCGATGGTGATCACGAGGGCCACCCGGTCCTTGTAGTCCACCTCGGTGAAACGCTTGAGCTCCTTGGCGGAGAGTTTGGACTTGAACGCGAAGAACCGCATGTAGATGGACTTCTGCGACTGCCCCACGTGGAAGGACTGGACCGCGTCCGCGTCGGAGGGATGGATCGGGCGCAGATGAGCCGTCCCGCCGTCACGCAGGACAACATCGGCTTCCCAATATTCCGGATATACGCCGCCCGAGGGCTGATCCACCATAGGCTTAGCCTAGTCATAAACCTACGCAGCTTTCGTTCTGCACCGCTCAGAAGGACCCACCAGCCTCATGGCACGCCGCCAAAGCCCGTCCCCGGCAGGGGAATCCAGCCAGGACTTCGTCGAAAACATCGTCGACATCGACGTCACCTCGGAGATGGAAGGATCGTTCCTCGAGTACGCCTATTCGGTGATCTACTCGCGGGCACTTCCGGATGCCCGGGACGGCCTGAAACCGGTGCAGCGGCGCATCCTGTACATGATGAGCGAAATGGGCCTCCGCCCGGACCGCGGCCACGTCAAGAGTGCCCGCGTGGTGGGCGAGGTCATGGGCAAGCTGCACCCGCACGGCGACACCGCGATCTACGACGCGATGGTGCGCATGGCGCAGGACTTTTCGCTGCGGCTGCCGCTCATCGACGGCCACGGCAACTTCGGCTCGCTCGACGACGGCCCCGCCGCCCCGCGGTACACGGAGGCACGCCTGGCCGCCGCGGCCCTGACCCTGACGGACCACCTCGACGAGGACGTCGTCGACTTCGTCCCCAACTACGACAACCAGCTGACCCAGCCGGACGTACTGCCCGCGGCGTTCCCGAACCTGTTGGTCAACGGCGCCACCGGCATCGCCGTCGGCATGGCCACGAACATGGCCCCGCACAACCTGGTGGAAGTGATCGCCGCGGCGAGGCACCTGATCGAGCACCCGGACGCCACGCTCGAGGACATCATGAGGTTCGTCCCCGGCCCGGACCTGCCCACCGGCGGCCGGATCGTGGGCCTGGACGGCATCCGCGACGCCTACGCCACCGGCCGGGGTTCGTTCAAGACCCGGGCCAAGGTGGAGATTGAGCAGCTCTCGGCCCGCCGCACCGGACTGGTGGTCACGGAACTGCCGTACATGGTGGGGCCGGAAAAGGTGATCGAAAAGATCAAGGACGCCGTCAACGGCAAGAAGCTGGCCGGCATCAGCGACATCGTGGACCTCACGGACCGCAAGCACGGCCTGCGCCTCGTGATCGAGCTGAAGAACGGCTTCAACCCCAACGCGGTACTCCAGCAGCTGTACCGCTACTCGCCGATGGAGGATTCCTTCGGCATCAACAACGTCACGCTCGTCGACGGGCAGCCGCAAACCCTCGGGCTGCTCCAGCTGCTCACCGTCTATGTCGAGCACCGCATCAACGTGGTGCGCCGGCGCACCGCCTTCCGGCTCGGCAAGAAGAAAGACCGCCTGCACCTGGTCGAAGGCCTCCTGATCGCGATCGTGGACATCGACGAGGTCATCCAGATCATCCGCTCCTCGGACGAGGTCGCCGCGGCCCGGACCCGGCTGATGTCCATCTACGACCTCACCGAGATCCAGGCCAATTACATCCTGGAACTCCGCCTCCGGCAGCTGACCAAGTACTCCCGGATCGAACTCGAGAAGGAACAGGACGAACTGCGCCGCGAGATTGCCGAGCTCGAGGCCATCCTCGGCTCCAGCGAGCGGCTCCGCGGCCTGGTGTCCACCGAGCTGGCCGAGATCGCCGAGAAGTACGGCACCCCGCGCCGCACGGTGCTGCTGGAGTCCGAGGCCGTCTCCCCCACAGTCGCCGCCGCGCTGGCCGCCGCGCCGGGAACCAAGGGCAAGGCCGCCCCGCTGGCCCTGGAGATCGCGGATGACCCCTGCTGGGCCATCCTGACCGCCTCCGGCCAGATCGCACGCACCACCAACCAGGACAGCCTCGCCGAAGCCGGCCCGCGGACCCGGCACGACGTGTTCACTTCGGTGGTGAAGACGTCAGCCCGCGGCGAGATTGCCGCCGTCACGTCGCAGGGCCGCATGCTCCGGCTCCAGGTGATGGACATGCCCGTGCTGCCGCCGACGTCGGGCACGCCGAACATGGCCGGCGGAGTGCCGGCCAAGGACTTCATTACGCTGCTCAAGGGAGAATCGCTGGTTGCCTTCGCGCCGCTGGATGACGTGCTGGCGATCGGCACGGCCCAAGGCGTGGTCAAACGCGTCCAGCCCGACTACCCGCTGAACCGCGAGGACTGGGAAGTCATCGCGCTCAAGGACAAGGACACCGTGGTCGGGGTGGCCCCCGCGGGTTCCGACGACGTCGACCTCGTCTTCGTGACGCTGCAGTCCCAGCTCCTGCGCTTCCCCGCCTCCGCCGTCCGCCCGCAGGGCCGGACCGCCGGCGGCATGGCCGGCATCAAGCTGGCCGCCGGGGACCAGGTGATGTTCTTCGGCGCCGCCAGCCGGTCCGACTCCGACGCCGTTGTGGTGACCATCGCCGGCACGGAAGGGGCGCTCCCGGGCACCGCTCCGGGGGCCGCCAAAGTCACCGCCCTGTCCGAATACCCGGCCAAGGGCCGCGCCACGGCGGGGGTCCGGGCTCACCGGTTCCTCAAGGGCGAGGACACCCTGCTGCTCGCGTGGGCCGGTCACGGCCCCGCGAAGGCATCCTCCCTCGCCGGTGTGGCCCGATCTCTGCCCGGGGAACACGGCCGCCGCGACGGCTCCGGCATTCCGCTCTCCCAGGCCATCGACGCGATTGGCCCAAGCATGTCCTGGCAGTCCGCGCCCGAGGAGGCGATGACGACGGGTACGGCGACGGAAGACTAGGCTCTCGCCGGAGCCCTGGCGGCCTGCCGCCGGTCTGCGCGGGGCCGTTCAGGGTGCCCCGTCGCGGCAACTTGCCGGAAGTACACATGGAGATGAAGTACACGTGGAGATGCCGTAGCACCGGTCCCGGGGCGCCGTGCGCCGTGCAGGGTGTGGGCCGCCACCCATTTGCCACAGACGGCCGCTAAATGGCTCCTCCTAGCGACGATTTGCCACAAGTGGCCGCTAAATGGCTCCTCATAGCGACCATTTGTGGCGAATGGCCGCGAAGGCTCCTGGCGGGTTCAAGCGATCGTTGCAACACCTCCGAATTATCGGGAGTTGCAACGCGAATGGAATCACCATCAAGAAGTAGT
>NZ_MQTS01000115.1 GCF_020532825.1 Arthrobacter sp. SO3
CCCCCGGGTTACCCCCCCGGCCGTCCAGACCCCCGCAGCCGGAACGGCTGTCGGCAAAACTGAGACCGCTGCGGCCACGCCCGCGCCAACGCCCACTCCCCAGCCGCAGCAATCGACGGCGCCTGCGGTTGCTGCGGCACCGGCCCAGACTCCTGCGGCGGCGCACGCAAAGGTCAAAGCGGCCGTTGCTGTCGCGACCGGAAGCTCGCTGCCGGTCCAGGTGATTACCGTCCTGATGCTGCTCACCGCCGGCTTCGTCTACTTCCGATTCCTCAGTGGGAAAAGCAGCGGCATCGCCTCCAAGGCCGGAAAGTAAGCACCCGGATGCGAAACAACGCCGGGCGTGAACCGGCCCGCCCCGAACCGGCCCGTGCTGAAACCGGCAGCTCCGAAACCGGCTGCTCTGAACCGGCCCGTGCTGAAACCGGCAGCGCCCCGGTACGGATCACACTGCTGACGCACTCGTACTGGCCGGAGCACAGTCCACCCCAGCGGCGCTGGACCGCCATGATCAAGGAATTTTCGCGCTCAGGCTGGGACGTCGACGTCGTGGCCCCCGTCGCGCACTATCCGTTCGGCCGGCGGGCATTGCCCCGGCGGCTGGCCGGCAGGCCCTTCAGGCTGCAGGACGGGCAGTTCACCGAGAAGATCCTCCGCGTGCCGTATCTGCGGCACGGCAACTCCCGCGTCGCGCGCCTGGTGGACCAGTGCTTTTCGGCAGCTCTCTCGGTTCCGGCCGGAATGCTCCTGCCCAAGCCCGACGTCGTCATTGTCACCGCGCCGGCGCTGCCGTCCCTGGCTGCCGGATACCTGCTCGCGAAGCTGCGCGGTGTACCGCTGATTGTTGAAATGCGGGACGCCTGGCCTGACCTCGCCCGGGACGCCCGCCTGGTCCAGGGGAGCGTCAAGAGCGTCGTTGAGCACTTGGTTGATTTTGTGCAGCACCGGGCGGATCTCGTGGTCACCGTGACCGAGGGGTTCGCTGAGACGCTCCGCGGGCGCGGAGTCCGCAGGGTTGCCACCATCAGCAACGGACTTCATTTGGACGCCATCCCGGTCCTGGATGCACCGGACCTGGACCGGCCCGTTTTTGAGGCGCTCTACCTTGGCAACCATGGTGAGAGCCAGCGGCTCGAGGTGGCCATCCGTGCCAGCGCGCTGGTGGGCGAGTCGATGCACCTGCACATGGTGGGTCACGGGACGCGGCGCCCGGCCCTGGAGAAGCTTGCCCGCGAGTTGAAGGCTCCGGTCACCTTTCACCCGCCGCTGCACGGCGAGGCCATGATGGAGCGCTACGCCGCGGCGGACACCTGCCTCGTTTCCCTCCGCGACGACTGGAAGTCATTCGAAACCACCGTTCCCTCCAAGACTTATGAGGTCCTGGCTGTGGGACGTCACGTGACGGCCATGGTGCGCGGCGAGGCTGCGCGTGTCATCTCCGATGCGGACGCCGGCGATATCGTTGCCAGCGACCCGGCGGCCCTGGCGGCTTTGTGGCGTGAACTGGCTGCGGACCGGGGCCGTCTTGTCCGCAACGGCGACAGCCGGCAGTGGGTCAAAACGCACGCAGAGTATGGGTTGCTGGCCAGCCGTTACGTGGACCTCATCGCAGAGCTCCTGGGTAGGGCCACCGTAAACACGCAATGATCCAGACGCTAAGAAACGTGCGGCTTGCCGCACACACCGCAGGACAACACCTCGCGGACGATCCGATGGTGCTGTTCCTCCAACTCTCCCGCCGCGTGCCGGCATCGGTGGTCCGGCCCCTGGCCCGTCTGGCCTGCTCCGTCGCCCCCAGGGGCTCCGTGGTTGTCCCTGTGTTGCTGGCATCGCTCACACGCGGCGACGTCGACGACGTCGCACGCCGCCTGCGGCTCGCCGCGGACCGGAAGGTTACCGGGGAGAAGGCACGGAAACTCGCGGACATCGCCCTCGCCGCGCACCTGCCGGAGCTCTCGGACCTCCTGCTGGCCGGGGCGGCCGATGCGCCCGGCTTCAAGTCCGCGCAGGCACGCAGGCTCTGGTATGCCGGGAACCTCAGCGGAGCTGTCGCCGTCCTCGAGGGTTCCGGCCGGGCAGGCCGGCGCCAGCAGGAACGGCTTGCCGGCGAGGCGGCGGTGTATGCGGGTGCGGGGCCCTCGTTGAGCCGGCAGGCGTTCACCCCGGTGCCCGGCCGGGTCCTGCACTTGCTGACCAACTCCCTGCCCCACACCGCGAGCGGCTATGCCCAGCGGTCCCACTCCGTCATGGTTGCCCAGCGGGAGGCCGGCTGGCAGGTGCTGGCCGTCACACGACTGGCCTATCCCGTGCAGGTCGGAAAGCTCCTGGCCCACGCCACGGACGTGGTGGACGGGGTCGAGTACCGGCGGCTGCTTCCCGCACGGCTGGCGGCGGCAATGGATGCGCGCCTGCAGCAGCAGGCCAAGGAGCTGCTGGACGTGGCGCTGGAGTTCAAGCCCAGCGTCCTCCACACGACCACACACTTTGTCAATGGCATGGTGGTCCGGGCCGTGGCCGATGCCCTGGGGATCCCCTGGGTCTACGAGGTCCGCGGGCAGCTGGCCGACACCTGGGCCGCCACTCACGGACCACAATCACGCTACAGCGAAAAGTACCGGCTGTTCCAGGCACGGGAAAGCGACGTTATGCGGGACGCCGATCTGGTAGTGACGCTGGGACAGGCTCTGAAGGCCAATATCGTCGCCGCGGGCATCCCCGAGGAGAAAATCCTGATCGCCCCAAACGCAGTGGGCGGAGCGTACCTCCGGCAACCGATGGATAGCGCCGGCGCGCGCCGCAAACTGAATCTGCCCGAGGACGGGCTCTACATCGGCACCGTCAGCAGCCTGGTCGCCTATGAAGGCCTGGATGACCTGGTGCGGGCGTTCGCGCTTTTGGCCCCGGAATTCCCGCAGCTGCGCCTGCTGGTCGTGGGTGACGGCGTTTCCCGGCCCGGCTTGGAGGAGCAAATCGCTGCCCTGGGACTTTCCGGGCGGACAATTTTCACGGGGCGGGTGCCCCGGGACCTTGCCCCGCTCTATCACCAGGCGCTGGACGTGTTTGTGGTCCCGCGCAAGGACCTGGACGTGACCCGGGCGGTGACTCCGCTCAAGCCAGTTGAGGCCCTCGCGAGTGCCCGGCCGGTTGTTGGCAGCGACCTGCCCGCGCTTCGGGAGATAATAGACGACGGCGGAAACGGGATTCTTGCCCCCGCCGAAGATCCCCAGGGCCTTGCCAAGGCAATCTCAACGCTGCTCTCCGACGCAAGCTACCGCGCGGAGCTGGGGCAAGCGGGCCGTGCAGCGGTCCTGGCCGGGAGGACCTGGGCGGCCAACGCCACAGCCCTGGCCACACGTTACGCTGGGCTGCACCATGAACATGAGGAGAACGAGTAGTGTCCGCAGATAGTGCAATAGACCCGGAGCCGGTGGCCGTCCAGCCCCTCTCCGTGGATATGCGGCGGCTGACGCGTGTCGGTTCGCGGCCATCGTTCCTGGACTACCTCGTGAAGCTCTGGGACTTCCGGCAGTTCATTTTCTATGATGCGCGTGCCCGCGTCCAAAGCGGGACGCGCCGTGACCGGCTGGGCAGCGCCTGGCTGCTGCTGAACCCGATTTTCAACGGACTGACGTACTTCCTGATCTTTGGACTGCTGCTGAACACCAGCCGTGGCATTGAGAACTTCGTGGGCTACCTTGTGGTGGGCATCTTTGTCTTCCAGTTCAGTTCCGGTGCCATTACCTCCGGCGCACGCTCCATCCGGAGCAGCAAATCCGTCGTCCAGGCATTTAACTTCCCGCGGGCGGCGCTGCCCATCGGCGCCAACGTGCGGGAGCTGCTGAGGGCCGTGCCCCTCATCCTGGCCATGCTGCTGATTGTGGTGGTGCTGCCTCCCGCCGAGAAAATCACCTGGCTCTGGGTCCTGGTGCTGCCGGCCATCCTGCTGCAGTCACTCTTCAACCTGGGGGTGGGGCTCATCCTGGCCCGGATCATCTCCCGCGTCCACGACGTCACCCACCTGATGCCTTTCGGGCTCCGGGCCTGGATGTACTGCTCGGCCATCTTCTACTCCTATGACCGCTTCGTCACCAACCCCGCCATGCTCGCCGCCATCAAACTCAATCCCCTGTTCAACGTGATCGACATCGTCCGGGACTGTGTTCTTTACGCCAGGGTTCCCCAGTGGCAGTCGTGGGCCATTCTCGCGGCCTGGGCCCTGGGAGCGCTGGCCGTCGGGCTGGTCTATTTCTGGAAGGGGGAGGAATCCTATGGACGCGGATGACCAGGAGATCTTCATCGAAGGACACCCCTGCGTGGTGGTGGACAGCGTCGAGATGCGTTACCGGGTCGCCTCCACCGCGGCCGCTGCCCCTGAGGCCGACGTGGCCAAACCGAGCCTCCTTCGCCGCGCTGTCAGCAAACCCAATATGGTGACAGTGCACGCCCTGAACAGGCTGTCACTCGTCGTTGAACGCGGTGAGTCCGTGGGCATCATTGGCAGGAACGGTTCCGGCAAGAGCACGCTGATGAAGATCATCAGCGGGCAGTCCAAGCCATCCAAGGGAGCGGTGTATGCCTCCAGCACCCCCATCATGCTCGGCGTCAACGCGGCCCTGGTACCAGACCTTTCCGGGGACCAGAACGTGATCCTCGGATGCCTCGCCATGGGCATGAGCCGAGCCGAAGTGGACGAAAAGTTTAACAGCATCGTGGAACTGTCCGGACTGGAAAAATCCATCCACCTTCCCATGAAGTCCTACTCCTCGGGCATGGCGTCCCGCCTCCGGTTTGCCATTGCAGCCAGCGTCGACCCGGAAATCCTCCTGGTGGATGAGGCACTCAACACCGGCGATGCCCAGTTCGGGGACCGCAGCAAGCTGCGGATGGATGAGCTCCGCGAACAGGCGGGCTGTGTCTTCCTGGTCAGCCACAGCCTGGAAACCATCAAGGACATGTGCACGCGGGTGGTTTGGCTCGACAAAGGCGACCTGATCATGGACGGGGAGCCGGAGGTAACTGTCAAGGCGTACCAGGCCTTTACCAGGCACCTCGCCAAGGGCAACAACATTTCAGCCACCAAAATCCTCGACGAAGCCAAAGCGAACCTTGTGGCTACCGAGATCCGCGGACGGTCCTCGCGCCGGAGCCGAGGCTGATGGCGGGTCTTCGGGCAATCCGGACTGGACTGTGGCATCTGCGCAGGGGCGGCCCGGCGCAGCTCAAGTCCTGGCGGTCCCGCCGGCGGATCGAACTGGGCTTCGCCGCGCCCCGCGACGTCCAGGGCGTCGAGGCGGCCTGGACCGGCAAAGGACGCAAACGGCGGCTCTCGCTCCTGCCGGCGAAGCTGCCGCGCCAGCAGCCCAACCGGCCTGACGTGCGGGCCGCGGTCATCCTGGATGATTTTTCGGCGCTGGCTTTCGGCTACGAATGGTCCACCAGCCCGGTCCATCCGCACACCTGGCGCAGGGACCTTGCGGCCGGCGACTTCGATCTGTTGTTCGTCGAATCGGCGTGGGCGGGCAATGGCGGACTGTGGCGGGGCAAGCTGACCGGCCGGGCCGGACCCAGCGACGAGTTCCGCGAACTCGTCCGGTGGTGCCGGCGGCACGGTATTCCCACGGTCTTCTGGAACAAGGAAGACCCGCCCCATTATGACGACTTCCTCCCCGCCGCAAGGCTCTTTGACCAGGTCTTGACCTCAGATTCCGGCCGCATTGCGCAGTACAGGGTGGATCTTGGTCATGAACGGGTCGGCGTCCTTCCCTTCGCAGCCCAGCCCGCCATCCACAACCCGGTCAGGCCGGGACACGGCCGGCACAGCCGGGACGTTGCCTTCGCGGGCATGTATTTTGCCCACAAATACCCGGAGCGCCGGGCCCAGATGGACTTCCTCCTCGGCGGTGCGCTGGACGCGTCGGCGCGGATGGGAACCGGTCTGGAAATCTTCTCCCGCCAGCTCGGCGGCAACGCCGAGTACCAGTTCCCCGCACCGCTGGACGCCCGGGTGGTCGGTTCCTTGAGCTACCCCCAGACGCTGTCCGCCTACAAGGCGTACAAGGTCTTCCTCAACGTCAACTCCGTCGTCGACTCGCCCAGCATGTGCGCGCGGCGCATCTTTGAGATCTCGGCATCCGGAACACCGGTAGTGACCGCGCCCAGCCTGGCCATGGAACAGTTCTTTGCCCCGGCAGCGGTGCCCGTGGCCGCCACCCGCAAGGAAGCCGAGCACCTCACCGGGGCACTGGTGTCCAACCCTGAGCTGAATGACCGCACCGCACACCTGGCCCAGCGCACCATCTGGGCCGCCCACACTTACGCCCACCGGGCGGAGACTGTCCTGCAGCACGCCCTCCCCGGCAGGAACCTCGGTGTGCAGCGGCCTTCCGTCTCGGTCCTGCTGCCCACCATCAGGCCGCAAAACCTTGAGGGTGTCTTCCGGACCCTGGCGGGGCAGCGCGGCCTGGAACTGGAACTGGTGCTGCTTACTCACGGTTTCCGGCTCTCCGCCGAGCGGCTGGCAGAGCTCTCTGCACAGTCCGGACTGCGGAACGTGGTGCTGCTGGAGGCGTCCCGCGACATCTCGCTGGGGGAGTGCCTGAACAGGTGCGTCGCCGCGTCCAGCGGCCAGGTCCTCACCAAGATGGACGACGACGACCACTACGGACCGCACTATCTCAGCGACCAGCTTCATGCCATGGCCTACTCGGGTGCGGACGTCGTCGGGAAACAGGCACACTACATGCACCTGGAGTCCTCCGACGCCGCGCTCCTCAGGTTCGCGGCCAGGGAACACCGGTTCACCGATTTCGTGATGGGCCCCACCATCATGGCGCGCCGGGACGTCTTCACGGACCATCCCTTCCAGCACGTTACGGTCGGTGAGGACACCGGATTTCTCCGGGCCGCCCATGCCGCCGGTAAAATCATCTACTCGGCGGACCGCTTCAACTACTTCCAGGTCCGCACCGGCGCAGGACACACCTGGCAGATCGAGGACGCCCAACTGCTCGCCTCGGGAGACCTGAAATTCTACGGAAAGCTGCACGGACATGTTGACATCTAGGACTGCCGAGACCGCGGCCACGATCCGAACGGTCGCCGTTATCGGACTCGGCTACATCGGGCTGCCGACAGCGGCCATCCTGGCCACCAACGGTCTCGACGTGATCGGCGTCGACGTCAATCCGAACACCGTGGACGCGGTCAACAATGGCGACGTGCCGTTTGCGGAACCTGACCTGGGCATCCACGTCGCCGGTGCGGTCAGCCGCGGCAGGCTTCGGGCCCAACGCGACACGCCCAGCGCGGACGCCTACATCGTGGCCGTGCCGACACCGTTCAAGGCGGACAAGTCTGCCGACATGTCTTTCATTGCGGCTGCCGCCCGGGCCATCGCGCCGGTACTGAGGGGCGGTGAGCTGGTGATCCTGGAGTCGACGTCACCGCCCGGGAGCACCCGGCGGCTCGCCGAACTCATTCTCGGAATGCGCCCGGACCTGAGCCTTGATGGCCGGGACGGCAAGCCGGCACTTCTGGTGGCACACTGCCCGGAACGGGTGCTGCCTGGCAGGATCATGATCGAACTGGTCACGAACGACCGTGTAGTGGGTGGCCTCACAGCGGAGGCTGCCGACGCCGCCGCAGCGCTGTACGGAGTGTTCTGCCAGGGCGAGATCCACCTCACGGACGCCGCCACGGCCGAAATGTCCAAACTGGTGGAGAACGCGTACCGCGACGTCAATATCGCGTTTGCGAACGAGCTGTCAGTCATCAGTGAAAACCTCGACATAGACGTCTGGGAACTCATCCGGCTGGCCAACCACCATCCCAGGGTCAACATCCTGCAGCCCGGTCCCGGCGTCGGCGGCCACTGCATCGCGGTGGACCCGTGGTTCATTGTGGCGGCAGATCCCGAAAATTCCGCTTTGATCCGGACGGCCCGCGAAGTCAACGACGCCAAGCCCGGCCACATCGTGGAACAGGTCGGCAACGCGGCCAGCGGTATCACCCGTCCGGTGATCGCCTGCCTGGGCCTGTCCTTCAAGGCCAACATCGACGACGTCCGGGAGTCACCGGCGGTGCAGATCGTGCGCCGGGTGGCCATGTTGCGTCCCGATGCGGATATTCTTGTCGCGGCGCCGCACGAGGATCGGCTGCCACAGGAGCTGGCCGGGTGTGCCAACGTCCGGCTGATGGAAACGGACCAAGCGATCGAATCGGCGCACGTCGTGGTGCTGTTGGTTGATCACGACAAGTTCCGTGACATTGAGCCGTCCAGCCTTGAGGGCAAGACGATCATTGACACCCGGGGTTTCTGGCGCTGAGGCAGCGGCCCGTGGTGCCAGTGACGTTTATGAGTAAACGAAAGATGAGGGTGAAGGACGCTGACGGCGACCGGCCCAGGGGAGACTAATGCATAACCGAAGTGACGCACCAACACGGCTGCCCGCCGGCAAGCATTTTGCCGTCACCTGGAGCGTGCCTGTGGTGCACGGCGGCAGGACAAACTCCATGCTGCACCGGTCCCGGGCCTTTGCCGCCCAGGGTGGCGCGCCGGTGCAGGTCCTCACCTTCGACAACTTCCGGGATTACCAGGACATCCGGAAGACACTCACCGAGCAGGGAAAACTCACCGACGGCGTCACCATCCGGAACATCTGGGAAGACCTGACCCACCTCGCCGGCGACGCTCCCGTGCTTCCGGCAGCGGACCTCACCGGCTTCAGCCCCCTCGGGGAGACCGGAATCCCCGTCACCACGGTAGAGGGCGGCCCCAGCGGGCGAACCCAGAGATTTGCTGCCGACGGCACAACGCTGCTGCAAACCGACTACCTCCGTGAGGACGGAACCCTGTTCCTTTCGGACCGCAGCGATGTTGAGAACCCGGGCCAGCATGGGGGCAGGTCGCTCACCCTGTGCAATGCCGAGGGGCTGCCGGTGGAGCAATGGCGTTCATCCTGGGAAATGTACCGGGCCTGGCTGGATCACTTGACGGACGGTGAGGACTCCTACTTCATCGTGGACAACAAGCACGCCGCGACGTTCATGAAGACGTATCGGAGGCCCTCGGCGACCGTCTTTCTGATGGTCCACGATTCCCACCTGGCCACGGCGATCCACGGCCCGGCCTCGCAACTCTCCGGCTCAGGCGAGGTGGTCATCCCTCGCTTCGACAGTTTCGACGGTGTGGCCATCCTGACCCACATGCAGGCAGAGGACATCAGGTCACGCATTGCTGACATCGGCAACATCCACGTCATCCCCAACAGCCGCTCGGCGCCACTCCAGCCCGTGGAAGCTGAACGCAACCCGGCAGCCGGTGTTCTGCTGGCCCAGTTGAGGCCCCTCAAGCAGATTGATCACGCCATCCGCGCGATCACCGACGTGAACCACCGACACCAGACCAACGCCACCCTTGCCATTTACGGTGAAGGGGATGAGGCCGCCAAGTTGGCAGGCCTCATCGACCACCTCGGCGTCTCTTCGCTGGTCCAGCTCAAAGGCCACACCCATTCGCCGGATAAGGAGTTCGGCGAAGCCTCGTTTTCACTGCTGACAAGTTCGTCCGAATCATTTGGCCTGGTGATCCTGGAGAGCATGTCTGCCGGTTGCGTCCCCATTGCCTACGACATCCACTACGGCCCGTCGTCCATCATT
Source organism: Arthrobacter sp. SO3 (assembly GCF_020532825.1). Lineage (GTDB taxonomy): Bacteria > Actinomycetota > Actinomycetes > Actinomycetales > Micrococcaceae > Arthrobacter. The sequence goes on from NZ_MQTS01000115.1 coordinate 9,658, forward strand.
ACGCACGGCGTCAACGGCTACATCGTGGAATACGGGAACGAGGTGGCACTGGCCGACTGTGTGGCGGAATTCCTGGCCCTGCCGGAGGAAAAGAAGTCCGCCATGCGGGAAGCCGCGATTGCCAGGGCCGTCGACTTCTCCGACGCCCCGGTTGTCTCCATGTGGTCAGAAGCTTTGGCAGCCGCCGCGGCCAGGAAGGCGGTCCCGGCCCCGGAACTTCACGTGGCGGTGACCGACACCGCCTGGGGAACCTGGTCTGACGGGGCACTCGATCTGCGGGTCACGGCCCGGCTGACCGCCGAGAGCGACAGCCTCGACGCCGAGACTCCGCGTTTCTTCTGCCGCCTCAGGACCCGCGGCGGCGAGACCTTCTTCAGGGCGGCCGGGGAGACGACGCGAATAACCGGCGGCGGCGTGTACACCAGCGTCTTTCGCTTCGCACCGGACATCATGCAGGCACTGAGTGACTCCATCGTGGACGCCGGCCTTGAAACGCGCCTCCTGGGCCGCCGGGTGACCTCCCGGCTGCCCTACAGCGCCCCGTCCGCGACCCCAATGGACGTCTATACAACGGTGCACGGCAACCTGAGCCTTCGCCCCGCGAAGGCCCCGGTC
>NZ_MQTS01000116.1 GCF_020532825.1 Arthrobacter sp. SO3
GGTCGTGGGGGAGCCGGCTGCCGTCGGCGTCGCTGTGGCCGTGGGTGCGGGCGAGGCCGTCGAGGTGGGGGCTGGGGCCGTTTCGGCGAGGGCGGGCGAGAGCGTCACGGCAGTGAGCGAGGCGAGAGTAACGACAAACGCTGTGACAAGCGCTGTCGTCTTCCGTATTAAGTTCACGTTTTGTCTTTCATGAGACCGCCTTTCCGCTGAAGGCTCAGCGGAAAGGCCGGGGAGACCGGGAAGTGAGGTCAGTCTACGGACGGCGCGCCGTCAGACCCGGCAATCTGCAAAAAACCTTCGCCTTAGGTAGCAAATCGTTGCAGAATCTTGAGCAAAGCCTGCGCGCCCCTACCGACCAGCCCCTACCGACCAGCCCCGCCGAATGCCGGCCCTACCGCCCGAGCTCCAGCTCCAGGGCGTTCGCCTCGACGTAGTCCAAGGCGTGCCGGATGGCGCCAACGGTGACGATCGCGTCGCCCAGCGGCGAGACCGTCACCCGCGGTGGCGTCGCCGTGAAACGGGGGAGCAGGGCAGTGATGCCGGGCAGCAGCGCCCCTGCCGATTCCGCCACAGCGCCGCCGATCACCACCTGTTCCGGGTTGATGAAGCTCGACACGGAGGCGATGACCCGTGCCATCCGCTCCGAGAGGCGGTCGAGGATGGCCAGCGCTGCGGGGTCCCCGGCGGCGGCATCTTCGAAGACGCGCCGGGCGCTGGCCTCGCCACCGGCGGCAGGTCCGCCGCCGGCCGCGGACCACTGCCTGGCCAGGGTGGCGATGCCGTCGCTGGAGCCCACGCCCTGCACCAGGTCCAGGTACCCCATTTCCCCGGCAGCGCCGCCGCGGCCGTGCAGCAGCCGGCCGGACTCCATCACCCCGGCGCCCAGCCGTTCACCGGCCAGCAGCACCACGAGGTCATCGACGCCGGCGCCGGAACCGCGCCAGCGTTCGCCCAGGGCGGCCAGGTTCGCGTCGTTCTCCAGCAGCACCGTCCAGCCGTGCAGCTCCTTCAGCGCCGAGCGGAGCCCGACGTCGAACAGGCTCCAGAAGTGCTGGCTGGCCAGCACGTTCCCGTCACGGTCCACGGGCGCGGCGATGCCGGCCCCCACGGCGAGGACACTTGCGGGGCCGGTCCCGGCTGCGGCCAGCGCCCGGCGGCAGGCACGGTCGACGACGTCGATCCGCTCCTCCGCGGGGATGTCGGCGGCCCGGAAGCTTTCGCTGGACCGTCCGAGGACGGTGCCGCGGAGGTCCGCGACGGCGGCGGTGGTGGTGGCCGCGCCGATGTCCAGGCCGAGGACGAATCCTGCCCGCGAGTTCAGCTCGAAGCGCCGGGCCGGGCGTCCCTTGCGCGGGCTGCCGGGCTGGTCCTCATCGCGGGCGTCGAGCTCGCGGATCCAGCCGCGACGGATCAGGTCTTCACAGACGGCGATGACGGATGCCCGGGTCAGTCCGGTCCGGGCCATCAGCTCAGTGCCGGTGGCCACCTCCGTGGCTCGGATGACGCCAAGTACCGACTGGGCGTTCACCCGGCGCAGCAGCTGGGGAGTGGCGGCGGCGGCGTGCGGCATCGGAATATTGACCTCCCCGTCGGTCCGGACCCATAATTGTTCAGGCAATATATTTAGCTTGTATCTAAAATACCAGAAACCAGTTCCGAACCCCGGAGGATCACCCCTTGTCCAACACCGCCACGCTGGCAACCCTGTCCGGTTCCGATCTCGCCGCCGATCCCAACTGGTGGCGCCAGGCCTCTGTGTACCAGATCTACCCGCGCAGCTTCTACGACTCCAACGGTGACGGCCTCGGCGACATCCAGGGCATCACGGCCAAGGTCCCGTACCTGAAGTCACTCGGGATCGACGCCGTCTGGCTCAGTCCCTTCTACCCCTCGGCCCTCGCCGACGGCGGCTACGACGTCGACGACTACCGCGATGTGGACCCCAAGCTCGGAACGCTGGCGGACTTCGATGAGATGTCCGCCGCCCTGCACGCCGCCGGCATCAAGCTGATCGCCGACATCGTGCCGAACCACTCCTCGAACCGGCACGTGTGGTTCCAGGAGGCGCTTGCGTCCCCCCGCGGTTCCGACGCCCGCGAACGGTACATCTTCCGGGACGGCAAGGGCGAAAACGGCGAGATCCCGCCCTCGGACTGGGAGTCCGTCTTTGGCGGCCCGGCCTGGGAGCGCATCACCGAGCCGGACGGCACCCCCGGCCAGTGGTACATGCACATCTTCGCCAAGGAACAGCCGGACCTGAACTGGTCCAGCCGCGAAATCCGCGACGATTTCCTCAAGACCCTGCGCTTCTGGTCCGACCGCGGCGTGGACGGCTTCCGCGTCGACGTGGCGCACGCCCTCACCAAGGACCTCACTGAGCCGCTGCTGTCCAAGGTGGAGCTGAGCGAGGCCAACAGCGGCACCGACGGCTTCGACGACGGCTCGCACCCGTTCTGGGACCGCGACGAGGTCCACGAGATCTACGTCGAATGGCGCGAGGTCTTCAACGAATACACCCCGCCGCGCACCGCCGTCGCGGAAGCGTGGGTCCATGCCAGCCGCCGCGGCCGCTACGCGAGCCCGCAGGGCCTGGGCCAGGCCTTCAACTTCGACCTGCTGCAGGCGGACTTCGACGCCGAGGAATTCCGCGAAATCATCACCCGTAACCTCGCCGAGGCCACCGAGTCCGGCGCCTCCTCCACCTGGGTGTTCTCCAACCACGACGTCGTCCGCCACGCCACGCGCTACGGCCTGCCCCAGGGCGGCGGCCGGCATGCCAAGGGCCAGGACGGCAAGGGCTGGCTGCTGGCCGGCGCACCGGACGAGGAGCTCGACGTCGAGCTCGGGCTGCGCCGTGCCCGCGCGGCCACCCAGCTGATGCTGGCGCTGCCGGGCTCCGCGTACCTCTACCAGGGCGAGGAGCTCGGCCTCCAGGAGGTCGCGGACATCCCCGACGCCGACCGCCAGGACCCGACGTTCTTCCGCAACAAGGGCGTCGAAATCGGCCGGGACGGCTGCCGCGTCCCGCTGCCCTGGACCGCCGAGGGCACCTCCTTCGGGTTCGGCGACGGCGCGGCGCACCTGCCGCAGCCGGCCTGGTTCAGCCGCTACGCCGTCGCGGCCGAGGAGGGAGTCGAGGGTTCCACCCTGGAGTTCTACCGCCGGGCGCTGAAGCTGCGCCGCGAACTGCAGACCTCCGAAGAACTGCAATGGCACCCCACCGCGAGCCCGGCAGTGCTGCACTTCAGCCGCCGGGGTGGCTGTCAGACCGTGACCAACTTCGGTGCCGAGCCGGTAGAGCTCCCCGCCGGAGAGGTGCTGCTCAGCAGTGCACCGCTCGAGAAGAACCTCCTGCCGGGCAGCACCACCGTCTGGCTGCGGTGAACCGGCCGGAGGCCGGCGGGCCGGCCGTACAGCCGGTCCCGGGCCAGGAGCTGATTTATGGCTGCATGGGCCTGGGCGGCAGCTGGTCCCCGGAGCCGTACTCGTCCGCGCAGGTGGACGAGGCGGCTGCCGCCGTCGACGCCGCCCTTGAGTCCGGCATTACCCTGTTCGACCATGCCGACATCTACCGTGGCGGCAAGTCCGAGGCGGTCTTCGGCGAGGTGCTGGCGCGGACTCCGGGTCTGCGCGAACGCATCCGGCTGCAGACCAAGGTCGGCATCCGGCTCAACGAACAGGGCCTGGAGACGTATTACGACCTGAGCGGGGATGCCATCCTGGCAAGGGTCAACGAAAGCCTAGCCCGGCTCCGCACAAACTACGTGGACGTCCTGATGCTCCACCGCCCCGATCCGCTGCTGGACCCCGCTGAGGTTGCCTCCGCCGTCGGGCAGCTGATGGCGGAGGGCAAGGTCCGGGCGCTGGGGGTGTCCAACATGTCCGGGCCGCAGATCGAGGTGCTCCAGGACCGGCTCGGGACGCCGGTGGTCGCCAACCAGCTGGAGATGAGCCTGTCCCGGCGCGCCTGGCTGGAGAGCACGGTGCTCGTCAACCATGCCGAGGGAACGGACTACAGCTTCCCGCACGGCACGGTGGAGCACTGTGTCCGGCACGGGATCACCCTGCAGGCCTACGGTTCCCTGGCGCGGGGCCTCTACACCGGGGCACCGGCCGCGGCGCCGTCGGCCGCTGAGGAGGCGACCGCCGCCCTGGTGGCGCAGCTGGCCGCGGAGAAGAAGACGACCGGGGAGGCGGTCCTGCTGGGCTGGCTGATGAAACACCCGGCCCGAATCGCGCCCGTGATCGGCACCGCCAACCCGGACCGTATCCGCGCCTGCGCCGGCGCGGCAGAGGTCGCCGCGGGCATGACCCGGGCCCAGTGGTACCGGCTCTGGGTCACGGCGCGCGGCAGCAACATCCCCTAGCAGAGATTTTGGTCGTATTGGTCGCCCCCAAGAGCCGGAATACTTCGCGGGGGACACCCCTGAACGGATAGCGTAGATACATGACTTCCACCACCACCGCCGGGACCGTCCGGCCCCAACGCAACATCCCAGCCGAAATCGCCCGCTCCTGGCTGCTTGTCAACGCCATGAAACCGGAGCTCTTCGACCAGTCGGCCGCGTCCCGCGCGGACGCCGTCATCCTGGATATCGAGGACGCGGTGGACCCCTCGCAGAAGGATGCCGCCCGCGCCAACGTCGTGGACTGGCTGACCGCCGGCGGCAGCGCCTGGGTCCGGATCAACGACGCCACCAGCCCGTTTTGGGCCGATGACCTCGCCGGACTCCGCGGCACCCCGGGCCTGCTGGGCGTGATGCTGGCCAAGACCGAGTCCGCGGACCAGGTCACCGAGAGCTTCCACCGGATGGACGGCAAGACGCCGGTCATCGCGCTCGTTGAGTCCGCCGTGGGCATCGAGGAAGCCAACAACATCGCCAAGGCCCAGGGCGCGTTCCGGCTGGCCTTCGGCTCGGGCGACTTCCGCCGCGACACCGGCATGGCGGCCACCCCCGAGGCCATGGCGTACCCGCGGGCCAAGCTCGTCGTCGCCAGCCGCGTCGGGAACCTGCCGGGCCCCATCGACGGACCCACCGTCGGCACCAACCACCCGATTCTGCGCGAGCAGACCGGCATCACCGTGATGATGGGCATGACCGGCAAGCTCTGCCTGGCGATCGACCAGACCCCGGTCATCAACGAGGTCATCAGCCCGACGCCGTCCGACGTCGCCTGGGCCACGGACTTCATGGCCGATTTCGAGGCCAGCGGCCGTGTCATCCGCGACGGCTCCGACCTTCCCCGCCTGGGCCGCGCCGAGAAGATCATGAAACTCGCGGTAGCCTTCGGGGTGCAGCCGGCCCTCTAGCCGGCCCCGAACCAAGGAGACCCCGTGACCGATACCCGCTATCTGGTCCACGGGGTCTTTTGGGATGCCGCACCGGCCTCGCCGGCCGCACCGGGCGGATCGACGGACCCCGACGGCGGCCGCCCGGCGCTGCGCCTGCAGGACCCTGACGGCGGCTTCACCGAACTTCCGCTCGACGCCGGGACCCGGCTGGGCCTCCGGCTCGCCGTCGACGGGAAGCACTGCCTCGGGCACCAGAAGGTGCACGGGCCTGCCGACCGCACCCACGTCCCTTGCCCGGCACGGGCACAGGCCGTGAAGGGCAGCCAGTGCGAGCGGTGCTTGGTGGTGGACGATTCGCGGCTCATCCACGGCTTCCACCGCGGCGGGCATGTGCCGCCCGGGCTGCGGGCCTACCTGATGCAGCCGCACTGGCTCTACATCGCCACCTTCGCCAACGGCGCCAGCAAGGTGGGCACTGCCGCGGACCTGCGGAAATGGAGGAGGCTCGCCGAACAGGGCGCCGTCGTCGCCCGTTACGTCGCACGGGCCGCCGACGGCCGCGTCGTCAGGATCCTCGAGGACCTGGTGACCCGCGACGCCGGTGTTCCCCAGCAGATCCGCTCGGCCGCCAAGGCCGCGGCCCTGACCGGGCCGGCGCCCCCCGACGAACTGGACGCCCGGAACAGCCGGCTGGCCTGCGGCGTCCGCGAGCTGCTGGCCGGCGCCGGGGGCGGCGGCTTCGAGGTCCTGGACGAGCAGTGGCTGCGGCCGGGGCTGTCGGACGCGGCTTGCGCACCGGCTGTCCGGCACGCCTATCCGCATGAGCTCAGCTCGGGCGCCCACGGGTTCCGGATCGACTCGCTGAGCGGGAGCGTCGCGCTGGCACGGCTCGACGGCGCCGACCTCGAGTTCGTCGTTAACCTCGCCCAGCTGAAGGCGCGGACCGTCGAACTCGGCGACTACGGAAGCGATATCCCGGCAGTCCAGGAAGCCCTGTTCTGACGCTGAAGCTGCTTCTGACGCTGAAGCTGCCCCTCGACGCGGGAAATACCGGACGCGCCCGTATTCCCGCGTCGCCGGGCATTCCGAGTGGCGCCAAGAAATTTGCGGCTCGCGGCGTTGCCGGCGGTCCCCAGTAGACTGGCACGGTGCTGAAAGAATTCTGGGAATCCGCGTCAACCACTTACAAGGCGCTGGTTTTCAGCGCGATGGGGCTGCTCGCCGTCGGCATCACCCTGAACCTCGTGGGGAACACCTCCGGCAACCAGGACCTCGCGGTCGCCTCCCTCGGCGTGATCGGCCTGGGCCTGATCCTGCACATCGCCGGGATTGTGGTCCGCGGCCAGACGATCCGGAAGAACCTCAAGCGTTAGCTGCGGCGTTCCGGAAGAACCTCAAGCGTTAGCTGCGGCGATCCGGAAGAACCTCAAACGTTAGCGGCGGCGTTCCGGAGCACGTGGCTGCGGGCGTGCTCCACCGCCTCGGGCAGGGATGAGAACAGGTGCTTGTGGTGCCGCAGCGACCGGATCACCCCGACGTTGGTCACCAGCTCGAGGTGCTCCGGCTGGACGCCTTTCAGCAGGACCGTCACGCCGCGCAGCTCCAGCGCCGAGATGACCTCCACCAGCGTGTGGGCCCCGGTGGCGTCCAGCATCCGCACCTGTGATAGCCGGATGATGGCCACCTGGATGTCCTTGACCTGGCTGATTTCCTGCAGGACGCGTTCCGCGGCGCCGAAGAACATGGCCCCGTCGAGGCGGAAGATCGCGATGTGCTCGTCCCCCTCCTTGTGCGGTCCGGGCACGTCCTCGCGTTTCACCCCGCTGAGCGAGGCAAACTTGCGCAGCGTAAAGAGGGCCGCGGCGACAAGCCCGATCTCGATGGCCACGATCAGGTCGAAGGCCACGGTGATCAGGGCCGTCAGGACGAACACGAAGGCGTCGGCGCGGGTGGAGCGCATGATGGCGCCGACCGTGTGCCTGGACACCATGCGGACTGCCGTGACCATCAGGATCCCGGCCAGGACGGCGAGTGGGATCCTCCCGACCAGTCCGGCTGCCAGATAGATGATGGCCAGCAGCACGAGCGCGTGGACAATCGCGGACAGCCGGGTCTTGGCGCCGGAGCGGACGTTGACCGCTGTCCGGGCGATGGCGCCGGTGGCCGGCATGCCGCCGAAGAACCCTGCCGCGACGGAGGCGAGCCCCTGCCCCGTGAGTTCCCGGTCCGGGCTGTAGGCCCCGGAGGGCCTCCCGTCAGGGCCCACCATCCCGGCTGCCACCCGTGCGGAAAGCAGCGATTCGATGGCGGCCAGCATCGCGATGGACACCGCGGGCATCAGCAGCCCGCCCAGCGCTGCCGGATCGAGGGACGGCATCGACGGTGCCGACAGGGAATGCGGCAGCTCACCGATCCGGGGGATCTCCAGCTGGAGCAGCTCGGCGGCCACGGTGGCCAGCAGGACCGCGATCAGGCTCGCGGGCAGGGCCTTGTTCAGCTTCGGCAGTAGGACCATCACGGCGGCCACGCCGGCCACGACGCCGAGCGTCTGGAAAACGGCGGGGACGGTGGCCTGGGAGGCGCTCTCGATGGCGGCCAGCAGGGTGTTGTGGCCCGGTATCCCCGTGGTGCCGGTGGCCATCGGGACCTGCTGGAGGAAGATGATCGCGGCGATGCCGAGGGTGAAGCCCTCCACTACCGGCCACGGGATGAAGGCCACCGCCCGGCCCAGCCCGCTGATTCCCAGGATAATCACCAGCAGCCCCGCCATCAGGGAGACCAGGGCGATGCTGCCGACGCCATGGAGGGCGACGACCGGCGCCAGGACGACGACCATCGCGCCGGTCGGGCCGGAGACCTGCACGTGCGAGCCGCCCATGACAGCGGCCACGAGGCCGGCGACGACGGCGGTGATGAGTCCGGCTTCAGCGCCGACGCCGGAACTCACTCCGAAGGCCAGTGCCAGCGGCAGGGCCACAATCCCCACGGTGATCCCGGACAGCAGGTCCGTCTTCCAGGACGAGCGCAGGCCGTCATAGTCACGCCGGGACGGCAGGAACCGGCTGAGGTGCGCCAGGGCCGCGCTCATGAAACGGAATCCTTCAGGTGTTCGCTCGGCAGTTCCTGCGCGAGTCTGAGCCGGTCGTTGGAATCGGCCAGGCTGTCGAGGAGGAAGGTCCGGGCGATGGCCAGCAATTCGGCGATTTTCGGATGGGCCAGCCGGTAGGTCACCGTATTGGCGGAGCGGGTCGAGGTCACCACCCCGTGCCGGCGCAGGGTGGCGAGGTGCTGGGACAGGTGGGACGCTTCGAGGCCCGTCTCGGCCAGCAGATAGCTGACGGGCGCCGCATTATCCGGCGCGGCGGACAGCAGTTCGAGTACACGGATCCGCGCCGGGTGGGCGAGGGCCTTGAACAGGTTCGCCTTGATCTCGTACAAGGGGGTTTGCGCTGCCGAAATCATCGCTGCCCGTGCTTTCTGGCCCTGAGGTCCCTCGACCGGCCATGAGTTGATGGATTGATGTTTTCATCATACCGCATCCCGGAGGGCTGTTCTGAATTTCTGTCTGAATTCTATTCAGGGGACCGTCATCGGCGCAGGTGTCCGGAGGCCTGACGCTAGGCTGGAACCATGACTATCAATCCGGATCTGCAGGGGCGCAGCTACCCTGCCAAAGAGGTGTACGACGTCGGCCGCGAGAAAATCCGCGAGTTCGCCCGCGCCGTCAAGGCCACCCATCCCGCCCACTTCGAGGTGGATGCGGCGAGGGCCTTGGGCCACAGCGACCTCGTGGCGCCGCCGACCTTCGCCATCATCGTCGCGCAGCGGGCCGACGCCCAGCTGATCGAGGACCCGGACGCCGGCATCGACTTCTCCCGCGTAGTCCACGCTGACCAGCGGTTCATCCACCACCGGCCCATCATTGCCGGGGACCGGCTGGTTGCCGAACTGCACGTCGACGGCGTCCGTGCGATGGGCGGGGGAGCCATGATCACCACCCGCTCGGAAATCTTTGCCCTGGCCGCCGGTGCCACCGACGGTACCGCCCGCGAGGCCGTCACGACCGCCACCTCGTCCATCCTGGTCCGCGGAGAGGGACAGTAGACATGACACGCACACTCTCGGAACTCGCGGTCGGCCAGGACATCGGCAGCCGCAGCATCACCGTCACCCGCACTGACCTCGTCAAGTACGCCGGTGCCTCCGGCGATTTCAACCCCATCCACTGGAACGAGGCCTTCGCAACTGGCGTGGGACTGCCCGGTGTGATCGCGCACGGCATGTTCACCATGGGCTCCGCCGTCCAGCTCGTGACCGACTGGGCCGGGGACCCCGCCGCCGTCGTCGATTTCCAGACCCGCTTCACCAAGCCCGTCCCGGTGTCCGACACCACGGGGACGGCCGAGGCCGGCGCCGTGATTGAGATCAGCGGCGCCATCGGGGCGCTCGACGCCGGGGCCGGCACCGCCCGGGTGGACCTGACCGTCGTCTCCGGCGGCCAGAAAGTGCTGATGAAGGCCCAGGCCGTCGTCAGGCTGGCGTAGCCGGATGGCGATGCCGTGAACCTGCGGACCGGCCAGGCCGTGGAGGTCACGCAGTGGCGTAACGCCGTGGTGGCCGCGTACTCAGTCAGTGGCATCGCGTTCGCCACCTGGGTGTCCCGGCTCCCGGCCATCCGCGACGGACTTGACCTGACCCCTGCGAACGTCGGGCTGCTGTTGCTGTGCATGACCCTGGGCTCCTTCATCTCGGTCTCAGCGTCGGGGCTGATCGTGCTGCGCTTCGGCTCCAAGCAGACCATCCGGATCGGCAGCATCATGGTGGGCGCCGGGCTGGTCCTGGCCGGCATTGGAACCACGGTCCTGGTCAACCCCCCCGCCGTCGCCGCGGGGCTGGCCGTGATCGGCCTCGGCACGGCCAGCTGGAACACGGCCTCCAACGTCGAGGGCGCCGCGGTGGAACGCGCCGTCCGGCGGCACATCATGCCCCGGCTGCATGGATCGTTCAGCCTCGGGACCGTTGCCGGCGCCGGGGCAGGAGCCTGGGCCGCCGGGGCCGGTGTCCCCGTCTTCTGGCATTTCGCCGCGGTGGGGCTGTTCGTCGCCGGTTCCGTGGCCACCGCCGCTTCCTGGTTCCGTGCGGACATCACTCCGGTGGACGCCGGACCGGGATTCACGCCGGCCCGGCCCGATACCTTCGAGGACCCCTCCACCGGGCCCATTCCGGTCATCCTGCCGGGCACGGCTAAGCCCGAAGCCCCACTGGACAACAAACGCCAGATCGCCCTGGCCTGGCGGGACCGGCGCACGCTCCTGCTGGGCGTGCTCGTGCTGGGGCTGGCCCTCGCCGAGGGAGCCGCGGGGGACTGGGTGGCCCTGGCGCTCGCCGACGGCCACGGACAGTCCGACGCCGCGGGCGCCGCCGGGTACGGGCTCTTCGTCACGTTCATGACCGTGGGACGCTTCGCCGGCACCGTGGTCCTGGACCGCTTCGGCCGCGTCCCGGTAATGCGCTGGTGCGCGGCCCTGGCCGTGCTGGGTCTGGGCCTGTTCGTCTTCGCGCCGGCGCCGTGGGTGGCCTATGCCGCCCTCGCCGTCTGGGGACTGGGCGCCTCGCTGGGCTTCCCGGTGGGCATGTCCGCCGCCGCCGACGACCCGGCCAGGGCAGCCGCCCGGGTCTCCGTGGTCTCCACAATCGGCTATGGCGCATTCCTCTGCGGGCCGCCCCTGCTGGGCCTGCTGGCCGAGCACGTCGGCATCCTGCACTCCCTGCTGGCGGTGATGGTGATGCTGGTGGTCAGCTTCCTGCTTTCCCCGGTGGCCCGGAAAGTCAGCTGACCGGCAGGGCGCTGCTTAGGGTAGTGCGGTGTTCCCCGGCTAGGCTGGTCGGGTGACCCAGACACTGCTTTCCGCCCTGACCACGGCCGCCGTCGGCGGCCCCGCCGGCAACTTCATCGAGGCCCGCACCGAGGCGGAGATCATCGAGGCCGTCCGCTCAGCGGATGCTGCCGGTGAGTCCCTGCTGATCATCGGCGGCGGGTCCAACCTGCTGGTGTCCGACGACGGGTTTCCCGGCACCGTGCTGAAGATTGCCTCGGACGGGTTCACCGTCAACGCGGAGGACTCCTGCGGCGGCGTCGCCGTGGTGGTCCAGGCGGGCCACAACTGGGACGCCCTGGTGGAGCATGCCGTGCGGCACGCCTGGTCCGGGATCGAGGCGCTCTCCGGCATCCCGGGCTCCACGGGCGCCACCCCGGTCCAAAACGTCGGTGCCTACGGCTCGGACGTTTCCCAGACCATCGCCGCCGTGCGCACCTGGGACCGGGAACGCAACGCCGTGCAGACCTTCACCAACTCGGAACTGAAGTTCGGCTACCGGGATTCGATCCTCAAACAGACCACCGTCAACGGCTCCCCGCGCTACGTTGTGCTCACGGTCGAGTTCCAGCTGCCGCTGGGCCGGATGAGCGCCCCCATCCGGTACGCCGAGCTCGCCCGCGCCCTGGGCGTCGAGGCCGGCCGGCGGGCCTACGCCAACGATGTCCGGCGGGAGGTCCTCCGGCTCCGGGCGTCCAAGGGCATGGTGTGGGACGCAGCGGACCGGGACACCTATTCCACCGGCTCTTTCTTCACGAACCCGATCGTGCCGGCAGCCGCAGCCGCCGGGCTGCCCGACGATGCGCCGCGCTACCCGGGCGGCGCGGACGGCCTGATCAAGCTCTCGGCCGCCTGGCTGATCGACCAGGCCGGCTACGGCAAGGGGTTCGGTCTTGAGGCGGACAGCGTCTCCGGCGGCCGGGCCTCGCTGTCCACCAAGCACACCCTGGCCATCACCAACCGGGGAGCGGCCAGCGCCGCGGACCTGCTGGCGATCGCGCGCGAGGTGCGCCGCGGCGTCGTCGAACGCTTCGGGATTGAACTGCATCCGGAACCGCTGCTCATCGGCGTGGAGCTCTAGGAAAGCAGCCGGTCAGTTCCTGCCGCGGTGCGGGACCACCCTGCTGAACAGCATGAAGGTGAAGCCGGACGCGGCGGCGCCGAGGAAGAAGACCTGGCAAAACGCCACGGACTGCTCGCTGGGCCCGCTGAGGAGCAGGAAGCCGGCGAGGGCGAAGACCACCGCACCTGCCAGCAGGGCCACGGAGCCGAGCAGGAAACTCTGCACGGTGTCGGGGAGCTCCCCGGGTTCCAGGCTGTCCGGTGATGAACCGTCGTCCCGCGCGGGGGAGCGCGGCTGCACCGATGTGGCCGTGATGAAGCTGGTCACCGCCACGGCCATGGACACCACGGCCACGAGCTGCAGGGTGCTCATCACGGGCGAGAGCCGCGTTCCGCTGGCGATGGCAATGGCGAGCCCCGCGGCCATGCCGGCAGCGCTGGAAGCCCAGCCCAGCAGGGCCAGCCTTCTGCTCAGGGGCCGCAGCAGCGGCCACATCTCGCTCATGGTCATCCCTCAAGCGTAAGGAGTCCGGCTGGAAGGCGGCTGGGAACTGTCCGTCCGGCGTCCTAGCATGGGTGCATGAGAGCAACGGCGAGTCCCCGGCTCAGCCGTGCGATCCTGGGCCGGTTGCGGCTGGCCTCCCAGGGGCTGGCCGGGTCCGGATTCCGCAGCGTCGCGGAAGCGGTGCGCTGGATGACGGCGATGCAGGCGCAGGACCTGGGCGCAGCCCTTTGGGCTGTCGGACTCCGCGTGCCGGGCTCCCGTGCAGTGGACGTCCGCAGTGCCCTCAACCGGGGTGAAATAGTGCGCTCCTGGCCGATGCGCGGCACCCTGCACCTCATGGTTCCCGAAGACCTGAAGTGGATGCTGGCCATTACCTCCGACCGGCTGATCCGCGGCCTGGCCGGGCGCCACCGGGAGCTCGACATCTCCGCCGCGGACGTCGACGCCGCTGCGGGGACCGCGCTGCAGCTGGTCTCCGGCGGGGCAGCCGCCAGCCGGGCGGAGCTGTTCCAGGCCTTCGAACGGGCAGGCCAGTCCACCGCCGGCCAGCGCGGCATTCACCTGCTGGGGATCCTGTGCCAGCGGGCCTGGCTGGTGCAGGGGCCGCTGGCCGGCAACCAGCAGCTGGTGGTGGCCTTCGACGACTGGATCACCGACTCGCGGACCGTGGACCGTGCGGCGGGCATCGCCGAGTGGCTCCTGCGCTACCTGCGCAGCCACGGACCCGCCACCGAGCGTGACTTTGCCTGGTGGTCCGGCATTCCCCTGACGGAGGTCCGCGCCGCCCTGGCCGACGTGAAAGACCAGCTGGTGGAGGTCCCGTTCGAGGGGACCAGCTACTGGCTCTCCCCGGAAACGGCGGCGCTGCTCGACGAAGGCGTCCCCGCAGCACGCCTGGTGCTGGCGCTGCCCGGCTTCGATGAGTTCGTGCTTGGCTACACGGACCGGTCGCTCGTGCTGCCGCCCGAGCATGCGGACAAGATCGTGCCGGGCGGCAACGGCGTCTTCCGGAAGACGATAGTTGCCGGCGGCCAGATCGTCGGCACCTGGGACGTCACCCGCAACGGCGGGGCCGCCGTCGTCGTCCCTAAGCCCTTTGACTACGTTAACGGGCTGCGGCCTGCCGCCCAAAAGTCTTTTGAGCTGCAGGCCGCGAATTACCGGAGATTCCTCGGCACCTGAGCCAGGCGGCGGCGTCCGGCGCGGCAGCTGCTGAGGTCCTAGAGGTTGCCGGTCGCGATGTTGAGCATGCGGCGCAGCGGCTCGGCCGCACCCCACAGCAGCTGGTCGCCGACCGTGAACGCACTGATGTACTGCGGGCCCATCTCCAGCTTGCGGATGCGGCCCACCGGGATGTCCAGGGTGCCGGATGCCGCCACCGGGGTGAGCTGGGACATGGAGGCGTCCTTGGAGTTGGGCACCACCTTGGCCCACTCATTGTCCGCGTCCAGCAGCTTCTCGATCTCGGCGACGGAGAGGTCTTCGCGGAGCTTGAGAGTGAGCGCCTGGGAGTGCGAGCGCATAGCGCCGATCCGGATGCACAGGCCGTCCATGATGATGTGCTGATCGCCGGAGGTGCCGAGGATCTTGTTTGTCTCCACCCCGGCCTTCCACTCTTCCTTGGACTGGCCGTTGCCGAGGTCCGCATCGATCCAGGGGATCAGCGATCCGGCCAGCGGGACGCCGAACTGGGTGGCATCGATGTCGGTGCGCTGGTGGGCCAGGACCTTGCGGTCAATGTCCAGGATGGCCGACGCCGGGTCGTCCAGTTCCGGGCTGACCTGGGCGTTGAGCGTGCCGAACTGGCTCAGCAGTTCGCGCATGTGCCGGGCGCCGCCGCCGGAGGCAGCCTGGTAGGTCATGGAGGTGCCCCATTCGACGAGGCCGTTCTTGAACAGCCCGCCGAGGCCCATCAGCATGCAGGACACGGTGCAGTTGCCGCCGATGTAGTCCTTCACGCCGCCGGAGAGACCGGCGTCGATGACGTCGCGGTTGATCGGGTCCAGCACGATGATCGAATCGTCGTTCATCCGCAGGGTGGAAGCGGCATCGATCCAGAGGCCGTCCCAGCCGCGGCTGCGCAGCTCCCCGTGGACCTGCTTTGTGTAGTCGCCGCCCTGGGCGGTGACGATAATCGGCAGCTTCGCCAGGGCATCGACGTCGAACGCGTCCTCGAGCTTGCCGGCGTCGCCCCCGGCAGAACCGGCGACCGCAGGGGCTGCACCTCCCGCGTTGGAGGTGGAGAAAAATACCGGGTTGATGTTGGCGAAGTCGCCCTCGTCCTGCATACGCTGCATCAGGACGGAACCGACCATGCCACGCCAACCGACCAGTCCAACGGACGGAGTAGCTGCTGTAGTCATTGGGCCAGTTTAGACTTTGTTGGCTCCGGGACGCAGCCGGTTACGTCACCGCTCAATCCAACTGCCGCGGACTGGGATCCGGGGTGCCCCGTTCCCGGCGGATCCTTCGCGCCCGGAATTCGGCCAGCTCCGGCATGCCCGGCGCGGTGGCGACGATGGGTCACGAGCCGGCCCGGGCGAAACCGATCTCATCGGCGGCGTAGCTGTGCAGCCTGCCGCCGTTCCAATCGGAGCTGCGGTCTAGTCCCGGACTATTGAGCGGCGGGTGGGGTGCTGAAGCGTCTTGCCGCTGGCGCGCCGAAGGCGTACGGCCTTGCGTTCCTTGAGGTAATACGCCCAGGAGGTGGGCACCGTGAAAAGGACGATGGCAAAGCCAATGATTAATTGCACCCAGTTGGTAACCTTGTTGTCGATCAACAGCCCAACGCCGGCCACAACTACCACGCTGGAGAAGACCGAGATCAGGACGGCGAGGAACAGCAGGCCGCCAGCCGAATTGACTGGCTTGAGCGCACTTCCCACCGAGCCCTTGTAGACACCGTACTCCTCAACGGTGAGCCCCTGCTTCGCGGCTTCCAGCTCGATCTGGCGCTTATAGAAGCCCTTGCGCCGGGACGGGCGTCCGTGCTCCGGAGCGTCGCTCATGAGACGCCGTCCCCCCTGGTTTCCCGAATCCGAATGAGCAGTCCCGCGGTGTCCAGACCCGTTGTTTCGGCGACGTCCGTTGCGGGGTCGACAACTTTGGCGACCGCCCAGCCGCCGTTGTCCGGTCGGATGAGGAGGTGGTCTTCGGCGGAGATCGTCCTGACCCGGATGAACGCTGTGCCGCCGGGGTGGGTTCGGGTGTGTTCTTCGATGATGGACAGTTCGGCGTCGGCACCGTCAACCTCGGGGTCCTGGGCGAAGACGAACCACGTGCTGAGAGTCCGGGGCTGCATCAGCAGCGACACTTTGTCGGACTCCACGTGCACCACCGTATCTGTCTTCTCACCGTCGACCAGGCTGATTTCGGTCCAGCGGTCCGCCCGGGACAAGGCATAGGCAGTGGGTACGGCCGGGCCTTCCAGGTCAAGGTCGTCGTCGACGCTGGCGAAGCCGCGGCCCAGGAGAGACGAACTTCCGGCGATGCAGATCGGATCGGACTGGACTTCCTCTTCCAGCCGCAGTACCTGGGCCGACTTCCGTGCGGAGTCGGTGTCGAACCTCCGGATCAGGTAGGCGATTTCGGCAAAGCCGAAGCCGACTGCCGTATCCGGCGAGTCAGTAGGTTGGATGCTGGTTGTCACGCGGGTACCCTTCAATTGAATTTATCCGAAGCCCAGGAAGCTGGCGGCGCCCTTGCCAAGGTCGGCCAGATTCTTCCCGGTGTCTTCGACGAATTTGCCTGGGTCCTTCACCGCCGCGCCAACGGCGTCTGCGACGTCACTGGCAGCGCCGTTCACGAATTCCTTGACCGCTGGGATCTCGTAAATCGCGATGGCCGCGCTGGCCACGGCACAGACGGTGCCGGCCGGCGGGGGAAGGAAACAGGCAACGCCGAGGGCCGCCTTGGCGCCTGACCAGGCGCCGGCTTCCGGATTGCCCTCTGCAAAGTTTTTGACGGCGTCGAATCCGTTGAGGCCCACGCCGGCCCAACCCAGGCCGCGGCCGAGCCCGCCCTTGCCCAGAGCTTCAAGGACCGTGCCCTTGCCCTTGAACAGCCAGGCGCTTTCTGCGAAGACGCCACTGAACTTGTTGAAAGCCGGGACGTATTTCTGGAGATTTTTGAGCCCGATCAGGTCTGTGGCCGAATCCAGGAGATTGTAGGTCGCGCTGGTGGCGGGGAGCCTGCCCCAGGCGGCGGCGTTAGTGAACGTGCCGAAGCCCTTCGATGCCATCGTGGCCAGGCCAAACACATTCTTGGGAAGGTCGAAGGCTGTTTTCGTCATACCCCGGAAACCCCACGCGTCCCTGAACGGTGAACCTTTCGCCAGCCAGTCCGGTCCCCAGGGATTGCTGCCAGTACCGCTCCGCACGGAAATTCCGGCAATTCCGGCACTTCCGCCGCCGCCGGTGGCCGCGTTGCTGGCCTTCTCCTGCTGCTCGGCGTGGGTCAGCAGCCGCTTGGACTCGGCCTTGAGGGCATGTGCGGTCTTCTGGATCAGGGCCCGGTGGCTGCCGTTCCACTCGGAGGTGAACCGCGCGGCGTCGGCACCCTTCCAGGCGGTGTTGTTGTTGATCGCCGACGTCAGCGTCGTCGACTGCTGCAGCAGCGTCTCGGACGTCTTACCGAACTGTTGCGCGAGCGTGCGCAGCTGGGCGACGTCGGCGCCCCACAAGTTTCCTGCCATAGCGGCTCCCCCTATCCGTGCATCAGCCTAACCGGCTGGGGCCGGGATCTGGTGCATTCCGGCGTGCGTACCTAACCGGCACCAAGGTAACCGGAACCGCCGCAGCCGGCGATGGGGTGATCTCCCCATGCGCCGGTGACCGGCAGGGTGTTACTCGCCGTCGTGCTCCGTGAGCAGCGCGTGCTTCCGCTTCCGGAGGGCGAAGAACGCCCCGAAGGCAAAGGCCTGGGTGACCACCACTAGCACGATTGCGCCGAGGATCTTGTCGCCGCCCAGGATCATGGTCAGCCCCACGATCGCGGAGAGCAGTGCCAGCAGCGGCAGCAGCATATAGCCCAGGACGAAGAGGGTCTCGGATTTGGTCAGCATTCCCTTAGCCCTCCGCCCGGTGCCAGACGTTGATGCGGTAGCGGGTGCCGTTTTCCGCCGTCTGCCAGCCGTCGGCCGGCAGGCTCGCGCCCATGGTCCAGTCGTAGCCGAGGTCCGGGGCGAAGGTGTCGCCCTCCGTGGTGGTGTCGATCGTGGTGATGACGGCGACGTTGGCGAGGTCCATGGACTGCGCATAGATATTGCCGCCGCCGATGATCCAGACCATTTCGTTGCCGGAGGCGAACTGGGACTCCAGGAGGGCGTCGTCCAGGGACTTGACCGCGACGGCGCCCTCCGCGACAGCAGTCTGACCCCAGCCTTCCTGGCGGGTGATCACAATGTTCGTCCGCCCGGGCAGGGGGCGGTATTTCTCGGGAAAGGACTCCCAGGTCTTGCGGCCCATGATCACGGGGTGCCCGGTGGTGAGCCGGGTGAAGTGCACCATGTCCTCGCGAAGGCGCCACGGCATACCGCCGTCCTTGCCAATGACACCGGTGCTGGTTTGGGCCCAGACGACGCCGAGCCCGGTGAGGGCATCCAGCGTGGCGGTAAAATCAGCGGGCTGCGCGCCCGGCATTTTGTCGTTGCTCATACGGCTATCGGGGCCTTAATCGTCGGGTGGTGCTGGTATCCGACCACCTCGAAGTCATCGAGGGTGTAGTCGAAGATGGAGCCCGGCTTGCGGGTGATCTTGAGCTGCGGGTAGTCGTAGGGGGCCCGGGTGAGCTGCTTGAGGACCTGGTCCATGTGGTTGTCGTAGATGTGGACGTCGCCGCCGGTCCAGACGAATTCGCCGGGTTCCAGGCCGGTCTGCTGGGCGACCATGCAGGTCAGCAGGGCGTAGGAGGCGATGTTGAACGGCACCCCCAGGAAGGTGTCCGCGGAGCGCTGGTAGAGCTGGCACGAGAGCTTGCCGTCGGCGACGTAGAACTGGAAGAACGCGTGGCACGGCGGGAGGGCCATGTCCTTGAGCTCGGCGACGTTCCAGGCCGAGACGATGTGCCGGCGGGAATCCGGGTTGGACTTGAGGTTTTCGACGAGTTCGGCGATCTGGTCAATGTGGCCGCCGTCGGGGGTCGGCCAGGAACGCCACTGGACGCCGTAGACCGGGCCGAGTTCGCCGTCGGCGTCGGCCCATTCGTTCCAGATGGTGACACCCTGGTCCTGCATCCACTTCACGTTCGTGTCCCCGCGGAGGAACCACAGCAGTTCCACGGCGACGGACTTGAAGTGCACGCGTTTGGTGGTGATCAGGGGGAAACTCTTGCTCAGATCGAAACGCATCTGGCGGCCGAAGACGCTCAGGGTGCCCGTCCCGGTCCGGTCCGATTTGTGCGTGCCATGGTCCAGGACATCGCGCAGCAGGTCTTCATAGGGCGTTGGAATGCTCACCGTCCCAGTCTACTGAGAAGTCCGGTCCGAGCCTTATTCGTCTTGCTGGCTGGGCAGCCCGGAGGGTCAAGGACCTCAGTCGTCGAAGGGCCTGAACCGCTCCACCGCGACGACTTTGTCCTTGCTGTGGTGCGCCACATGGCACACGACGATCTCGCCGGGAGCAAGGAACGGATCGGTGGCCGGCAGCAGGGCGCGCAGCCGGGAACCCATGTGCTTTCCCAGCTGGGCGAACACGGTGGGGAGGGCAGGGCGGTGCGTGCAAAGCGCGACGGCCCGCTGCTTGTCGAAGAGGCCCTCGACAGCGGCCGCCGTCTTGTGCGGGTGGCGGCCGTGCCGGTGCTCCGTGAGGGCCTCGTTCAGCTTTACCTTCGCGTCGGACGCCTTGGCGTACGGGGCGATGGTGGCCACGCACCTGAGCCAGGGGCTGGAGACAATGCGCATAGGCTTCCACGCCTGCAGGAGCCGCCCCACTGCCTGCGCCTGCCGCATCCCCGTGGCAGCCAGGGGCCGGTCCCCTTCGGCTTTGGACCAGGAGGAGCGCGGCTTGGCCTTGGCATGGCGCACGATCACCAGCGGCCACGTTTTCAATTCGCCGCGGGCGTGGGCGGCATCCAGGTGCTCCAGCGGTGCCACGTCGCTCGGGTTGCTCAGCAGGCGGGCGGCTTTCTCCGGCGAGCACCACATGACGCTGTCCACCTCTTTGCCGTCCGGCAGGAGCGGGGCGCCGTCGACGTCGACCGCCCAGTAATGGACCACCTTCAGGCCCGCGGGGACGTGGTAGTGGATGGCGGGCAGCGGGATGCCCAGCGGCGCCTTCAGCCCGATCTCTTCTTCGACCTCGCGGGACGCGCACTCGGGCACCGTCTCGCCGGGGTCGATTTTTCCCTTCGGCCATGACCAGTCGTCATACCGCGGGCGATGGATCAGCAGGACCTCGAGCTTGTCCTTGTCGCCCGGGGCGACGCGCCACGGCAAGGCGCCCGCAGCCACCACGGCAATCTCTTCGCCGAGATGGTCTGTCTGGTCGGCAACCAGTGCATCGCTATTCAATGACAGAGCCCCTACCGCAGCCCGGCCGCGCGCTGCCGCGAGCGGGAATTGAGCAGCCACGACTGGATGTCCTCGAGTTCGTGCCCGTCGTCGGCAAGGTGGTGGCGGGTCCATTGCGCCTGGCTGTCCAGGTGCCAGCTGGCGGTGCCCGGATCCATGTAGCGGCGCAGCAGGTCCATGACGTACGTGGTGTCGTCCCCGCTGGTGAGCTGGACGAGGGCTTCCACCCGGCGGTCAAGGTTACGGTGCATCATATCCGCCGAGCCGATGTAGACCACCGGGTCCCCGCCGTTGGCGAACGCGAAGACGCGGGAGTGTTCCAGGAAACGGCCCAGCACCGAGCGGACGGTGATGTTCTCGCTGAGGCCGGGCACCCCGGGACGCAGTGAGCAGATGCCGCGGACGATGATATCCACCGGAACACCGGCCTGCGAGGCCCGGTACAGCGAATCGATAATCGCTTCGTCCACCATCGAGTTGACCTTGATCTGGACCCGGGCGGTCAGGCCCGCCCGGGCGTTCCGGATCTCGGTTTCGATCCGGTCGATGAGTCCCGACCGGACCGACCGCGGCGCCACCAGGAGCCGCTTGAAGGTCGACTTCGGCGCGTAGCCGGAGAGCTGGTTGAAAAGCTTGGACAGGTCCTCGCCCACCTGCTCATTGGCTGTGAGCAGGCCCAGGTCCTCGTAATAGCGGGCGGTGCGGGGGTGGTAGTTGCCGGTGCCGATGTGGCAGTAGCGGCGGAGACCATCGACTTCCTGGCGGACCACGAGGGAGAGTTTGCAGTGCGTCTTGAGGCCCACGATTCCGTAGACCACGTGCACGCCGGCCTGCTCCAGCTTCCGGGCCCAGGAGATGTTGGCCTGTTCGTCGAAACGCGCCTTGATCTCCACGAGGGCCAGGACCTGCTTGCCGGCTTCGGCGGCATCGATCAGGGCATCGACGATCGGCGAATCGCCCGACGTGCGGTACAGCGTCTGCTTGATGGCCTGGACCTTCGGGTCCGAGGCCGCCTGCTCCAGGAACGCCTGCACCGAGGTCGAGAAGGAGTCATAGGGGTGGTGCAGCAGGATGTCCCGCCGCCGCATGGCCGCAAAGACGTTCGCTGCCTTGGACGTTTCCGATTCGTTGAGGTACCGGGAGGTGTGGGGGACGTGCTTGGGGTAATGCAGGTCGGCCCGGTCGATTCCGGCGATGACCGAGAGGCCCCGGAGGTCCAGCGGCGCGGGGACCGAGTAGACCTCGGATTCCTCGACGCCCAGCTCGCGGATCAGCAGCGCCCGGATGTTCGGGTTGATGTCGTTCGTGACTTCGAGCCGGACCGGCGGGCCGAAACGGCGGCGCAGCAGTTCCTTTTCCAGGGCCTGCAGCAGGTTCTCGGCGTCGTCCTCCTCGACCTCGAGGTCCTCATTGCGGGTGACGCGGAAGGTGTGGTGCTCCAGCACCTCCATCCCGGCAAAGAGCTGGTCCAGGTGGACGGCGATGACTTCCTCGAGGGCGATGAAGCGGGCCACCCGGCCCGGCACCGAGCCGGCGCGCGGGCCGTCAACCGAGATCAGCCGGGGAAGCTGGTCCGGGACCTTGAGGCGGGCGAAGAGTTCCTTGTCGCTGACCGGGTTGCGGACGACGACGGCGAGGTTGAGTGAGAGTCCCGAGATGTAGGGGAAGGGGTGGGCCGGGTCCACGGCCAGGGGGGTCAGGATCGGGAAGACCTTCTCGGCGAACATGGCGCTGAGCTGGTCCTTGGCCTGGGAATCGAGTTCGTCCCAGTGCATGAGATGGATGTGCTCGTAGGCCAGCGCCGGACGGATCTGCTCGGCGTAGACGAGGGCATGGCGCTGCTGCAGACGGTGGGCCTCCTCGCCGATCTGCTCGAGGACCTGCATCGGGCTGAGCCCGGCAGGGGAGGGGACGGCCAGGCCGGTGGCGATCCGGCGCTTCAGCCCGGCGACGCGGACCATAAAGAACTCGTCCAGGTTGGACGCGAAGATGGAGAGGAAGCTGACGCGTTCCAGCAGGTGCAGGTCCGGGTCTTCGGCCAGTTCCAGCACGCGGGCGTTGAAGGAGAGCCAGCTCAGTTCACGGTCCAGGAAGCGGTCCGGGCTGAAGTCGCCCTCCGGCTCCAGGCTGGGCGCGAATTCAGGAATGTCGATGCGGTCCTGGGTGGCCCGCGAGGCGGGCACTTCGGAGGAGCCAAACCGGGCACGCGGGGGTCGCACTTTTTTGTCCGACGTAGCGGCTTCAGACGTGGCTGTCCGGGCAGATTCCCGTTGCATGGTCTCTCCTAATGCTGGCGCGATTTAGCTTCAACCTTACAAGCAATCAGCCAGCGATCAGCTTTCGGGCGGTCCGGATTTCCCCGTGCGCAGACCGGATGTCTGCCGAGTGGATTAACGCCCTTCCAGCGGGGCGTACATGACGTCGACGTCCCAGCGGGTGAAGCCGAGCCGACGGTAGAGCGAAACGGCCGGAATGTTGTCCGCATCGACGTAGAGCATGACGGCGTGCAGCCCCTGGTGCTGGAGGTGCCGGATACCGGCGACGGTCAGCGCCTTGCCCAGTCCGCTGCCCTGGGCCCCGGGTGTGACACCGACCACGTACACCTCGCCGATGGCCGGGTGGTCTCCGTGCCGGGGGTGCACCTTGGTCCAGTGGTAGCCCAGGATCCGGTCCGCGGCATCGACGGCCAGCAGGAAACCGGCGGGATCGAACCACGGCTCAGCCATCCTGGCGTCCAGGTCGGCGCGGGTCATGTTTCCCTGCTCGGCGTGGTGCGCGAACGCGGCCCGGTTGGCGGCGAGCCAGGAATCCTCATCCCGGCCGGGAACGAAGGCGCGCAGTGTCACTCCGTCGGGCAGGGGGACGTCGGGCAGCTCCGCTGCCGCGCTGGTGAGCCGCATCTTCCACAACTCCCGGACCGGGCCGTAGCCGTAGCGTGCGGCGAGGTCGGCCGCGGCTTCGTGGTTGCCGTGGGACCAGGCCTTCAGGCCGGCGAAGCCGCGGGTGGTCCGGAGCTCGCCGACGAGCCGGTCCGCCACGCCCTGGTTGCGGTAGCTCGGGTGGACGGCGATTTCCAGCACTCCTGTGCCGTCCGGGTCCCCGATGACGACGGCGACCCCGGCCAGGTCCTGCGCCGTCGCAGGGTCGGATTTATCGTTGGGGCTGTACAGGGCGAGGGTCAGCACTGAATGCTCGCCGGCATCCGCGGCACGCAGCGTCACGAGCGTCTGTTCGGACAGCGGCGGGTTGCCATCGGATTCCTCCGCGTCGGCCGCGAGGGCCAGGACGTCCTTCAGGAGCTGCTCATCCGCAGCTCCCTTGGCGACGAGCACGGGCCAGTTTTCAGGTTGCGCAGGACTCATGGTGCAAGGCTATACGGTGCGGTGGGGGCGGGGCCGATTTTGTTGTTTCCGGAACTCTTCGGTAGAGTCGTTAACTCATCCGGCTGTTCGTCCAGTGCCTGTTTCTGGAACGGACGTTCGGATGCGAGGGGGATCCACCACTGGGGTGGCCTCGATACGTTCGACCCGTATGTCCTCCACTGAAGCAGAAAAGCCCCGGACCGAGGTCCGGGGCTTTTCTTTGTTCTCCAGGGCCCGCGAACCGGGGGTTCTTCGTGGCCGGGCTGTGTGGCGGCCGGACGGGCCGTGGCCGGAACCCGCCAGGTTCAGGCTTCGGTGAGTTCTTCCTCGGGGTGCCGGACCAGCGTCAGGCGGTAGCCCACGTTGCGGACGGTGCTGATCAGGTTCTCGTGGTCGGCGCCCAGCTTGGCCCGCAGCCGCCGGACGTGGACGTCCACGGTGCGGGTGCCCCCGTAATAGTCGTAGCCCCAAACCTCGGTCAGCAGCTGCTGGCGGGTGAACACCCTGCCGGGGTGCTGCGCCAGGTACTTGAGCAGTTCAAATTCCTTGAAGGTCAGGTTCAGCGGTGCGCCGTTGACCCGTGCGGTGTAGCTGGCCTCGTCAATGACGACGCCGGCGGCCCGGATCTCGGTCGGGGCATCGTCCTGTTCCGTCACGGCCCGGGCGACGCCCAGCCGGATCCGGGCTTCGACCTCGGCAGGTCCGGCGGACTCGAGCAGGATGTCGTCGACGGCCCACGCCGAGGACACGGCGGCCATGCCGCCCTCAGTCAGGATGAGCATCAGGGGGGCGCTCAGGCCGGTGGCCTTGAGCAGTTGGGTCAGGGAGCGGGCCCCCACGAGGTCCTTGCGGGCGTCCAGCAAGACGATGTCGCAGGGGTCGGTCTCCAGCAGCGCAGTCGGCTCGGCCGGAAGAATGTGCACCCGGTGGTTCAGCAGTTCCAGAGCAGGCAGGACGTCCACCGAAGAGCCGGTGCTGTTCGTCAGTAGCAGGATGTGCGACATGTTTCCTCCAAGGGGTGTCCGCGCATCGTTGGGCGTCTGTAGCTGACTTTGAGTATACCCAAATGCCCCCTTCCGGACACGGTTCCGTCACCCCCGGCCGTTTCTTTTGCGACACAAAACGGTCACATAGGGCAGGATTGATCCGTCGGGGCCGCAGCCCCCTGACGAAAGATCAGGTCGAATTGGGGTCCGCAGTGAGCGAAGGTACAACGATGACCGGAACACGTACAACGGCTAAACAGATGCCGGGTGAACGGTGAAGTCCTGGATCATCGGCATTATCGGCCTGGCCGGACTCGCCGCGATTGTCGGCGCGTCCTACGCCTCACCGGAGGCACTTCTGGCCGTAGGAGTGCTGACGGCGGCCGGCGTCGGAATCGGCTGGCCGCATTTCCTGGGCATCCCGGCCCGGAAGACCCTTGGCGCCCTGATCGCCTTGCCCGGTGTCGGCGCCGCCATCGCCGCCACCTATCTTCCGGCCCCGGGTTTTCTGGACTGGACGCCGTCGTTCATGGCCGCAGGCGTGATGGCGATCTTCGTGATGCAGTTGATCCGCGGCACGGGGCAGGCGCAACGCCTGGAGTCCACCCTCGGGTCCTCTGCCGGCGTCATGTTGTCCTGCCTGGGCGCGGGGTGGATCGCCTGCTCCCGCTTCAACGGCGTGCATGAGATGCTCCTGGTCGCGGCGATCAGCGCCTCGATCGCCCTGCTGGCGGGCCTGATCCGCTGGCCCGACCGGATCGTGGCGCCGCTGGGCGTCATCGGGGCCGGCCTGGCAGGGCCGCTCGCCGGCCTGGTCTTCTCCGACATCGCCGTGCTGCCGGCCGCGATCGTCGGGGTTGTGGTGGGGGCGGTGCTGGTGAGTTTCCGCCGGTTGGTGATCATCCGCGGTGAATCGCTAAGCTTTGCGGCAGCCCTTGGAATTGGGCTCGCGCCGGTTGCCGCCGTCGGTTCGCTGGCTTACTTCATAGACAAACTACTCATCTACTAAAGCGCTAGGATGGCATCATGTCCGTACTTGCATTTGAAATCTTCTTCCTTGTTCTGCTCGGCGTTGCCAGCCTGGCCATGGCGTGGTTCGCCGGCTTTGTTGTCTACCGCCTTTTCAAAGGCCAGAAGTAAACAGCCAGAAATTAATAGTCGTCTTCGTTTCCAGAGGTAACTGCTGTGCCGATTGAAATACCGACAGATCTGACACCCGAAATCGTTCCGCTGTCCTGGCTCATTGGTGAGTGGGAGGGCCGAGGCCGGCTGGGGGCCGGGGAAGAGGATTCCGAGCACTTCCTGCAGCACGTCTCCTTCACGCACAACGGCCTGCCGTACCTGCAGTACCGTGCCGAAAGCTGGCTGACCGACGACGACGGCACCAGGCTGCGTCCGTTGACCGTCGAAACCGGTTTCTGGGCTCTGGAGCGCAAGCAGCGCGAGGAAGACGGCGGCCCGGGACTGATCCCTGCCGACATCGTTCCCGTGCTCAAGAGCGCCGACGAGGTCGAAGCCATGCGTAACAAAGACGGCGGCTTCGACATCTCCGTGTCCATCTCCCACCCCGGCGGGATCTCCGAGCTGTACTACGGCCAGATTAAGGGCCCGCAGATCCACCTCAGCACGGACATGGTGATGCGCGGCAGCCACTCCAAGGAGTACACCGCCGCCACCCGGATCTTCGGACTCGTGGACGGCAATCTGCTCTGGCGCTGGGACGTGGCAACCGGCAAGGGTCCCGAGGGGGGCAGCGGCCTGGCAGCCCACGCGTCCGCCATCCTTCAGAAGGCCAGCTGACCAGCGGCGCCCCGCGCGCCGTCGAACGCAGCCTGATCCAGGGGTCTCACTGTTTTTCCGTTGTCCGTAGCGACCGCAGGGAGCACCAAAGTGAATGCCACAGCCGCAATGCCCAACATGCCTGCCGATTACAGCGACCTCAAGGCCGTCTACTTCAACGGCACCCTCAAGAAGTCCCCGGAGACCTCCCACACCCAGGGCCTGATCGAAGTCAGCCGCCGGATCATGGAAAAACACGGCGTCAGCACGAGGGTCATCCGGACGGTGGACCACGACATCGCCAGCGGCGTCTATCCGGACATGCGCGAGCACGGCTGGCAGACCGATGAATGGCCGGAACTCTATCCGTCCGTCCGGGACGCCGACATCGTCGTCGTGGCCGGACCGATCTGGCTGGGCGACAACTCCTCGCAGACCAAGAAACTCATCGAACGCCTCTATGCGCACTCCGGCGAACTCAACGGCAAGGGACAATGGGCGTTCTACCCCAAAGCGGGCGGCTGCCTGATCACTGGCAATGAGGACGGGATCAAGCACTGCGCCATGAACGTCCTCTACAGCCTCCAGCACATTGGCTTCACCATCCCCCCGCAGGCCGACGCCGGCTGGATCGGCGCCGTGGGGCCGGGCCCGAGCTATCTCGATGAAGGCTCCGGCGGTCCGGAAAGTGACTTCACCAACCGCAACACCACCTTTATGACCTGGAACCTGCTGCACCTGGCCCGGATGCTGAAGGACTCCGGCGGCATTCCCGCCTACGGAAATCTGCCCGAGGCCTGGAAAGCCGGGACCACGTTTGACTTCGAAAATCCGGAATACCGCTAAGCCCTAAGGACTTCTACTACATATGACTAACAAGAGCCCCCTGCTGGCGCGCCCTGGCGCCGTCGAGGCCGGCGGCGCGGACGCCGGCGTCGCCTCCCACTACGGCGAACCGCTGCGCGAACAGCGCGCGCTGGCCGCCGGCACCGCCGTCGTCGACCTGTCCCACCGCGGTGTCGTCACCGTGGCCGGGCCCGACCGGCTGAGCTGGCTCAACACCCTGTCCTCCCAGCAGCTCACCAACCTGGCGGCCGGGCAGTCCAGCGAACTGCTGCTCCTCAGCGTGCAGGGCCGGATCGAATTCGACGCGCGGGTGGTGGACGACGGCGCGACGACCTGGCTGATCGTGGAGGCAGCCGAGGCCGGGCCGCTGGCCGAGTGGCTGAACAGAATGAAGTTCATGCTGCGCGTCGAGATTACCGACGTGTCGGCGGACTGGGCGGTGCTGGGAACCACCCGGAAGGTGCTGGAATGGTCCGGCCTGCTGGTCTGGGAAGACCCCTGGCCGCATGTCGGCGCCGGCGGCTACTCCTATGCGGTGGTGGGGGAAGACGCCCACCCGGGGCTGGAACGGCCCTGGTTCGAGTACCTCGTCCCGGCCGCCGAGCTGGAAGCCACGGTGGGCGACCGCCCGCTCGCCGGCGTCTGGGCGGCCGAGGCGCTGCGGATCGCGGCGTGGCGGCCCCGCTGGGGCGCCGAAACCGACGACAGGACCATCCCGCACGAACTGGACCTCCTCCGCACCGCCGTGCACCTGAACAAGGGCTGCTACAAAGGCCAGGAAACCGTGGCCCGCGTCCACAACCTGGGCCACCCGCCGCGCCGGCTGGTGTTCCTGCAGCTCGACGGCTCGCAGCACACCATGCCCGCTGTCGGCAGTGAGGTCCGGTCCGGTGATCGCAAGGTCGGCACCGTGACGTCGGTGGCGCAGCACTACGAAATGGGGCCGGTGGCCCTGGCGGTGGTCAAGCGTTCCGTCCCGCCGGAGGAAGTGCTGACCGTACTGGACGGCGACGAGCCCTACACCGCGGCGCAGGAGGTCATCGTGGCTCCCGACGCCGGCCAGGTGGTGGGCCGCCAGACCGGCTTCCTGCGGGGGACGCGATGAGCAGCGATACAACCGGCGCCCCTGACGAGGAAACCCTGGCACTGGCCCATGCCCTCTTCGACGCGGCCCGTGCAGGCAACGATGCGCTGCTCGAACGCTATCTGTCCGCCGGAGCCCCGGCGACCATGACCAATGCGGCCGGCGACTCCCTGCTGATGCTCGCGGCCTACCACGGCCATGCCGGCACCGTCCGGCTGATCCTGGCGCACGGCGGAGAGGCCAATACCGCCAACGACCGCGGGCAGACGCCGCTGGCGGGGGCCGTTTTCAAGGGCTACACGGAGGTAGCCCAGGTGCTGGTCGACGCCGGCGCGGACCCCGACGCCGGGACGCCCTCCGCCCGGGCAGCGGCACAGATGTTCGAACGCAAGGACATCCTGGCCCTGCTGGGCTGAGGCGCCGCAACGGCCCCGCGGCGCCTTGCGCGCCAATACTCCATATGGAATAGTTCTAGTGGAATAACCGCCGCGGCTTCCGGCCGCGTTGAAAGACACCGTGTGAAGGACAACGCCCCATGGCCCGAACCGCACCCCTGACACCGCTGGGGGTCGCCGCACTCTCCCTGCTGGTGGAAGAGCCCATGCACCCCTACGAGATGTACCAGCTGCTGATGGCCCGGCACGAGGACCGGCTCGTGAAGGTCCGGCCGGGAACGCTGTATCACGCGGTCGGACGGCTCGAGGAGCAGGGACTGGTCGCCGCCACCGGCACTGACCGTGAGGGCAACCGTCCCGAACGCACCACTTATGAGATCTCCGGGGCGGGCCGGGAAGCCCTCACCCAGAGGCTTCAGGACCTGCTGTCCGTCCCTGTCAACGAGTACCCCTCGTTCCCGCTGGCCGTCTCGGAAGCGTACAACCTGCCGGCCGGCGTCGTGATTGACCTGCTCGACCGCCGCCTCAGGGGCCTGGCGGAGCAGCTGGATTTCCTCGCCGCCGCGCAGGAGCGGGTCCGGGCGAAGGGCGTCGAACGCAAGTACTGGATCGACATGGAGTACCAGCAGGCCATGCTGCAGGCCGAGACCGGCTGGATCCGGAACCTCCAGGACCAGCTCGGTTCCGGCCAGCTCGCCTGGTAAGCCCATCCGGGGCACCGGCCCCGCCGAATGCTTTTAGAACGACGGCAAACATCCCTTTCAACCCGTAAGGAATCCCATGGAAAACGTTGCCAGGCCGTGGCCGGCACTCTGGTCCCTCGTGATCGGGTTCTTCATGATCCTGGTCGACACGACCATCGTCTCGGTGGCCAACCCCCGCATCATGGAAGGCCTCAATACCGACATCAACTCGGTCATCTGGGTGACCAGCGCCTACCTGCTCGCCTACGCCGTGCCGCTGCTGATCACCGGCCGGCTGGGCGACCGCTTCGGCCCGAAGAAGCTCTACCTGACCGGGCTCGTCGTCTTCACCCTGGCCTCGCTCTGGTGCGGGCTCTCCGGCGACGTGCAGATGCTGATCCTGGCCCGGGTGTTCCAGGGCTTCGGCGCCGCGCTGATGACGCCGCAGACCATGGCCGTCATCACCCGGATCTTCCCGCCGGACCGGCGCGGGGCCGCGATGGGAATCTGGGGTGCCACGGCCGGCGTCGCCACCCTGGTCGGCCCGATCCTCGGCGGCGTCCTCGTTGACGGCCTGGGATGGGAGTGGATCTTCTTCATCAATCTCCCGGTGGGCCTCGTCGGATTCTTCCTGGCCCTGCGCTACGTGCCGTCGCTGAGCACCCACCCGCACAAGTTCGACATCCCCGGCGTGCTGCTCAGCGCCGTCGGGCTGTTCCTGCTGGTGTTCGGCATCCAGGAGGGCGA
Source organism: Arthrobacter sp. SO3 (assembly GCF_020532825.1). GTDB lineage: Bacteria > Actinomycetota > Actinomycetes > Actinomycetales > Micrococcaceae > Arthrobacter. The sequence goes on from NZ_MQTS01000116.1 coordinate 30,126, forward strand.
GACCTACGACTGGGGCACCATCACCGGACCCATCACGGTGTGGGGGCTCATCATCTCCGGGATCGCGGTCCTGGTGGTGTTCGTTGTGTGGCAGAAGGTGAACAAGGGCGAACCCCTGCTGCCGCTGTCCCTGTTCAAGGACCGCAACTTCTCCCTGGCCAACATCGGCATCACCACGGTCGGCTTCACGGTGACGGCCTTCAGCCTCCCGCTGATCTTCTACTACCAGATTGTCCGTGGCCTGACCCCCACCCAGTCGGCGCTCATGATGGTGCCGATGGCGCTCATCTCCGGCGGGCTCGCCCCGGTGGTGGGCAAGATCATTGACCGGGTCAACCCGAAGTTCATCACCGCGGCCGGCCTGGTCCTGATGTCGGTGGCGCTGTTCTGGAACTCCTCCCTCATGCACCCCGACACGCCGATCTGGCTGTTCCTCCTGCCGAGCGCCGTGCTGGGATTCGCGAACGCGGGCATCTGGGCGCCCCTGAGCTCCACGGCGACCCGCAACCTGCCGCCGCGCCTGGCGGGTGCCGGCTCGGGTGTCTACAACACCACCCGGCAGATCGGGGCGGTCCTCGGCAGCGCCGCGATCGCGGTATTGATCCAGGCCCGGCTCGCGGCGGAGCTTCCGGCGGCGCCGGCAGGTTCCGGCGGGGCCAGCCCCATGGCCTTCGGCGGCACACTGCCCGAGGCGCTGAAAGAGGGATTCTCGACGGCGATGGGCCAGTCCATCATGCTGCCCGCTGCCGTCATCCTGATCGGCGCGGCGGTGGCGCTGTTCTTTGCCAAGCCCCAGCCGATGCAGGGCTGGGGAACGCCCGGTACTGTACCGGCAGCGTCGGCCGGCACCAGGGGCGCCGCGGCGCAGTCCCGCTGAGGCGCCGTCCCGCTGAGGTGAGGCCGGGGTCCTGCCGGGTCAGCCCAGCAGCACACTGGTCTGGATGCCGCCGGCGGTAAAGCCCAGGCTCCGGGCCATGGCCAGCGAGCCCTGATTGCTGACGTCGGAGCGCCACTGCAGCGTCAGCCCGGACGCGAGGGCCTCGTGGGCGGCGATCGAGGCCGCCAGCGATCCCAGTCCGCGGCGGCGCCACTCTGGGGCGACCAGCACGCCCATATGCGCCAGGATGCCCTCCCATTCGGTGTATGCGCCGCAGGCGACCGGGGTCCGGCGGCCGTCCTCCAGATGCATGATGGTGAAGCGGTGCTCAAGGTCCGAGAGACCCACCTCGTTCACGTCATCCGGCGGGCAGGCGGATTCCAGTTCGATCGCTTCCGGATTTCCGTGCGAGACGGTGAGCTCCTCCGACGGCTGCTGCAGGGGCAGATCGTCCGCGAAGAACAGCGCCGCGGCACCGAGCCCGTGGCCGCCGTGGTCCCGGGTGATGGTCAACAGGGTGACGTGCTGCGCGAGGTCGCCGTCGGACAGCCCGGCGGCGGCGTCCAGCGCCCACTGCGGGCCCACCAGGGCCGAATTGCCGAACAGCCGGACGAACTGGACGGCCCGGGCCGATTCATCGGCACGGGTGATGCGCTCGCCTGCGGCGGCCGCGAAGGCGCCGTCGTCGAGCCCCAGGCGGCGGCCCCACGCGAGCTGGATGATGTCGATCGAACCGGGCTCAAGTGTCATGGCTCCACCCTACCCACCGGCGTGTCGGGGTCAGCGCGGGGGAGCAGGAGTGTCAGCCGAAGAGGACCGCGGCCTCTTCGTAGCGGTATTTCGGGACGGTCTTGAGGTTGCCGAGCGCAGCATCGAAGCCCACGTGGACAATGTCGGTGCCGTTCAGGGACACCATGGTGCCCCAGCGTTCCTCGACGACGGAGTCAATGGCGGCCATCCCCAGGCGGGTCGCCAGCACCCGGTCGAACGCGGTGGGAACCCCGCCGCGCTGGATGTGGCCAAGGACCGTCGCCCGGGTTTCGATGCCGGTCATGGCTTCCAGCTCCGGGGCCAGCCGCTCGGAAATCCCGCCGAGCCGCGGGCGGCCGAAGGTGTCCAGGCCGCGTTCGGAGTGCGGCGTTTCCTGGTCGTCCGGGACGAAACCCTCCGCGACCACAACGAGCGGGGCGCGGCCGCGGTCCCGGGCCGAGACGACCCACTCGGCGATCTGCTCCATCGAGGCCTTCTGCTCCGGGATCAGGATGGCGTGGGCGCCCGAGGCCATGCCGGCGTGCAGCGCGATCCAGCCCACGTGCCGGCCCATGACCTCGGCGATCATGCAGCGGTGGTGGGACTCTCCCGTGGTGCGCAGGCGGTCGATCGCCTCGGTGGCGATTTCGACGGCGGTGTCGAAGCCGAAGGTGTAGTCGGTCGCGTCGAGGTCGTTGTCGACGGTCTTGGGGACGCCGACGATCTTCAGTCCGGCGTCGGTGAGCCGTTTCGCGGCGGCCAGGGTGCCTTCGCCGCCGATGGCGATCAGGGCGTCGATGCCGAGCCGGTCCATGTTGGCCTTGATGACCTCCGGGCCGCCGTTGTTTTCGAACGGGTTGGTGCGTGAGGTGCCCAGGATGGTCCCGCCCTGCTTGGCGATGCCGCGGACCAAGGTGCGGGGGATGTCGATGGTGTCAGCCTCGACGACGCCGCGCCAGCCGTCCAGGAATCCCACGAATTCGTGGCCGTGGACGGCGATGCCCTTCAGGACGGCGCCGCGGATGACGGCGTTCAGTCCGGGGCAGTCTCCGCCGCTGGTGAGGATTCCAATTTTCATGTCTCGGCTCAAATCCTGGTTCGAAGGTATACAGGCAGAGCGCCACGCTGAGCTCACCTTAGAGTCTAATCGCGCCTGTGGGCCATGACACAAACGGTTACAACGGGAAGTGCCCCTGCCCGGTGGGCAGAGGCACTTCACTTCCTGGTCGGGTCCTTCAGGGCCGGGTCGAGCGCTTCGACAGGAACGACTCAAGGATGATGGCGTTCCGCTGGTCCGGGAGGAGCAGCCAGGCTACGAGGTAGAACACGAATGCCGGGCCGGGAAGCAGCGCGATGAGCAGGAAAGCGATCCGGACGAACGCAACATCCACGTTTAGTTTGGCGGCGATCCCGCCGCACACACCGCCCAGCCAGCGCTGCGGACCACGTTTCAGGCCAAGGCCCCGGATGGTGCTGAAGAATTTTTCCATGGTTCAAGACTTCCCTGTCGATGCTTTTTTGTCACGTCCCCGGGCCGAGAGCACCCCGCCGATCACGAGTGCCGCCCCCGCGCCGATCATCAGGCCGATCACCACGTAGGTGCCGTTGAGCGCCACGATGCCGAGCTGGGAGACGATGATGAGTGCGGCGAGGGCCACCACAATCAGCCCCCAGACGATCGTGCCCACCCGGGGCGGGGTGTCCTCCACCGGATCCGGGCCCGCGTACCGCGGGGGAGCGGCCGGGCTGCTGCCGTCCGGACCACCGGCCGGTGCGTCATAGCTGCTCATGTCAGTTCCCTTCCTTGATGGTGACGTTGCTGAAGGTGCCGTCGATCCTGACGACCAGCGTGGCTCCCGGCTTACCGGTGTTGTAGTGGCTTTGCTGGGTGGTCATGCCGCTGTGGTTCTGGCTTCCCTCCTTGAGGTTCCCCATGGTCATGTCGGCGCGGATCTCGACCGGTACGGTGCCCGGAATGACCACCGTGAGGTTGCTCGCCGTAGCGTCGATCGGGACCACAAGATCGGTTCCCAGCGGCGGATTGAGCGCGAGCCGCGTCAGGTCCACGGTCCCGGTGCCGGCGGTGATGTCGAAACCGCCCCGGGCCTGGTCGATGCTCACCGGTGACCAGTCGGCGTTCTGCGGGCGGAAACGGTCGCCGTTGGGAAGCACGTTAAAAATGCCACCGACGATCAGGGCGACGACGGCGAAGAACCCGAGGATGCCCGAGGTGCGGCCCCTGAGCCCGGCGATGAGGATGCCGAGACCCAGGACCACCGCGGCGCTGGCCCAGACGATGGCGTTGCTGGAGGTGCCCAGGTCGATCACGTTGGCGACGTCGAGGGCCTTGAGGCCGCCGCCCACCAGCAGGGCGAGGCCGGCGGTGACGGCGACGGCGGGGGCGCCGGGACCCGGATTCCGGGTCTTGGCCGGCCGGACGGGCCCGTCCCCGCGTTCCGGCTGGTAGCCACCGCCCGGCGGAGGGACGGGTCCCGAGGGCGGGGGCGTGCCCCAGGCCGGGCCGGGGATGGACTCACCGTAGCGGGGCAGCGTGTCGGACGCGCCGTACCCGGTGGTGGCGAACGGCGCCGGCGGGGTTGCCAGCGTTGATGGGGTTGACGGGGTTGACATAGTCGACGGGGTTGACGGCGTCGGCGGATAGGCCGGGTCCGTCGGGCTTCCGGGCTGGGGATTCGAGGACCTGGGGATGGCTCCGATCCGGGATTTGTTGCGTTGGGTCAGGTAGTAGATGAGGTAGATAGCGCCGCCCACCCAGAAGACGGTCCAGATGAAGGGGGCGAAGCCGTAGCGGTCCCAGCCCCAGACGCCGGTGCCCATGCTGGGGAAGCCGATGATTGTGGTGACCAGGGCACCGGTCATCCCGGCCGTCCAGCGGCCTGCGGCGGCCTCCTGGACATGGATGCGGCCGTCGGGTTCGGGCAGGAGGGCCCAGGCGACGCCGTAGAGCAGGACGCCGACGCCGGCGAAGACAGTCAGGACGATCAGGATGCCGCGGACAATCAGGGGGTCGACGCCGAAGCGCTCGGCGATGCCGCTGGCGACTCCGCCGATCCAGCGCTCGCGGCCACGATGGATGCCCTGGCTGCGGATCCAGTCGAAGAAATTCTGCGGCTGGCCGGTGGGCGGCGTCGGGCCGGAGTACGGCGGTGGGGCCG
>NZ_MQTS01000117.1 GCF_020532825.1 Arthrobacter sp. SO3
CTACAATCATCACCGAGGCCACACCTCACTCAAGGGTCAGCCACCAGCAAGCCGCGTCACTAACCTCCGTGGGTAATACATCTAGGCCCGAAGGTTCTCGCGTGACGGGGCCGCTGGAACATGACGCACGTTAGCGGCTGCTTCCGGGCCCTTTCCCTCGCTGGAATTGGACCTGTGCGTAACACCACCCAGCGGATTGTTTGGAGGCCGGATCATGACGCGAAGCAACGAGACTGAAGGGCACACGGGCGAGCCTGGTGGCGGGCGAAATTCACGGGATGCTGAGGTCCGCGGCCGCTATGTCACAGGAAATTACAGTGAGGCCGGCGCTGAGGCCGGCCGCCACTCTGGTGAGAACGAAGGACAGTACACCGAAGGCGATTATGGTGCAGCCGGCAGCGAGGGAGCTCTGGCCCCGTCCCCGGATGAAGATACAGAGGAAGCAGGGCGCTTTGTAGAGGCCGACTACGGCACCGCCGGAACGGTTCAAGGCCGAACCGCAGGGACGGAAATTGGCCAATACGCCGAGGGCGACTACGGTCCGGACGGAACCGTGGGCCCCCAACACAAAGGCGGAGCAGGCAAAGAGTAATGACACATCTGATCTGAGGGCGCCGACTCCCCCCTCGGAGTCCGGGAGCGGCGCCGGTGGGGACACCACCGGGACGATCCGCACGTGCCGCCGTTAGCGGATGCGGGCGTGTGGACTGCTGTTCAGGGATCGACGTACCCACCAGAACGCGACGCAAATCTCCACAGCCCCGACTGTGCGGGTCAGCCCGGGCCGCTCGGCGAAGAAACTGATGAAGTCGCGCCACCGCTGCGGCCCGCAGGTCCACGTCTTCATGTGTTCGGCGGGCAAAAGCAGCCCCAATGCCCCGTCGCCGATCATCGCCACGGCCACCAGATCGACGACGCGGCGCCCGAACGAACCACTTTTGCTGTCCATTCCATGAAAGTACATCCGTGGGCGGGCACTGTCTACGGCGTGTCCTGACTCTCCGGGGGGCGCGCGTTGCTGGCCTCGAAGCCTCATTTGCTCGTGCCCGAGTGAGCGAGCATCGATGCCGGGGGCCGTGGGAATGCCCTTGTTGTGAACTGCGGTGCGGCTGCGTCCATGAAGCGTCCCCATTGGCCGCCGGCGAGGTCGGCGCCGTCGACGCCGTCGTAGTACCGCCCGTTGATAGTGATGTGTTGGTTGACCCATTGCGGCCCGGTGCCCTTATAGCTGCCGAACCAGGATGCGGTGGCGATGCCGGCGGTGGCGCCCACGGTCCAGGTCATGGTGTTCCCGTCCGTGGTGCCGGTTTTGGCGAAGATGTCGTAGCGCCTCTTGTCGACGGGGATGTTGTAGCCGGAACCTCGTGTCAGGACGTTTTTGAGCGCATAGGCCACGCCGGCGGCGACTGCGGGGTCGAGGCTCCGGTGGCAGTCCCGTCCCGGGACAGGGAGCGGGTTTCCGTGACTGTCGGTAATGGACGTGAGTGCCGCCGGGGCGCAGTAGATGCCTCCGCTGGCAAAGGTCGCAAAGGCGTTGGCCATGGTCAGCGGGGCGACGTCGACGGAGCCGATGAGGTTGGAGATGTTGGAGAAGTCGTAGGGCTTGTTGGTGTGTCCGTCCGTGATGCCGGCGGCCGTGGTCATTTTCTGGACATCGCAGAGGTCCAGGCGGCTGGCTGATTGGAACGTGATGGTGTTGATGGACTGGTAGAGGCCCTGCAGGACGGTCATCGGGTAGTAGTGGTTGGGGTCGTCGTTGGGCAGGAGGTGGGTTCCGGTCGCCGGGTCATAGGAGCCAGTGGTGGTGCCGCAGGTGTTCTTCCAGGGGAAGCCCGGCGGGTAGTCCCGGACGGCCCCGTTCAGGACGGTGTTCATGGATTTTCCGGCGTTGAGCCATTGGGCGAAAATGAACGGTTTGATGGTGGACCCGACCTGGAATCCGCCGGCCCCGTCCAGCGGTTGGCCGTTGGCATCGGTGGCCGGAAGCGCGAAGTTGCCCATGTAGTTTCCCGGGCCGGTGGCCGGGTTGTAGGCCGTGTTTTGGGCCATGGTGAGAATCTTGCCGGTGCCGGGCTCGATGCTGACCAGGGCCGCCCCGCGCTGCAGGGGATCCGCCCCCGCGATGGTGGCGTTGACCTGGTCCTGGGCGATCTGTTGCAGCCCGGGGTCCAGGGTGGTCCTGATGGTCAGCCCGCCGCGGTACAGAACGCCGCGCCGCGCGTCCTCATCGGCGCCGTAGGCCGGGTCGTTGAGGATCAGCCGTTGCACATAATCGCAGAAATACGTTGCCATGAGGGCAGCCATGCACCCTTGCGGGGCCGGATGGACGTTCAGCCCGATCGGGCTCTTGATGGCGTCGTCGTGCGCTGCGGCCGTGATTTTTCCTTGCTCGAGCATTTTGTCCAGCACGATGTTGCGCCGCGCGATCGCGTGCTCGGGTTCGGCCACCGGGTCGTAGTAGGCCGGGTTGTTGATGACGCCGGCGAGGGTGGCGGCCTGGGGCAGATTGAGGTCTTTGGCGTGGACGCCAAAGTAGTACTCGGCGGCCGCCTCGATCCCGTAGACGTTGTGGTTGAAGTAGATGATGTTGAGGTAGCCCTGGAGGATCTGCTCTTTGGAATACGTCTTCTCCAGGGCGACGGCGAGTTTCATCTCCCGGATCTTGTCTCCGACCGTTTTGGCCGCTCCCAGTTTGACCTGGTCCGGCCGGCCGGCGGCGATATGGGACTGGATGATGACGTTGTTGACGTATTGCTGGGTAATCGTCGAGGCGCCCTGGCGTCCGCCCCCCGCGGTGGCCGCCAGCGCCCTGAGGATTCCGGTCGGATCGATGCCGCCGTGTTCGTAGAACCGGGCGTCTTCGATGGCGACGATGCCATCCCGGAGGGAGGGCGACATCTGCTTTAGGGGAACACTGTCGCGGTTCTGGCTGAAGAAGGTGGCCATGACGGATCCGTCATTGGCGAGGACTGTGGTGGTCTGTGCGGGAGTGTCGATCTTCAGCTCATCGGGCAGGCTTTCGACAAGACGGGCTGAGAACCCTGCCGCCGAACCGGCCACGGCGGCGGCAGGAATCATCAGCCCCGCCACCATGACCCCGCACACCGCGCCGACAAAAAGAAAGAGCAGAAACCGTCCCACGGCAGTCCCGGGATGAGCCATTGAGATGAACCTTCGCTGTCGGGGCCATTGTCTTCAGTGCTGTCTGCGCGGCCGGCGCGCCGGCGGGAACACTGGTTGAGGGCGGCGCCGCAGCGGACCCGCAATGCATTCCCTCACGCAACATATGTACTATAGCAAGTATGAATTCCGGTAGTTTCTTCATCCCCGGGCGGTCCCGGCGTGGCCGCTAGAACCGTCCAACTCCGCGGCGCCGCCATCGAGGGCACCCTCACCGCCTCCCGCGCCCTCCTGGGCGTGATCGCCAGATCGCTGGCGCCGGTGATGGATACCGTCACGCTTCCCCAGTTCCGGGTCCTCGTGGTGCTCTCCAACTTCGGGCCGCTGCGCATGGGTGAAGTGGCCCAACGCCTGGGTGCAAACCAGTCCAGCTTCAGCCGCTTCGCGGACAGGATGGTCGCAGGCGGACTGATCGCACGCTCGGCCAGTCCCGGCAGCCGACGCGAAGTCATCATCTCCCTGACCGAGGACGGCGCCCGCGTCTACGCCGAGGTCACGGACGCGCGCAGGCGCGAAATTTCCCGGGTACTGGAGACGCTTTCCGGCCCGGATCTTGAAGCGGTCCGGACCGGTTTTGAAATCTTTGCCAGGGCCGCGGGCGAACCGTCCGCGGACGAGACCCTCATCCTGGGGATCTAGGCGTGGCGCCGGGTACCGGCCTGCCGCTCCCGGGTGTCGGAGACCCGGGCGTGGTGATGAGCGGGCCGATGTGGATGCCGGCCGAGCCCCCGACGCTGGCACGGGTCCTGGCCTGGCACCCCCAGCCCGTTCCGCTCCTGCCCTGGGCTGCAGTCATCCTGCTGCTGACGTACGGGTGCGGAGTTGTCGTTCTCCACCGCCGGGGCATCACCTGGCCCCTTGCACGGACCATCTGGTGGGTCGTCGGTCTGGGCATCATCGTGTTCGCCACCGCCACCGGGATCGAGGGCTACGGCATGGAACTCTTCAGCATTCACATGGTCCAGCACATGGTGCTGAACATGCTTGCACCGGTATTCCTGGTCCTCGGGGCACCGGTGACGCTGCTGCTGCGGGCGCTGCCTGCCGGGAGCGGGCACCGCGGCCGCCTGCGCCGCGGCGTGCTGTGGGTTTTCCATACGCGCTTCGCTGCGGTGTTGACGCATCCGGCGGTGACGTTTGCCCTGTTCATTATGAGCCTGTACGGCCTGTATTTCACCCCGGTCTTTGATGACCTCATGGGCACGTGGTGGGGGCACAACCTGATGCTCGTGCACTTCCTGGTCATCGGATTCCTCTACTTCTGGGGGATCATCGGCGCCGACCCCTCGCCCCGGAACCCCACCCGCGGATTCCGCAGCGTCGCGGGCCCCATCCTGCCGGTCCTTGAGTTGGCCGCAACGGCGCCGTTCCACGCGTTCTTCGGCGTCGTCGTCATGATGTCCACCGCACTCATGGTCAAGTTCTACGCCCAGCCGATACCCGGATGGCACCTTTCCCCACTGGCGGACCAGGCCGCCGGCGGCGGAATCGCCTGGGCATTCACCGAGCTTCCGACCCTGCTCGTCCTCGGCGCCCTTGTGGTGAAATGGCAAAAATCGGACCAGCGCGCAACCCGCGCCGCCGAGCGCCGCGCCGCCCGTGACGGCAACACCGAGCTGATGGACTACAACGCCTACCTGCAATCGCTGCACCGGCGCACGGGATCCGGGCGCTGACATGGTCCCCGCAAACCAGGCCGGACCGGTCCTCTACGCCTTTACCCTCGGCCTTGCCGCGGCCTTGAATCCCTGCGGCTTCCCGATGCTCCCCGCCTACCTTGCCCTCTTCACCGGCACACCTGACGCTACGGGCCCCGCGGCCGCCTCCGGGACCGCGCGGATCACCCGGGGGCTGCTGGCCGGCGCCAGTGTCAGCGCCGGCTTCGTCACCGTCTTCGGCGTACTCGGGCTGCTGCTCGAAGGCGGTGCCCGGCTGGCCACCGGCTGGCTGCCCTGGGTCATGGCCGCCGTCGGGATCGCAATGGCCGGCGCCGGAATCTCCACCCTGCTCGGCCGCGCACCCGCCCTGTACCTGTCCGCCCCACGTTTCCGCACGCGGCGGTCAGTGCTGGCCATGGTGGCCTACGGGGTGGCCTACGCAACAGGCTCTCTCAGCTGTTCCCTGCCGCTGTTCCTGGCCGCCGTAGCCAGCTCCGTCACCGGCCAGGGATTCCAGGCCGGCCTCGCCACCTATCTTGCCTACGCCCTGGGAATGGGACTGTTCGTGACTGCCGCCGCCGTCGTCACCACGACGCTCGGCTCGGCCGCCGTGCGCCGTGCCCGGACCGCAGGGCGCTGGCTGGCTGGCGTCTCGGGAATCACTCTGACGCTCTCAGGAGCCTACCTGGCCTACTACTGGCTGACGGAACTGCTGGACCCGACGGCGGTGTCACGTGTGACATCGGCGGTCACCGGAGTACAGGGCTGGTTCGCCGCCGGTATCGCTGCGCAACCGCTCCTGTGGGCAATACTGCTCGGCGCCATCGTGCTGGCCGCGATCGCCGTCGTCATCCACAAGATCACCACCGAAACGCCGGACACCGCGCCCGGACGCCGGGAAAGGCAGCACCGCCCGTGAACACCACACCGTCACCCTCTGACGCCGCCAACCGCACACACCGGAGGGGCCTTGCTGTGGCCTGGGCCGCCGCCGGGCTGGCCATCGCCGTAGCCCTCGCCGGAATCTTCATTGCGGCCCTCCGGCCGGACACCCCGGCCGGACCCGCGAATGCCGCCGCGGCCCAGCCGGACAGGAGCTCGGCCGCGGCCCAACTACTGCAGCTCGACGTCATGTCCGCCCCTCTGGACAGCGCCCCGGACTTCACCCTCACCGACCAACACGGTAAGAACGTCAGCCTGTCCCAATACCGCGGGAAATCCGTCGTGCTGTCCTTCAACGACGACGAATGCGAGGACCTGTGCACGCTGCTGGCCCAGGATGTCGCCGCCGCCAACACCGACCTGGGCACGGCCGCCACCGACGTCGTCTTCCTCTCCGTAAACGCCAACCCCCTGCATACCGCCGTCCAGGACGTGAAAACCTGGACCGAAGTCCACGGCCTCGCCTCCGCCACTAACTGGGTCTTCGGCACGGGAACGCCAGCACAGCTGTCCACCGTGGCAGCCAACTATCACGTACCGGTCCGCGTCGACTCGAAGACCGGCGAGGTGGTCCACGGATCCGAACTGTTCTTCATCGACCCCGCCGGCAAGGAATCGGCCATCGGGCAGTTCGGGACCGGCTCCGCGAACACGGCCCTGTTCGCCCAGGCCATGGCCCAAACGGCGGCCGATCTTCTGCCCGGCCGCGCCGGTGCCCCGGTTGGCGGTCCCGCACCCTCCGGCAACGCGCCCGCCGGACCGGCGACACTGGGCCAGCCGGCCCCGCCCTTCACCCTGCCCGTGCTCGCTGACCCCGGAACGCAGTTCTCCCTGGACAAAGCGAAGGGCCAGTACACTGTCTTGAATTTCTGGGCCAGCACCTGCGGCGCCTGCGTCGGGGAAATGCCTGAACTGCAGAAAGCCCACAGCGGTCTGGGCGCGTCCGTGGCATTCCTGGGAATCGACGTCGCCGACCCCGCCGGCCCGGCCGCCGCTCTGGCCGCAAGGAGCGGCACCGGCTACCCGTTGCTGACCGACACCAATGGCGCCACCGCCGGGGCCTACCAAATCACCGGACTGCCCTTCACCGCCATCATTGCACCCGACGGCACACTCGTCGTCCGTCACCCGGGAACCTTCAGCGCCGAACAACTCGAATACGTCCTCCACACCCTCACAAACGCCCCCAGCTGACCACACGAATCACGGCTTCGACCTTGCTACTTGCCACAACAGACAGCAACGGACGACCATGAGCTGAACGAGCCTCGAGATCGGTAGGGATGCATCCATGAGCGGGTTCAGGAACTACTGGTATTACAGCGTCGGCCTGGCCATCGCTTGGGCGGTTTTGCTCACGCTCGCGCTCACGATCCTCGGTCCTCAGGGTATGCGGACGTGTCTCCTCGTGTTCGGAGGTTTCTGCATCGGATGGGTGTCGACCACGATTGCCAGATTCGTCTACCCTCCCCCAAATCGCTGGACCTCGCCTGAGCACCACGCGTGACGGGCAACACCAAAGACAACTCGGCGGTGGCGAAGTGTTCCCGTCTCTGCGGCAGTTGAGCAGCCCGGGCTTAGGCGGCGCTTCCCCGCACCTTCCCGGCCGGCAGAATCATCGGCACGGCACAAAACTGCGTCCCGGGCTCTGGACAGTCCGCTGGCAAAGAGTCAAGAATGAGCCAGCGGGCGTCGGCTGGACTCCTGCGCTCCCGACGGGGCTCCTTAACCCGGCGGATCCGATCGTTAAAGGCCGGACATGAAAGCCGTCGTTGTCGGTGCAGGTATTGCAGGCCTCGTCGCGGCCCGCCAACTCGGTTTGGCCGGCTGGGACGTCGAGGTCCTCGAGAAATCGGCTGCGCCGCGCCCCGATGGCTACATGATGGACTTCTTTGGTCCCGGTGTGGCGGCGGCTGAGCGGATCGGCCTTTACCCGCGGCTCGCAGCGGTGGCCTACCATGTCGAAGCAGCCGAGTATGTCGATGCAACAGGACGCCCCACGTCCAGCCTCGACTACGACCAGTTCGCCCGGCTTGCCGGCGGCAAGGTCCTGAGCCTGCTGCGTCCCGATATGGAGCGGGCCGCCCTCGCGGCGCTCGACGACGTTGCCCCGGGCCGGGTGCGCGTCCACTACGGGATGCCCGTATCCCGGGTCTGGAACGATGACGACGGCGTGCGGGTCGCCGTCGGTAACTCGCCGGACGTGACGTTCGCCGCGGACGCCCTGGTCGGCGCTGATGGCATCCATTCCGGCGTGCGGGCCCAGGTCTTCGGCCCGGAAGAGGAGTACCTGCGCCCCCTGGGCATGCGTGCTGCCGCGTTCATCGTGACCGAACCGGTCCTGAATGCCCGTTTCCGGAACAGGTTCATTCTCACCGACAGCATCGACCGGATGGCCGGACTCTACTGCCTCCGCTCGGACCAGGTGGCTGCATTCATGGTCTACCGGGATGCCACAGGAGCGCCAGGGCACCAGCGGTCCGGGAGCCCGCGGGAGCGGCTGCGCCGCGAGTTCGCCGGACTGAGCCACGCGGTCGACCGGTTGCTGGAACTGTGCCCCGAGCATCCGTATGACGATGTCGTCGCCCAGATCGTGATGCCGGGCTGGCAGAGGGGGCGGACTGTCCTCGTGGGGGACGCCTGCGGGGCCGTCTCCCTCCTCGCCGGTCAAGGCGGCTCGCTCGCCATCGCCGGCGCCGCGCTCCTGGGAGATGTCCTGGGACCCGTCGCTTCACCTGAGAGGATCAGTTCCGCCCTCACTGAATTCGAGCAGCGATGGCAACCCGTGGTCGAGGAGGCCCAGGCCGCCGGGAGACGCACCGCAAAATCATTCCTGCCCGCCAACCGGACCCAGCGCCTCCTGCGCCGGTGGATCATACGAGCCACCCATCTGCCGGGAATCGACCGCCTGGTGGCCCGCCAAATCGTGGGCAGGATCGCAAAATAGTCCCGAACCGGGACAGCTCCATAGAAGCCCTCGCCACGATGGCGGCCACGGCGCCAAAATTCCACATACGGCCAGTTCGTCTCGCCACGACCATCTGGAAATACTGAATACCCCGCTATCCACACCACGCCACAAGACGAAACGGCCGGCTCACTTTCCCCTTAATTTGGCTCCCCCATGTCTCTCTCCCCCTGACACGGCTCGCCGCGGAACTGGGAACGCACCGGCCCGCAGGGCGCAACGATCGAGAACGACTTCATCTCATTCGCGCCTCAGGCGCCGATTGTCAGCGTCTATCCCGGTGAAGGCTTTGTGAGCCAGAGCTGCGGCGGCTGGACCAAGGTCGGCTGACCTCACCAGGTTGGGGAAGATCGCCCTTAGGACCAAAGCGTTCTTCTCGGCAGCTTGGACATGGCCATAGCCGAACGCGTCCCACATCCTAGGTTCTACGGGGGTCCGATGAGACTCCGGCGCGGTACGACGTCGTTTGTGCATGTCAGGCAGCGTCGGGCGCCTCTCTTGCGTGAGCCACAGGTGTGGGCGTAGTAGTTACTCCGGGTCCGAAAAGGATCGGGACGGAAATTTACGCCAGGGGTTACGTGGTGTCGCCGGCGCGATTAATGGCGCGGTAGACGGTTGAGCGCGCCACCGCGAACGGCCACTGGGGGAAGAGCGGTCAGTGCGTTACCTCTCGCACCTTCCCTCCCGGACCCGGCTGTGCCGGGTCATCCTGAAATCCGTGACAGGCGGCGGTCCCGCCAGCCCATTGGCCGACGTGCCGGGCGCTCATCGGCCCGGTAACCGGGTCACCTGCGCCTGCCTACAGCTGACTGAAACGAAGCGCCTGGGGACAGGATCTTCAGTCTTGGAACTCTGCCGTCGATTCCCGGTTCTCGTCGACGGATCTCAGCGTCCACTCCCCCGTGTTCTGGTCCCGGACCAGCACGAACGTCACCAGCGGCTGTGTGCTGCTGTCGCTGCGGTTTCCGGCGGCCCCGCTCGTGCTGTGTTCCAGGCGCGCCTGGGGCTGCCGTCGATCCCGCCGCTCTCCCGCGGCATCCTGGACTCCCGCTCCCACCATGCCGTGCGCTCGTACCAGCGGACAGGTTCCTCAGCGACGCGCCAGCTTTCGCCGGCGACCCTGAATGCCAGCGGGACGCCGTCCGGCGACATGCTGACCTCCAGGTTTTCCATGGCCCCCACGCTACGCGGGCCTCCTGCCTGGCTCGCTCACATTTGTGAATTCCGGGATGCCGAATCGCTTCCCAATGAGTATGCGGATGGCCGCTTCTAGGGGCTGATCTTCCAGCTCAACGCCCTCGCCCCCGTAACGAATTCCCGTTTCGTCGCCCACCGCCTCGATGCCAAAAAGGTTGAGGACCTCGGCCACGCGCGCCCGATACTCGGTGGCGGTCATTTGGCGAGACACACGAACTGGGATTGTGCTGAGGGTGCGCGCGACCCCAGCCTGGATGGCTTCATTCACTTGCATCCGCCACAGACATGACCAGCGGGCCCTCGCTGATCACTGTCCAGTAGCGCATTCCAGAAGGCATCTGGACCGGAAAAGTTAGCATAGTCATCTCCTATGCCAATTATTTCCGCCGTGACGACGAACACCTGACCGACACGCTAAGAGAACCCGTCGTCCACCAAGCAAGCGATCCAGCTTGTGCCACAGTCCACTACAGACGATCGGACCCCATAGAACCAAGGAACTGAGACGGTCATTGCAGGCAGGACGTTCCCTCGTTGACCAGGCTCACCGAATGACTACCTCAGACACTTCTAACCGCAGCGACTATTTGAACCCACTCGGACGTCTTGTTCACGCACCCGGCATCCTGATCGGGGCCGCAGCCGCCCGGGCAGTGGACCGGGGCAGCGAACCATCGCAACGAAAGAGGACGACGGCGGGAGGTCCCGCCGTCGTCCTCGATCCCGTCGGTGCGTCAGACGAGGCTGTCTTCCTTCTCGCGCTGGGCTGCCCGGATCGCATGGGCGGGCGCCGCCGTGTG
>NZ_MQTS01000118.1 GCF_020532825.1 Arthrobacter sp. SO3
TGTGTGTGATCGACTATTCGTAGGCCGTTTCAGCTTGGAAATCCTGCCGAGTTGGTGGCTGGTTTCCTGCCAAAGAGCGCTAAGAATCAGGCCAGGCAATTCCCCTCCAGATCATGGATTCGGGGAGTGCGCAGATATAGAGATCACCCGGTGGCCCGGGCCGTTCCCAGAGTGTTGGGAACATGGGCCCGCCACCCCAGATAGGTTCCTTACGGCGCTGCCATTGCGAAGCGTGTGCGCCGGAAGGGCTGGAAAGCAGATGACGGTACCCATGTCCGTTCAAGAAAATATCAGAAGACTCGATTCCCAGGGAGTCCCGGGGCGTGAGATCGCCCGGAGGTTGGGGGTGAGTCGTGATTCGGTGGCCAGGTACGCGGAGCAGCAGGACTTCTCCCCGGCGCCGCCGGCACCGCTGGCCCGGCCCGGGGGCTCGGTGTTGACCGGGTTCGAGCGCATCATTGAGCAGTGGCTGGGCGAGGACCAGCGCCGGCCGCGCAAGCAGCGCCATACGGCCAAGCGCATCTTTGACCGTCTCGTGGCCGAGCATGGTTTCACCGGCACGTATTCCCCGGTCCAGCGGCACGTGAAGAAATGGGCGGCCCGGAACCGGCAGGCCGGGGAGGGCTTCACCGAACTGGTCTGGCCCGCTGGCACCGCGCAGGTCGACTTCGGGCAGGCCGAGGCGATCATCGCCGGGATCCGGCAGGTCCTGCACATCCTGGTGGTGACCTTCCCGTTCTCGAACATGCGCTTCGTGCAGGGGTACCGGGGCGAGACCGCTGAATGCGTCTGCCACGGGCTGCGCAGGGTGTTCGAACACATCGGGGCCGCACCGAGGCACCTGGTTTTTGACAACGCCACCGGCATCGGACGCCGGTTGGGCACCAAGGTCGTGGAGACGAAGTTGTTCGGCGCGTTCAAGCTGCATTACCGCTCCGAGTCGCGCTACTGCAACCCGTACTCCGGGCATGAAAAAGGGAACGTGGAAAACGCGGTCGGGTTCCTGCGCCGTAACCTCATGGTTCCGGAACCCGTGGCCTCCAGCCTGCAGGCCTTGAACGAGGTGCTCATGGCCCGGTGCGATGCCTTGTCCAGCACCACGCACTACCGCAAGGGCCTGCCCTTAGGTGAGTTGTTCATCCAGGACGTGGCGGCGTCCCTGGCATTGCCCGGGGTCGGGTTCGACCCGGTG
>NZ_MQTS01000119.1:0-14825 GCF_020532825.1 Arthrobacter sp. SO3
GGGAGAGTAGGTCACCGCCGGAACATCATTAAACGGTCGAGAGCCCCAACCACAACGGTCGGGGCTCTCCCGCATTTAACGGCTCTTCCAGATTTTCAGGACCTAAGTCACAGGTCCGCGTTCACAGGATCGCGGTCATCTGGCCCCATCCTGAGCCGAGGTCGACCCGCTTGAACCAGTCACCGGCACCGTCGTTCGGGTAGAGCCAGAGCTCCCCGGTGGTGTCGCGGGCGATGATGTCCGGCCAGTTGTCGCCGTCCATGTCACCGGGTGCCGTGATGGCGTTCATGGTGTTCCAGCCGCCCCCGAGGCTCTCACGCTTGAACCATTCGTTCTTGCCGTTACCCGGGTAGAGCCACAGCTCCCCGCTGGTGTCTCGGGCGACCAGGTCCACCTTGAGGTCGGCGTTGAAGTCCCCGGGGGCCACGATGGAGCTCATGACGTTCCATCCGCCACCCAGATCAACCCGCTTGAACCAGTCGCCGGCCCCGTTGTTCGGGTACAGCCACAGCTCCCCGCTGCTGTCCCGGGCAATCAGGTCCGGCGTGCCGTCGGCGTTGAAATCACCTGGAGCCACGATGGAGCTCATCACGTTCCAGCCGCCGCCGAGACTCTGCCGCTTCAGCCAGTCGCCGTTCCCGGTGCCGCGGTAGAGCCACAGCTCCCCGCTGCTGTCCCGGGCGATCACGTCCGCGTTGCCGTCATCGTTGAAGTCTCCGGCACTGACGATGGAGGTCATCACATTCCAGCCGCCACCGAGGTCGATCCGTTTGGACCAGTCGCCGGTCCCCGTTCCCGGGTACAGCCACAATTCACCGGAGGCGTCACGGGCGATCACGTCCGTGTTGTCGTCACCGTTGAAATCGTTCAAACGCATCGGCGTCGCGCTCGGGTCGACGGTGATCTCCTGGGTGGCCGACGTCGAGCCCGCTGCGTTGGTGACGGTCAGGGTCGCGGTGTAGGTGCCCCCGGCGTCGTAGGTGTACGCAGGATTCTGCTTGGTGGAGGTACCGCCGTCGCCGAAGTCCCAGGCCCACTCCGTCGGCGAACCCGCGGACGTGTCCGTGAAGTTCACGTCCAGGGGGACCTCGCCCGACGTCGGAGACACGGTAAAGGACGCTATCGGTGTTTTCGGCGGGGTTTTGCTGTCCAGGGTCCGGTAGGAGAACCAGTAGCGCTTGGTCGCGTCGTTGCTGGCCAGCACCACGAGGCCGGTGGTGCTGTTGACGCCTTGCTTGCTGGTGGTCACATCGTTCATGTTGTCGGACGAGCCGTCCTGGATGATCGCGGTGCCGCGGCCGGATGCGAAGACCGGGTTGTCCATGGGGGCCGTCTTTTCATAGACGGCGCCGGGAACGCCGGAAAAGGCACAGCCGCTGACGCCCGTGCCAGGGGCGGTGTGGAACGCATGCACGACGCCGTTCTGGGTATCCAGGACGATCTGCGGACGCGAGACGCAGTCCCCGATCGTGGCGATGGTTGTCTTGGTGAATGAGCCGGTTCCGGGCTTGAAGACCAGCAGGAGCAGTTCCGGCAGGGTCTTGTCCGTCGAACCGTCGTTGTATCCGGTCTTGATCGCCGCGAAAACCCGGCCGGTATTGTCGGACTGCAGCGTCTTGAGGTTCAGATGGTCGTCAGCGGTGTTGCTGCCCTTGGCCGCATCCTGGACTTTCCACGAGGACGTCGCGGTGGTGCTGGTCCCGTCGGTGCGGGTCGCCCAGCGGATGGAGCCGGTGAGCTGGTCGCTCCACATGACCCCGATCTTGTTGCTGCCGAAGGCCACGACCGCCGAAATGTCATCCGGCGCAGGGTGCGGGTTGGAGACCGGAATCACGAACGGGGAGCCCCAGCTGGTCCCGTCGGGTGCGGACTTGTTGACGTAGACGGTGTTGGTGAAGCCGCTGGTCGAATTGCCGGAGACCTGGGTCCAGGTGGCCCAGATCGCGCCGGTGGTGTCCCGGTCGATGGTCATCGACTCGCTGCTGTTGTTCGTGATGGTGGTGGGGAAGCCGCTGTCCAGGCTGAATTTTCCGCCGGAGTAGCTGTAGCGGTAGAGCTTGGCCGGCTGGCCCGAGACCGACGCCACCGGCGATGTATCAGTGGACACGGTGACCACGTGGGAGGCGATGTAGAGGTGGGTGCCGTCCCAGAGCGTGTCCGCCAGGGTGCTGGCGCGGGTGTCGTTCGTGACGCCGGTGCTGACCCAGGTCTTCGTGGGGACGTCCAGCCGGTAGATCTGCCAGCCCGTGCCGGAGGTCCACATGTCCGCCCACCACGATCCGCCATTAAACCAGAGTTTGCTCTGCGGTTTGTCCGAAGTCGGCGGGTTGCTCACCCCGGTGTAGCTGATGCTGGGATAGCCATAATCACTCGCCGCCGAGGCGCTGCCTGCGATTCCCAGCAGGCCCCCGGCCGCAACTAATGCCACTACCACTATCTGGCTAAGCCAGCGGGCTGTTCTTTTCATCTTGATCGCCGTAATGTTCATGAGTTTCATCGCCGTTTCCATGCTGAATTTGAAATTTTCTGCGTTCTTTCCGGGCGGAGAAAGAACTCTTATGGAAATCGCGATGCCCCGGCGTGCCAGCCTGAACTGCCCCCAGGATCCCGTTTCCCCCCTGAAACCCCCCAGTCACATCTGGCAACTTTGATGTACCTGAAGCACACGCTGACTCTAGACCTCGCCCCCGCATCAACGTACGCGTTCAGTATCATGACAAACGCGCTGGAATTCAACGGAAATCGGCGCTGTGATCGCTGACCGGGTACACCGTTCCCAAATAACCGTGGTGCCCACGTAGGCCCCTCCCGGGGACCCAAGTAGGGGCACGGAAATAGGCCAGTGACTGGAACAAACAACCAAGTAATTGCGGTAACGGCTCCGAACCGGATTATCGGGCCGCAAATAATTCCCCCGGATGTCTCCGAATTCGGACCCTCCGTTCTCATTCGGAGATGGCGGCCGCCGTGGTTCGGTAGGCTCGATCCAGACCAGCCTGATAACCGCTTCCGCTCAAAGGACACCTCATGACCGCACGGACCATTGTCATCACCGGAGCCAGCGACGGCATCGGCGCGTCCGCCGCACGGACCCTGAGCAAGCAGGGGGAGCGGGTGGTCGTCGTCGGGCGTTCCGCGGAGAAGACCGCAAGGGTCGCGAAGGAGATCGGCGCCGACTACTTCGTCAGCGACTTCGCGGAGCTGGCCCAGGTGCGCCGGCTCGCCGCGCAGCTGAGGGAGAAGTACCCCCGGATCGACGTCCTGGCCAACAATGCCGGCGGCATCATGGGCCGTCGCGGGCTCACCGTGGACGGGCACGAGAAGACCTTCCAGATCAACCACCTGGCACCGTTCCTGCTCACCACCGAGCTGATGGACGTGCTCACCGCCAGCAAGGCCACCGTCATCAACACCTCCAGCGCCGCCAACTCGCTCTACGGCAAGCTGGACCTCAACGACCTCGAGACGGCGAACAAGTACTCCGCCAACCTCGCCTACGGCAACGCCAAACTGGAGAACATCCTGTTCACCGCGGAACTCAACCACCGCTACCACGCGGCAGGCATCTCAACGGCGGCGTTCCATCCCGGCGTGGTGGCCACCAACTTCGCCGCGGACACCACCAGCCCGTTCCGGTTCCTCTACCGGAGTTTCCTCAACCGGTTCATGCTGAGCCCCGAGCAGGGCGCGGACACGCTGGTGTGGCTGGCCACGGCCGCCCCGGGGCAGGACTGGGTCTCCGGCGCCTACTACGCCAAGCGGGCGCTGGCGAAGGCCAACAAGCTGGCGTACGACGCCGAGCTCGCCCGCGAGCTGTGGGAGCGCAGCGCGGCCATGGTGGGCGCTGACCTCGGCGAACTCGACCACCGGCCGTAGCAGGCAGGGCCGCGAACACCCGGGGACAGCTGGCTGCCCCCGGGTGTGGGGTTTCAGACCGTCGTCAGCACGGGGGCGGTGAGCTTCCCGTCGCGCATGATGGCGACCGAATCGGTCAGCGGGACGAATTCGGTGTCGTGGGTGACCATCACGGTGGCGACCCTAAAGTCGTCGGTGACGCGGCGCAGGAGCCGGACGATTGAGTCGCTGCGTTCGTGGTCGAGGGCGGCGGTGGGTTCGTCCACAAGCAGGACCTTGGGATCGCCCATCAGGGCGCGGGCGATGTTGACCCGCTGGCGCTGGCCGCCGGAGAGCTGGTGCGGACGTTTGTCCGCGCTGGAGCTGAGCCCGACGACGTCGAGCAGGTCCGCGGCTTTGGCGCGGGCGGATTTGAGGGACCTTCCGCGCAGGTGGTCGCCGATGATGAGCTGTTCGGTAGCGGTCAGGGACGCGAGCAGGTTCGGCTGCTGGAAGATGATGCCGATCTTCTCCCGCCGCAACGCGGTGAGGTCCTTGTCGCCGAGCCCGGTGGCGTCGGCGCCGTCGATGATCACCAGTCCGTGGGTGGGCCGGACGAGGGTGGCGGCGGCGGCCAGGAGACTGGATTTTCCGGACCCTGACGGGCCGACGAGGGAGACCATCTGGCCTGCCCCGACGGTGAGGTTCACGGTGTCCAGGGCTTTGATGGTTCCGTCCCCGTCCGGGTATTCGAGGGTGACGTTGACGAGGTTCAAGGGGCCCCGAGCGGCGTACCGTGTCGCGGGAAGGCTGGAAGTGGGGGACATGATGTGGCTTCCTTTCAGAAAGTGCCGGGGGCAGACCGGCGGCTCAGCCGCGGACGCGGCCAACGGGGTATGGAGGGCGCAGTTCCCGTCGAGGAGGGCTCAGTTCCCGCCGAGGGCGATGAGGGCGTCGACCTTGGTAACGCGGCGGACGGCCAGCGCCGCGCCGGCCAGGCCAAGGGTGATGATTCCGAGGATGGGCACGAGTGTTGTTGCGGGGGTGACCAGGAAGGGGGCTGCCTGGGCTGCGAAGAAGCCGCCGAGGATGCCGATCCCGCCGCCGATTCCGGCGCCGGCGAGCAGGACGATCGCGGCCTGGGTGATGGCGTCACGCAGGATGTAGCCGCTTGATCCGCCCATGGCTTTCAGGACCGCGATGTCGCGGGTCCTCTGGACGGTCCAGACGGTCAGGAACGCCACGATCACCAGGGCGGAAATGCCGTAGAGGAAGGCCTGCATCAGGGTCAGGGAGCCGTTCTCGCTCTTGTAGGAGCCCAGCGCCTGGAACGACCCGGTGCGCGAGGCGCTCACGGTGTGGGCCGCAACGTTGGCAGCGGCCTCGTCAACAGTGGCGCCGTCCTGGTACGTGATGGCGGCGACGGTTCCGAGCTGCTCCGGGTCGGTCAGGTGCGCCAGTTTGGACCAGGTGGGAAGGGCTGTCCAGACGACGCTGGTGTGGGAGTACCACTGGTCCTCGACGACGGCGCTGACGGTCAGTTCGGTCCCTCCGACGCTTGCCTTGTCCCCGGTGTCCAGGGAAAGTGCCGTGGCCACGGTTTTGCCGATCACGACGGTGCCGGCAGTGACGTCCGACGGCGCCAGCTGGCCGTCCGGCGCGACGCCGAAGACGGCGACGTTGGTGGTGCCGGTGCCCGCCCCGGTGTCCGCGGCCACGGCCTGGAACCGGGTCTGGCTGATGCCCAGGGCTTCGGCGTTCTGCACGCCGGCCCGGTTCTTCCAGCTCTCAACTTGTGCGGCGGTGACTTCACTTTCGGTGAAGGAGGCCTTCGGCTCGTTGGTGCCGGGGGCGCCAAAGACGATGCTGTCCACTGCCCTGGCGGCGATTCCGCTGCCGTTAGCGGCCCCGAGCTTGTCAATGGCAGAGGTTGACTGGTCCCCGAGGCCGGCGGTCAGTCCCGAGAGCATGACCAGCAGCAGGGTGATCAGGGCAACGACGCCGCCCATCAGGGCGAACCTGCCCTTGGCAAAGCGGATGTCGCGGATAGCAAGAAACACGGTTGTTCTTCTTTCAGTGGGGGACGCTGCAGCCGAAAGGCTCTGGATCCACTCTCCCGCGGGCCGGCGCCGGCGCCATCGCGCCGTTGGTTGACACGGGACGGAAGAATGGTTGATCCCCGTGTCAACCATTTGGTTGATCCCGCCCGGGCCGGACGCGCATAGGCTGATCCAATGCCTGCCACAGAATCCCTGCTTTCCCTGGACGGGGCCGGTCCCACCGGATCCGGCGATGACCCGCTCAGGGGTTTGGATCCTGCGCCCTCTGTTGCGATTTTGCGCGTCCTGCGAGTGACGCTGCACGTCGGCTTCGCCGCCTTGCTCGGTGTGGCTGTCCTGAGGATGGCGGTATCCGGCGGCGAAGGCCCCTTCCGGTATGTCCTGACGGGGACGGCGTTCGTTCTGGCGGGGGTTTACCTGACCGGCACCATCCTGGAAAAGCGCATCGCCGCCGGCGGCACGGGTTTCGATCCGCGCCGCTACGGTGTCCTCTGGCTGGGAATCATCACCGCCCTGTGGGTTGTCCTGCTGGCCGGGAGCGCCGATTTTGCGTGGCTGGCATTCCCGCTTTTCTTCCTGCACCTGCACCTGTTGCCGCGGCGGACTGCCCTGTTGACGATCGCGCTGATGACGGCCGCGGTGGTTGCCGCCCAATGGGCCGCCAGCGGACTCCCCGTCCCCCCGGCCGCGGTTGTCCTGGGTCCGGCGTTTGGCGCGGGGTTTGCCGTCGTGACCGGGCTGGCGTACCAGGCGCTCTACCGTGAGGCGGAGAACCAGCGCCGTGCAGCGGATGAACTCCGCCGCACCCGGGCGGAACTGGCAGCATCCCAGCACGGCGCCGGAGTCCTGGCCGAGCGCGAACGGCTGGCCCGGGAAATCCACGACACACTTGCCCAGGGGTTCTCGAGCATCGTGCTGGTGGCCCGTGCGGCGGAAAAATCGCTCGCGGATGGAGATACCACCACCGCTGCCGCACGCTTCGCGCTGGTGCAGCAGACCGCCTCGGAGAACCTGGCCGAAGCACGGAATTTCGTCCGCGGACTCTCCTCCCCGCACCTGCAGGAATCCTCCCTGGTGGACAGCCTGCGCAGGCTCTGCGCCACCACGGAAACCAGCTCCGCAGCCCGGGGTGTCGGCCTGCGGTGCCGGCTCGAACTCGACGGCGACCCCGTAGAGCTGCCGCAGCCGTACCGGGTGACCCTGCTCCGGGCCGCCCAAGCCAGCCTCGGCAATGTCACGGACCACGCCAACGCCAGCAACGCCGTCGTGACGGTGGCTTTTCTCGGAAGTGAGGTGACCATGGACATCTATGATGACGGTGTCGGCTTCGACCCCGCCGGGGTGGCCGCCCGGATGACTGCCCGGGCGGACGGAAGCGGCTTCGGGATCCGGTCGCTGCAGGAACGGGTGGCCGCGCTGCACGGCTCCCTCGACCTCGAATCAGCCCCCGGGGAGGGTACGGTGGTGGCCGTCCGTCTGCCCCTGGACGACGTGCCTGGGAGGGAAGAACAATGAACGGCATCCGGATCCTGCTGGTCGATGACCATCCGGTGGTCAGGGCCGGGCTGCGGGCCATGCTTACCGAATTCGAGGGCATCGCAGTCGCAGCTGAAGCTGCCGACGGCGATGCGGCACTGGAGGAACTGAAACGGCTGCAAATCCTGGGCGACCGGGTCGACGTCGTGCTCATGGACCTGCAAATGGGTGCCGGCATGGACGGAGTCACTGCCACCGCGCAGATCAGGCTCCTGGACGATCCTCCGCCGGTCCTGATCCTTACCACCTACGACACGGACGCGGACATCCTGGCCGCCGTGGAGGCAGGAGCCAGCGGATACATGCTCAAGGACGCGCCTCCGGAACAGATCCGCCAGGCCGTGCTGGCAGCCGCCTCCGGCCAGACGGCGCTGGCACCGAGGGTTGCGGCCCTCCTTATGGGCCGGATCAGCAATCCTGCAACGGCCCTCACGCCCAGGGAAGTCCAATTGCTCGAGCTGCTGGCGACCGGGCTGTCCAACCGGGCCATCGCCAAACAGGTCTTCATCTCCGAGGCAACCGTGAAGACACACCTGGTGCATATCTACGGCAAACTCGGGGTGGACAACCGTACGGCAGCCATCGCTGCTGCCACCCAGCGCCGCATCATCCGGTCCCCGGGCCAGCAGGCATGAGGCCGGTGCAGGCAGTGATCGCCGCCAGGACCCCGGTGTAGGTTAGGCCCGCCGGCTCCCGAGATTCCCGAGCGCCGTCAGTGCGGACTCCATCGCCCCGGCCAGCTCACCGGCCGGGGCCGGGGCGGCGAACAGGGAACCCTGCAGGGAGTCGCAGCCGCGGTCCATCAGGTAGGTGGCCTGGGCCGGCGTCTCAATGCCCTCGGCCGTGACCAACAGGCCCAGGGCGTGGGCGGAGCCGATCACGGTGCCGAAGAAGGGCAGTTGTTCCTGTCCGGTCCTGATCATCGCCACCATGGAGCGGTCGATCTTGACCTTGTCGAGCGGCAGCTCCGCCAGCCGGTCCAAGGGGGAGTAGGCCGGGCCGAAGCAGTCCATCGCGATCCGCACGCCGGCTTCCCGGAGCCGGCGCAACTGGCGCAGCACATCGGAGTCGGCATCGAAGAAGACGCTCTCAGTCAGTTCCAGCATCAGCCGGCCGGGCTCCACCCCCGCGGCCGCCACGATTGCCAGGACATGGGCGGCGAAGTCCCGTTGCCGTAACTGCAGGCCCGAGACGTTCACCGCGACGCTGCAGGCGGGGACGGCGGCCAGCCAGGGCCGGATATCGGTGCAGGCGCGGCGCAGGACTTCATCGCCGATTTCCGGGATCAGGCCGCTCTGCTCCGCGGCCGGCAGGAACTCCTGCGGCGAGGCCACCCGGCCATGGTCTTCCCAGCGCGCGAACGCCTCGAAGTGCACCACCGTGCGTTGGCCGGGGGCAACAACCGGCTGGAAGTGGACCGAAATCTGTCCCAGTTCCACCGCCCGCCGCAGTCCCGTCTCCGCGTCGGCGCCGCGGGCGTCGGTACCCAGCATGGCCGGCCGGAACCGCCGCCAGGTGCCGGCAGACCCTGCAGTTCGGGCAGTACCTGCCGCCTGCTTCGCGGCGGTCATGGCGGCGTCGGCCTGCCGTAGCAGTTCCGCGCCGCCGGGCGTTTCGCCGGTCCGGGAGGCGAGCCCCATGCTGAGGCCGGGCCGGACTACGGAGCCCCCGACGCGCAGCGGCTCGTGCAGCGACGCGGCGATCCGGGCGGCCACGGCGTCCGCGTTGAGACACTCAGTGAGCAGCACCGCGAATTCGTCGCCACCGAGGCGGGCCACGGTGTCGTGGGGCCGCACGCAGTTGCGCAGCCGGCGCGCGACCTCCACCAGCAGCTCGTCCGCGGCGGACCGGCCCAGCCTGTCGCCGAGGTTTTTGAAGTCATCCAGGTGCAGCAGCAGCACGTCCACCGGGTCCGGGCGGCGGAGCGCCGCGGCCAGGCGGTCGTTGAACAGCGTGCCGTTGGGCAGCGCGGTCAGCGCGTCGCGCAGCACCCCGGCCCGGACCAGGTCGTCGTGTGCGGCGAAAGCGGCGGGAACGGCAGTTGAGGCAGCTGTAGCACGACGGCGGGGCGCCGCCCCGCCCGCTGTGGTGCCGTCGTCGTACGGCTGGTTATGGCGGGGCTCCTTGTGGCCGGGCTCTGTGGCGCGGGGCTCCTTTTGGACCGGTTCCGTGCGGCGGCCGGCGCTGCGGACCGAGAGCGCGACCGACGGCGCGGCCGAACCGGCCACGGCGCCGGAGGGCAGCAGCGCGCAGGTGATTTCCACCGGGACTTCGGTGCCGTCGGCGCGGCGGCCGGAGCCGGCGAAGGTCTGGCCGGGGCGGGGCGTGGAGCTGCCCAGCCCGGTGAGGAGGGAGAGAAAACCCGGGCGCGAGGCCTCGGCGAGGAGCAAACCGGAGTCTGTGCCCAGCAGCTGTGAGCGGGAGTAGCCGAAGAGCTCCTCCGCGGCGGCGTTCAGGAAGGAAATCGACCCGTCGGGATCGAGCAGCAGCAAGGGGTCCGGGCCGTGCTCCAGCAGCAGCTGTGCGAGTCCTGATTCCATGATTTCTGCCAGCCCCCAAGCCGAAGGATACGGGTGGCAGCCGCCGCTGCGGAGAACAGGGCGGGCTGCGCTCCCTGAAGCATAAGCGCCAGCGGCCGTTTGCGGTGCGATCCGCCCGGTGCCGCGCCCAAGAAGGGGCCACGCAGCAGGAAGGCGCCGGGCCGCGGCGGGCCAGCACCGGCGGTTACCCGCGGCGGGAAGCAGCAGCCAGCGCGGCGACGGCAGCGGCAGTGTTGCGGATGCCCAGCTCCCGGCGGTGCTCGGGCTCGGGGCGGGAGAAGAGGAAGCCCTGCAGGGCATCGCAGCCCTGGGCCATCAGGTAGTGGGCCTGTTCCGGGGTTTCGATGCCCTCGGCCGTGACCTTCAGGCCCAGGCTACGGGCCATGTGGATCATCGAGGTCAGGATCGGCAGCTTCTCTGCCCCGGTGCGGAGCATCGAGACGAACGATTTGTCGATCTTAACGATGTCCACCGGGAGCGCCTGCAGACGGCCCAGCGAGGAGTATCCGGTGCCGAAGTCGTCCAGCGCCACCCGGATCCCGGCCCCGCGGAGGCTCTCAAGCTGGGCGATGACGTGGGACCGGGGATCGAAGAACACACTCTCGGTCACCTCCAGCACCAGCTGGTGCGGATTCACGTTGCCCCACGCCGCAATGTCCAGGACGCGCTCGGCGAAGTCCCGGTGCAGCAGCTGAACGCCGGAAACGTTCACCGCCAGACTCCGGCACGGGTCCTCCGCAAGCCAGGGCTGCAGCTCGGCGCAGCTGCGGCGCAGCACCTCCGCCCCGATGTCCCGGATCAGGCCGCTGCGTTCCGCGGTCCGGATGAACTCGTCCGGGGGCATCAGCTTCCCCTCGAACTGCCACCGGGCCAGGGCTTCGAACTGCACGACCTCCAGCAGTTCGGTGGACACCACTGGCTGGTAGTGCACGACGATCTGCCCCAGTTCCACGGCGCGCCTCAGCCCGGCAGTCAGCTGGGTCCGCGCCAGCAGCTCGGTGAGCATCTCCGGCCGGAAATGCAGATAGCAGTTCTTGCCGGCCTCCTTGGCGGCGTACATGGCCAGGTCCGCCTGCCGCAACAGCTCGGAGGACGTCATGGCCCCGGCGCCGCGCGAGGCTACCCCCAGGCTGAGGCCCGGCCGCAGCAGGGTTCCCTCGATAGAGAACGGGGCGTTCAGGGTGGCCACGATGCGCTGGGCCACGGTGTCGGAATCGTTGCAGCCGATCAGCAGGACCACGAACTCATCCCCGCCGAGCCGTGCCACGGTGCCATGCGGCCCCACGCACTTCTGCAGCCGGTCCGCGATCTCCACCAGCATCTGGTCCCCGGCGTGGTGGCCCAGGATGTCGTTGACTTCCTTGAAGTCATCCAGGTCCAGCAGCAGCACATGCACCGGATCGCGGTTCAGCAGCGCGGCGGCGACCCGTTCGGTGAAGAGGATCCGGTTGGCCAGTCCGGTCAGCGGGTCCTGGAAAGCGAGTTCCTTGAGTTTTTCCGCCTGCTCGGCGAGTTCCTTGAGGGCGCGGCGTGCCTGGTCCTGGGCGCGTTGGGTCGAGCTGACGTCGCGGAAATTCCAGATCCGGCCCACGACGGTGTCCGCGACCTTCTGCGGCCTGGAATAGAGCTCCACGGTGCGGCCGTCCTTGAACTCCAGCACATCGTGGCTTTGCTTGACCCGGTCCGCGTTGAGTTCCCCGACTTTCTGCAGGAAGTAGTCCGGATCAAGCAACTGCCGGGCGATAAAGGTGACCAGCGCCGTCGGATCCTCCGCCGCGACCAGCTCCGGCGGCATGCCCCACAGCTTCAGGTACTGGTCGTTGATCCCGGTGATGAGTCCTTCGTTGGAGATGACGACGATCCCGTCGGCGGTGGATTCCAGCGTGGCGTCCAGCAGGGAGACGGCCAGGCGCCGGCCCGAATCGGTGTCCTCGCGGTGGCTGCCGTCCCGGATGGCGACCGCCATGGCCGGTCCGGCGCCGACAGTGACCAGCGAACAGGTGATCTCCAGGGACAGTTCACTGCCGTCCCGACGCCGGCCTGCCGCCGCGAACGGCCGTCTGCCGGAGAGGCTGCCGCGGCCCAGCCGCCCGAAAACCCGCAGGAACCCGCCGCGCTCGTCCTCGGAGAGCAGGATATTGTGCCCCGCCCCGAGCAACTGTTCGCGCGGGTAGCCAAAGAGGCGTTCGGCTGCCGCATTCACGAAGGCGATGGTTCCGTCCGCGGTCAGCAGCAAAAAAGCATCGGGACCCTGCTCAAGCAGGCTCTCTTCCATCCCTGTTCCCACGGCGATACCGGCCCCCAAAGCTGCGGTTGGTGTGTTGATGACTGTCCCGGCGGCGCCGCGGACAATGCGTCCCTGAATCATAGGGTTCTCTGGTCCCTTGTCCAGTACCCCGTCCACCGGATGTGCCGGGTCACAGGATGTGCCGGGTCGCCCGCTGTGCAGGGTTGCCGCACCCGGCGGTGACGGGTTATCGCGGCCCGGGAACCCGCACGCCCAGCAGGGCGGCGAAGGCGTCGTTGGACCGGGCGATGGCGGATCGCAGGCCGGGTCCGGCTTGGGGGCGGGAGAAGAGGTAGCCCTGCAGCGAATCGCAGTCCAGTTTTATCAGGTATTCAGCCTGCGCCGCCGTTTCGACGCCTTCGGCCGTGACGCTGAGGCCCAGCCCGTGGGCCATGGCGATCATGCAGCTGAGGATCGGCAGTTTCTCGTCGCCGGTGTGGATCATGGCCGTGAAGGACTGGTCGATCTTCAGGGTGTCCACGGGGAGCCCCTGCAGCCGTCCCAGCGAGGAGAAACCGGTGCCGAAGTCATCCAGCGCCACCCGCACACCGGTGTTCCGGAGGGCGGTGAGCTGCTGGATCACGTGGACGTCGTCGTGGAAGAACACACTTTCGGTGACTTCCACGACCAGTTGCCGCGGATCCACGCCGGTGCTCCGGGCGACGGCCAGCAGCAGCTCGGCGAAGTCCCCGTGCTGCAGCTGCACGCCGGAGACGTTGACGGCGAGGGCGCGCGAGGGGTCCTCCGCCAGCCAGGGCCGCAGCTCGGTGCAGCCCTTCAGCAGCACCTCGGTGCCGATTTCGACGATCAGGCCGCTGCGTTCCGCCGCCGGAATGAACTGCGCCGGCGGGACGATTTCGCCGCCGCGCTCCCAGCGGGCCAGCGCCTCAACCTTCACCACGACGCCGCTGCGGGCCGAGACGATCGGCTGGTAGTACACGGTGATCTGGCCGGCATCCACGGCCAGCCGCAGCCCGGCCTCCAGTTCGGTGCGCTCGACCAGGCTCTTCATCATCTCGGGCCGGAACCGCAGGTACCGGTTTTTCCCGGCCGCTTTCGCCGCGTACATCGCGATGTCGGCCCGGCGCAGCAGCTCGGAGGCGTCCACGGCGTCCTCGTTGATGGATGCCAGGCCCAGGCTGAGGCTCGGGCGCAGCATGGTGCCATCGATCCAGAGGGGCACCTTCAGGGACGCGACGATCCGCTCGGCCACCATTCCGGGGTCCAGGGAGCCCACCAGCAGCACCACGAATTCGTCACCACCCAGGCGTGCTACAACGTCGTTCGGGCGGACACACTCACGCAGGCGCCGGCCGACCTCGATCAGCAGCTGGTCCCCGGCGTGGTGGCCCAGGATGTCGTTGACTTCCTTGAAGTCGTCAAGGTCCAGCAGCAGGACGTCGACGGCGGTGCCGCACGGCCCGCGAAGGGCTGCCTCGAGGTGGTCGTTGAAGAGCTGCCGGTTGGACAGCCCGGTCAGCGGGTCCTGGAACGCGAGGGCCTTGAGTTGGGCGGCCTGCTCGGCAAGGTCGGCCATGGCCTGCGTGATCCGGTCCTGCGCAATCCGGGCCGGGGTCACATCGCGGAAACTCCACACGCGCCCGACCACCCGGTCCGCGACCTTCTGCGGGCGGGAGTAGCGTTCGAAGGTGCGGCCGTCATGGAAGTCCAGGACGTCGTGGCTTTCGGAGGCGGGATCGGCGTACAGCGCGGCGATCTTTTCCACGAACTGCGCGGGGTCCACCAGCTGGTCCAGGACGAAGCCCATCACGGCGTCGTCGTCCTGGGTGGCCAGCAGCTCCCGCGGGACGCCCCACATGGAGATGAACTGGTTGTTCACGCTGGCGATCCGGCCGTCCCCGCCGACGACGAGGATGCCGTCGGCCGTGGATTCCAGGGTGGCGCTGAGCAGGGACAGGGCTTCGCGGAGCCCAGCATCCGCGGCGAGGCGGTGGGAGGTGTCGCGGACCGCGACGGCCATGCTCATCGGGGCATCGCCGGTGTCCTGGACCAGCAGCGAACACGCCACTTCGCCCTGGAACTCGGTGCCGTCGCGCCGCACCCCGTAGGCCTCGACCGGCGGGAGGCCGGGGGCGGCGTCGGCGTCCTTGCGGAGGGCGAAGAAGAGCCGGTGGAAGCCGCTGCGGAACCCCTCGGCGAGGAGCATGCGGTGGTCCTGGCCCACGAGCTCCCCGCGGGCGTAGCCAAACATGCGCTCCGTGGCGGCGTTGACGAGGCGGATGATGCCGTCCTCGGAGACCACGAGGAGGGCATCGGGGCTGGATTCCAGCACCGCCCTGGCGCCGGGCGCCGGGTGCGGGGACGCCGTCACGGTGCCACTGCCTTGCGAATTTGAGACCACCGGTAGTTCATATAGAGTCCTCCCCTCTGGAAATCATAGGGGCCTTCCGGCTGGGCGCCGACCACGTGCGCCCGGCGTTTCCGCGGCCGGGATTCAGGGGCTCTGTGTCACGGACGGGGCTTCAGGTGCCGGGCCTCAGGGGGTCGGAGCGCCGGCGGTTGCGTCGGCCTACACCAGCCGGTGGCCCGCGGCCGCGCTGGGGCGGG
>NZ_MQTS01000119.1:14861-17376 GCF_020532825.1 Arthrobacter sp. SO3
CGGGCGGGTTGCGCGGCCACGGCCCAGGCCGCGGACCGTCCAGCCTGCCGCTTCCCAGACGGAAGCGTCGACGACGTTGCGGGCGTCCAGCAGGGTCCGGCGCCGGACCAGCGCCCCGGCGTCGGCCGGCTGAAGCGAGGCGTACTCGTCCCATTCGGTCAGCAGCAGCACGAGTTCGGCACCCTCCAGTGCCCGGGATGTGCACGGCTCGAAGCGCAGCTGCGGGCAGCGGAGCCACGCGTTGTTGATCGCGGCAGGGTCCGTCACCGTGACGTGGGCGCCGTGCGACGCCAGCTGCAGGGCAACGTCCAGGGCCGGGGAGTCCCGGATATCGTCCGTGTCCGGCTTGAAGGAAGCGCCGAGCACCGTGACCCGGCGGCCGCTGAGCTGGCCGCCGCACAGGTCCCGGGCCAGTTCGACGGTGCGGGACCGCTGGTCGCGGTTGATGGAATCCACCACGCCCATCCATTGGTCCACCGAATCCACGCCCAGTCCGGCGGCCTGGACCCGGAGGGAGCGGATGTCCTTGGGCAGGCAGCCGCCGCCGAACCCCAGGCCGGCATGGAGGTACCGGCTGCCGATGCGCGGATCCAGGCCCATCGCCGAGCCCAGCTGCTGCACGTCGGCGCCCGTGGCGTCGCAGAGTTCGGCCATGGCGTTGATGAAGCTGAGCTTGGTGGCGAGGTAGGCGTTCGACGCCGATTTGATCAGTTCCGCCGTGGCGAAGTTGCAGACCAGCCGCGGGATCCCGGCGGCCAGCAGGGGAGCGTAGACGGCGTCGAGGGCCGCAGTGATCGCCGCGCCGCCGGGGGCGGGGTCCGCGGGGACGCCGTAGACCAGGCGGTCCGGGACCAGCGAGTCCCTGACCGCGGTGCCCTGGCGCAGGAACTCCGGGTTCCAGCCCAGGAGCACGTCCGGGCGCCCGTCCAGCACACCGCTGAGCATGTCCACCGTTCCCACCGGAACCGTGGACTTGCCCACCACGGCGGACCCTGCGGCCAGGTGGGGGAGGAGCGCCCCGGTGGCCGCGACAAGGTAACTGAGGTCGGCGCCGTCGGAGGTCTTGGACTGCGGCGTGCCCACGCAGAGGAAATGCAGCCCGGCACTGGCGGCGTCGGCGAAGTCCGTGGAGAAGCTGAGCCGCCCGGCGGCGATCCCGTCCCGCAGGAGTTCGTCCAGCCCGGGCTCGAAGAACGGCGCCGCACCGCGGCCCAGCTGCTCGACTTTGGCGGCGTCGACGTCGATCCCCACCACGCTGTGGCCCATTGCCGCCAGGGTGGCCGCGTGCACGGCCCCCAGGTAACCGCAGCCGATCACGGAAATTCTCACAGGGCGACTCCTTGGGGTGAGGTGGTGACCATGTCGGCGGCGAGGACCGCGTGGTAATGCTGGACCAGTTCGGCACCCAGGGCGGACCACGTCCGGCCCTGGACCGAGGCGTGGGCCGCCGCAGCGAACGCGCGGCGCTTGGCGTCGTCGCCGATCAGGTCCACCACGTGGTTCCGCAGCGCAGCCAGGTCGCCTGGTTTGTACAGCCAGCCGGTGCGGGAGTTCTCGACGAGGTCCAGCGGGCCGCCGCGGCCAGTGGCGACCACCGGCACCCCCGAGGCCATCGCCTCCTGGATGGTCTGGCAGAAGGTCTCGAACTCGCCGGGGTGCACGAAGAGATCGAAGGACGCCACGGCCCGGGCCAGTTCCTCGCCGCCGAGGAATCCGGTGAAGACCGCGTCCGGCAGGGCTTCCCCGAGGGCCTGGCGCTGTGGTCCGTCGCCCACGATCACCAGCCGGGTGCCGGGAACATCGGCCAGCACCGCGAGGTCCTGCACCTGCTTTTCCACCGCGAGCCGGCCGACGTAGCCGATGATGCGCTCGCCGGCCGGGGCGACGGCGGCCCGCCACCCGGCGTCGCGCTTGTCCGGGGAGAACCGCTGTGTATCCACTCCGCGCCGCCACATCTCGACCCGCGGAATGCCGCGGCCGCGGAGCTGGTTGAGGGCGAAGCTGGAGGGCACCAGGGTCCGGGAGGCGAGCAGGTGGATGTTCTCCACCCGGTTCCAGGCCCAGTTCTCCAGGAAGGGGACGCCGTACCGCCCGGCGTAGCCCGGGACCTCGGTCTGGTAAATGGCTAAGGTGGGGATCCCAAGCTGGTGGGCGGCCTGCGCCGCGCGCCAGCCGAGCACGAACGGCGACGCCAGGTGGACCACGTCCGGTGCATACTCGGCAAGGATTCGCTTGACCCGAGTGACACCGCCCATCGCCACCCGCACGTTCGCGTAGCCGGCCAGCGGAACCGAGGGCAGCCGGTGGACATGCGCCCCGCAGACCTCCGTGGGGGCCTCCGTATCCTGCGTGGACGGCGCGATCACGAGCACCTCGTCTCCGCGGTCCTGCAGATGCTCCAGGACCCGCAGGATGGAGTGGGTTACCCCGTTCATCAGCGGCAGGAATGACTCAGCAACAATTGCGATCCTCACCCCTCCACGGTGCGCGGGCCGGCTTTCGGGGCGGGGGTGGG
>NZ_MQTS01000012.1 GCF_020532825.1 Arthrobacter sp. SO3
CCAAAGCCCTTGCCAGATAAACCATGAATCAAGTCTGACAAAAAACCATACCCAAAGGAATCACCGACACGCTACACTAGAGGGCTCCTAGGCGCCGCCCGGCATACAGCGTTCAGGTGTAAATTTCGGGTACGATCCAGGCACCCGACGGCCGTCACACACCCCGCCACCGCATTGAATTTGGGCGGGTATCTTCAGCCGTGGAGTCCAGGGATCGAGGGCACACAAAGACAGCGAAGGCCGGCACCTTTTCGAGTGCCAGCCTTCACTGTTTCAGGACCTGTTGATCAGTCTTTCGCGGCTACGGCGACTTCCGGGATCTGTGCTGAAGCAAGGCATTCAGCGGCTCCTGCGAAAGGCGCGTCAGTTGGCTTCCCACTCGGCCGTCTTAGCCTCCAGCTCCACGAACCTGGCGGCCATTGTCGCGTTGCCTCGTGTGAGCTTCCTAATCGTGAGGTCTTCGGCCTTGGCGTTCGCAAGCCGCAGGTTGTTGGCCGACTTGTGCAGGGCCTCTTTCGTCTTCTCCAAGTCTTTGATCGCTTCGTCGATGCGCTTGATTGCCTCCACGAAACCGTCGGAGGCGAGCCGCCAGTTGCGGCCGAACGCGTCCTTGAAATCATCAATCTGCTGCTCGAAGTTCGTGATATCGAGGTTCTGCGCCTTAACCAGCGCGAGCTCGGTCTTGTACTTGAGCGAGTTCATCGCGGCGTTCCGCAGCAGCGCGATCAACTGGATGAAGAACTGCGGCCGGATGACGTACATTTTCGGATAGCGGTGAGAGACGTCAACGATCCCAGTGTTGTAGAGCTCGCTGTCGGGCTCGAGCAGAGAGACCAGCACGGCGTACTCGCACCCCTTCTCGGTGCGGTCTTTGTCCAGCTCCTTCAGGAAGTCTTCGTTCTTGTGCTTTGTCGCGGTGCCGTCGTTCTCGTTCTTCATCTCGAACATGACCGAGACAATCTCAGTACCAGCACTGTCGGAGTCACGGAATATGTAGTCGCCCTTGCTACCGGCCCGGGCATCGTTGTCCTTCTCGAAATAGGAGAGCGGGAAGGCTGTGGCACGTATGCGGTTGAACTCGATCTCGCAGTGCTGTTCAAGAGTTTCACCGACCATCTTGGTCGACAGCTTCGCCTTCAGGTCCCGCAGTCGCTCAATCTGTTCTTCACGGTCCTTGATCTGGGTTTCGTACTTGTCCTTCAGGGACGCCTCCCCGAGCTGCTTCGCAAGCTCGGCTCGTTCGAGCCCACCCTTGAATTCGTCCCGCTCCTTTTCAACAGTGCTGACGGCCTCGGTGATCGCAAGCTTCTGTACGATCTCCATGGCCTCGAGCTTCGCCGTGAGGTCTTGGATCGCAGTGTCCTTCGTCGAGGCGATCTTCTGAAGTTCGTTGACGAGCTTCGCTTCAGCCAGCTCCACCGATGACTGATTCTCCTGCTTCGTCTGTTCGAGCTCGTTCACGAGCGCGTCGCGCTCCTTTTCGACAGCACTGAGCGCCTCTGCCACAGCGAGCTTCTGTGTGACCTCACGGGCATCGAGCTTCGCCTTCAGCTCCTGGATCGCGGCATCCTTGGCCGCCGCAGTCTTCTGAAGTTCGCTGGCGGCCTTCGTCTCCACAAGTTCGAGGGCCGTGGCCTTGTCTTGCTCGGCCAGCTCGAGCCGATCGTGGAGCTGCTGTTCGAACTCAGCATCGCGAACCTGCTTGACGATGTCGGCGTAGCCAGCCTCATCGATAGTGAATGTCCGTCCGCAGTGCGGGCACTTGATTTCATGCATAGCTGGAACCCCAATCAGGCTATGTCGGCCCCGAAAGGCCGCACTTGTGTGCCCCTCTGGTCTCAGAGGGGAAAAGAATTGTCGAGATACTCCGGCCTCCGGCCTGGCGGCATGCGAACCGACCGCCGGAGCGAACATCAGCGTGCCGGGCTTGTTACGGCGCGGCGCCGAGTTGCCCGTAAGTCATTGACCCCCAAACTATCCCCCCGGGCGGCACCGTTGCGCCTTGCATTCGCGCGGCCGGAGTCCTCCCGAGAGATGTCTAACACTTGATGTACATGTCTGTCGAGAAATTTGAGAATCGTTCCGCCCCCGAGGTGATGGGCAATCCTTTACCCGACACAAGCCGACGGTGACGTCCGCCGGGGCTGCTGAAGGCTGAGTTGTTAGCTTGTCAAACAACCCCTAGCAGTCCCATCTGGCTTACTCCGGGATCTGGATCCGTGCGGATTCCTGCATGAGCGTATTGGAGATCATCACCGTTGATGCGCCGGGAGCGATGTCGAAGGCGATGAAGCCCCGTGCTTTGTCACCGGGCAGGACGTCTCCGGAGGGGAGCTGGTCGTCCGCAAAGAGATCAAGATCGGCTTTGCGCCCGTTAGTGTCCTTGGCGGAGAAGTAGAACGGATTGGAGCTGGTTTTGCCGGACTCGGTTTCCCAGAGCACGTCCAGGAGCAGATAGCTTCCGTTCTTCGCCGGGGTGGCGAACGCTGTGGTGCTGACGCTGGGCGTCCGGACGGCGGAAAGGATCGTGATTTTGGCGATGTTGCCGTTGCTCATCTTGACGCTGAACGGAACACCGACGACGGGTGCGGCAGCCGATGGTGCGCTGGCCGGCGCGGGAGCTGCCGGAGCCGGGGCTGCGGATGAGGCCGCTGACGACGCGGCGGCGGATGACGGCGCAGCGGGGCTCACGTCACTGGCCTGCTTGGTGCCGCCGGAACAGGAGCCCAGGGCGATGCCCAGCACCAGGACACCGGCCGGGATGAGGAAGCGCTTCTTCTTAAAGAACGGCCGGGGCTGAGGCGCTGCAATCGCAGCGGTCAAGGGCTGTTCCGAAACTTCGTGGGACATGTGATGCCTTTCTAAGGTGAATGAATGATGTGAAGTGTGGGACTGTTACTGCTTTTCCCACTTGCCGCACCGGCTGGACTTGAAGTCCTGCCCGCCGGAGAGCGCAACTGAGGGCCGGCCACCGCCGGGGAGATCGTTGTCGATAATGTTGCTGCCGTTGCTACCGGTCGCGTAGATACCCCAGTAGCAGGAGGAACCGACGTCGGCCGACGCCCGGTAGGTGCCCGCCTCGATGTCCTTGCCCACTGTCCAGGTGCCGTCGCCGATGGTGTTGGCTGCCTTGGTCTTCTCGGCGCCGGTCACCGCCTCTTCGCGCTTCTTGACGGCCGCATCAGCAGTCTTCACGGCTGCATCGGCCTTGCCGACCTCCGTTTCGCGCGCCGTGACCTTCGCCTCGCGGGCGGCCATGCCGTTCTGCAGAGTGTCGTACTCGGACTTCATCGACTCGTAGCTGGACTTGACCGAGTCGCGGTCCGACTCCACGGACGCCTTCTCCCCCACCAGCGCCACGTAGGCGTCGCTGGTCTTCGGGTCCGGCAGCGTCGTTCCGATACCGACAGCGCCAGCCAACAGCGCCAGAACCGCAACCGCCGGGAGGACTCGCTTCTTCCTGACAGGCTTTGCCGCGACCGTCGACGGCTGCGCTTGCTGAACTTCATCGAGCTGCGGCTCGCCGGCCCGGTTGGTATCAGTGTTCGGCATGATCTCTTCCTCTGTTCATGGGTGGCTGCTGAGCGGCGGCGGGATACCGATCCCCCAATGCGTGGTTCCCCGCCGCCGTCGCAGCACCGGAAGATTCCTCCGTAGCTGCAGGATCGAAGCTACGGCTCCTCCGAATGCAACATGCCAAAAAACGCTGATAACCCCCGTTATCAGCACTTCGCCGGAATAGTTACCCCACACCGCTAGGCTGAGGGTCGACGTAGTAAGGAGGCGCAAGTGAACGAAGCAGTAACCCTGCGCATGACCCTTTCGGACGTTGCCGCTCTTGCGCAGGTCCAGCGCCCGGTCGTTTCCATGTGGCGCAAACGCAGCACCGGGTCAGCTCACCCGTTTCCCGAGCCCGCGGCGCTGGAAGGCGGCCGTGAACTCTTCGACGCCGACCAGGTTGCCGGCTGGCTTGAGGCAACCGGACGTGGCAATAACCCGGATGCCGTGAACGACGCCGCCGCCTTCGCCCGGATGCCCGCAACGCCGGCCGGCGGCGTCGAGGGAAACACTCTGGCCACTCTCACCGCCCTACTGACACTCAAGGCCATGACAGGAATGGAGATTGGGCCGCTGAGCCCGGATGACCTGCTGGATCTTGCAGACGAGTGTGATCCTGACGATCTATTCCTGTACTCGGAGCTGGAGGCCCAGGGCGCCTCGCTCGCTTCCACAGCAGCGTTCGCTGACCGGCTGGTGGACAGTGCCTACAACGCGCCGGCTGCCTTTGAACAGCTGCTTGCCGCACGGTTCCGGGCGGGGCTTCGGGAGCACTCGGATACCGCCCTTACCGACTCCGCAGTAGGACTGATTTCCGCTGCCGCCGTCGAACTGGCCGCGACGCTCGGCGGGAACCCCGTGTTTGCCGACTCCACTCGCGGCGGCAGCGATCTCCTGATGGGCGTCGTGCACGCTTCCGGAGAGGGTGCTCCAGTCACTTTTCTGACGTCGGACCACGACGGCGGAGCCGGTCGCCTCGTGCGTCGCCGCCTGCGCGTCCATGGCGTGGACTCCGCACAGATCCGAGTCGAGGCCAGCGGCGAGTTCGACGTGCTCGGAGCCGTGGTGCACGTGGCGCAGTACCCATCACCCGGTGAACCCGGCATGGACGCACCAAAAGTCCTAGCGGCGGTGGAACAACTTGTTCTGCAGATGGACGACCATCAGCGGGCGGTCATCATCGCCCCTGCCCGCGTTCTCTGCGACGCTCCGCTGTCCGCCGGGGCTGCCGGCTTGCGGTCCGGGCTGCTGCGCAACGGCCGGGTTCGCGCCGTAGTGCGGCTGCCCCAAGGACTGCTGCGCTCCAAGCCACGCGAGGCACAGGCGCTGTGGGTGTTGGGACCGTCCTTCGCTGAGGTGCCCATTGCCGACCGCTGGACCATGGTGGCCGATCTCACCGCCCATGACCTCACAGAGGACGTCGGGCAGGACCTGGTTAGCGACATCGTCGCTTCCATGGGAAACCGCGCCACGGTGCGCGCCCACTCCTTCCGCTTCGCCCGGCTGGTGCAGACCCGCCTCCTCCTGGCCAGCAGAAAGTCCCTGGTGGCAGCCCAGTCTCGCGGTTCGGCGCCGAGTTTCAGCGGCGCGGAGAATGCCCTTCGGGTAGAGGAACTCGTGCGCCTGCTGCAGACCAGCGAATACGGACAAGCCTGTGCCGTGAAGGTACTTCCGGCAGATCCGGACACCAAGTCTCCGCCCACCTCCGTCCAGGATCTCATCGACGCCGGCACCCTCAGATACATCAAGGGGAACCGGTTCGACGATGCGGACCTGACGCCACGCGGCGGGACACGGGTCCTGGGGCCCGCTGAGCTGCTCGACCCGCATGCCGCGCAGCCCCGCTATGTCAGCCTTTTGGACTTCGCAGCAAACTATCCCGCGGCCCGTCTCACCGAGCCCGGCGACGTCGTCTTTTGCACCAGCCCCCGGCCCGCAGCGCTCGTGGACACCCAGGGCGGATCCGCCGTCGTATTTCCGGCCCGGGTGCTGCGGATCGACGCCGGTGACCCTGGCGGCCTGGCAGCGGATGTCGTCGCCGCGGACATCAACATGCTCCCCGCAGCGGACAAGTCCTGGCGCCAGTGGCGCCTACGCCGCGTGCCCGACACCCAACGACACCAGCTCGCCGCATCGCTTGCCCGACTGCAACACGGGCAGCATCTGGCCCGCGAACGCCTCAAACGGCTGGAAGAACTCGCTACCCTGATTACGGACGGCGTAGCGGGCGGAAGCCTCACCCTGACAGACCCCAGCACTAAGCTCGCCGAACCACAGACCGAAGGAACCCCGTAATGCCCCCGAAATTGAAGGTGGACCTCGCCCCGTCCACCATGAAGGAACTCAAGGACACCCTCTGGAAAGCCGCCGACAAACTGCGCGGCTCCATGGATGCCTCCCAGTACAAGGACGTGATCCTCGGCCTGGTGTTCCTGAAGTACGTCTCGGACGCGTTCGAGGAGCGCCGCGGGCAGATCCAGGCCGAGCTGGAGGCCGACGGACTCAACGAGGAACAGATCGCCCAGCTGATCGACGACGCGGACGAGTACGCCGGCCGCGGCGTGTTCTGGGTCTCGGAACGGGCCCGCTGGACCTACCTGGCCGAGAACGCCAAGGGTCTGCCCGCGATGGACGGCGCCGAGCCCAAATCGATAGGCCAGCTCATCGATGAAGCCATGGAGCTCATCATGGCCGACAACAAATCCCTGGCCGCCACGCTCCCCCGCATCTACAACCGCGACAACGTGGACCAGCGCCGCCTCGGCGAGCTGCTGGACCTGTTCAACTCGGCCCGCTTCACCGGCCAAGGTGCCAGCAAGGCCCGCGACCTGCTCGGCGAGGTCTATGAGTACTTCCTGGAGAAGTTCGCCAAGGCCGAGGGCAAGCGCGGCGGCGAATTCTACACCCCCGCCGGCGTGGTCCGCGTCCTCGTGGAGGTCCTCGAACCGCACAGCGGCCGCGTCTACGATCCCTGCTGCGGCTCGGGCGGCATGTTCGTCCAGGCCGAAAAATTCTTGGCAGCCCACAACATGGAGGGCTCGGACATCTCCGTCTACGGCCAGGAGCTCAACGAGCGCACCTGGCGGATGGCCAAGATGAACCTCGCCATCCACGGCCTCAACGCCAACCTCGCCTCCCGCTGGGGCGACACCTTCGCCCGCGACCAGCACCCGGAGCTGACAGGGACCAACGGCGCCGACTTCATCATGGCCAACCCGCCCTTCAACATCAAGGACTGGGCCCGCTCTGAGTCCGACCCCCGCTGGAAGTACGGCGTGCCCCCGGCCGGCAACGCCAACTACGCCTGGATCCAGCACATGATCTCCAAGCTGGCACCCGGCGGCAGCGCCGGCGTGGTCATGGCCAACGGCTCCATGTCCTCCAACTCCGGCGGCGAGGGTGAAATCCGCGCCCAGCTCGTCGAGGCGGACCTGGTCTCCTGCATGGTGGCCTTGCCCACCCAGCTGTTCCGCAGCACCGGCATACCGGTCTGCACCTGGTTCTTCGCCAAGGACAAAACCGCCGGCAAGAACGGCTCCGTGGACCGCACCGGGCAGGTCCTATTCATTGACGCCCGAAACCTCGGCTACATGGTGGACCGAGCCGAACGCGCCCTGTCCGACGAGGACATCGCCAAAATCGCCAACACTTACCACTCCTGGCGCGGCACGGCATCGGCAGTTGCGGCTGGCCTGACATACGACGACGAAGCCGGCTTCTGTTATTCCGCCAGCCTCGCTGAAGTCAAGGCCGCCGACTACGCGCTGACGCCCGGGCGGTACGTCGGATCCGCGGATGTGGAGGACGACGGAGAA
Source organism: Arthrobacter sp. SO3 (assembly GCF_020532825.1). Classification (GTDB taxonomy): domain Bacteria; phylum Actinomycetota; class Actinomycetes; order Actinomycetales; family Micrococcaceae; genus Arthrobacter. The sequence goes on from NZ_MQTS01000012.1 coordinate 7,374, forward strand.
CCGATCGAGGAGAAGATCGCGCGGCTGTCGAAGGAGCTGTTTGAGCAGTTCGAGGAGTCCGAGCGGTTGGCACATGTTGTGCGCGAGCAGCTGGGGCGGGTCGATGTCTGACTGGCCGAGTCTTCCGCTCGTGGACCTTGTCCAAGACGGCCAGATTTCTTACGGCGTTGTCCAGCCGGGCAATGACTCTGAAGCTGGAGTTCCCATAGTTCGGGTCAAAGACGTCCGCAACGGAACCATTGACGTGTCCTCACCGATGCGCGTTGACAAGGAAATCGCTGCGAAGCACAGCCGAACCACACTTCGGGGCGGCGAGTTGTTGCTCTCGCTGGTCGGCACTGTTGGTGAATCGGCAGTCGCTCCTGACAATCTGGCCGGCTGGAACGTTGCTCGTGCAATAGCAGTGATTCGTCCCACGAAAGTCAGCCCCCGATGGCTGCAACTGTGCTTCGAATCCATGCCAGTAAGGTCACAGATCCTTGGCGTTCTTAATACAACCGTGCAGTCCACACTAAATCTGGCGGATCTCAAACGACTGCAGATGCCTGTGCCGCCAGCCGAAATTCGATCGGGAATTGAAGAAGTGCTGGGGGCTCTCGACGACAAGATCGCCGCCAACACGAAACTCGCGCAAACTTCGGCGACCCTGACGCAGGCAGGATTCACAGATGCACTGCGAGAAGCTGACGATGGTGCCGTACTTTCCGAGATCACCGGACTCCTGAGTCGAGGCGTTACACCAAAATACTCAGACGGCGAGGACACCGTTGTTGTCCTGAACCAAAAGTGCATCCGCGATCAGCGCGTCAATCTCGATCCCGCCCGACGAACACTCATTTCGAAGGTCCGTGAAGACAAGTTGCTGATGATGGACGACGTACTAGTGAACTCGACAGGTCAGGGAACACTCGGCCGGGTGGCACGTTGGACTCACGGCGACAGCGTCACCGTGGATTCCCACATCACGATCGTCCGGTTCGACCAGGCCAAAGTTGATCCAGTTTGCGCGGGGATGGCCCTGCTGAGCTTGCAGGAAACCATCGTAGAAATGGGCGAAGGAAGTACCGGGCAGACCGAACTCTCCAGAACCGAACTAGGCAAGCTTCGTGTGAGACTCCCTGATAGGGGCCGCCAAGCTGAGCTCGGTCGGCGATTCACAGCAATGGCGGAGATGGAACGGGGGCACCTGAGGGAAAACCAGGTCCTCGCCGCCACACGTGACGCGCTCCTTCCTCAGCTTATGTCCGGCAAACTTAGGGTCAGGGATGCGGAGATGGTGCTGGAGGACGCGGGAGTGTGAGGTCGGACGACCCGGCCTGACCAGTGCCTCCGACCTCGAAACAGGATTTGCACAAACGTTTCAGAATGACATCCGGTCCATCAGGGGGAACCACCGTGACAGCAACACCCGCAGTAGCCTTTTCCGAAGCCGACTGGGAAGGCGTGGCCCTCGAACTCCTGGCCGAGCCGCTCGGCTGGCGGCCCGCTTCCGGGCAGGACATCGCGCCCGGCCGGGGCGAGCGGGATACCTGGGACGAGCTGCTGATCCGGCCCCGGCTGCTCGCCGCACTTCAGCGGTTCAACCCGACGGTCCCGGCCCAGTACCTGCAGCAGGCCCTCGCCGAAATCGCCGCGTCCAAGTCCCAGGACGCCATCACCGAGAACCACCGCGTCCACAACTACCTCGTGGACGGCTACCGGCTCAGCTACATCGACGCGGACGGCAACGAGGCCAACCCCACCATCCACCTGCTCAGCTCGGACCCGGACCAGAACGACTGGCTCGCCGTCAACCAGGTCACCCTGGTCCAGGGCGACTACAAACGCCGCTTCGACGTCGTGCTCTACTGCAACGGCATGCCGGTCAGCGTCATCGAACTCAAGAAGGCCGGCAGCGCCACCGCCGACGTCGCCTCCGCGCACGCCCAGCTGCAGACCTACCTGCGGGAATTCCCCATGGCGTTCCGCTTTTGCGTCTTCATGCTCGCCTCGGACGGGATCCAGGCCAAGTACGGCACGCCCTTCACTCCCCTCAACCACTTCTCACCGTGGAACGTCGACGACGACGGCGTGCCCGTCGCCCCCGGTTACATGGAAGACGGCGAGGCCGTGACGGCTTTGGAGACGGCGCTCCAGGGTCTCTTCAACCAGGAGCGGTTCCTCCAACTGGTCCGCAACTTCACCGCCTTTGACGAAGGATCGGATGGACTGTCCAAGCGGATCGCGAAGCCGCACCAGTATTTTGCCGTCACCAAGGCCGTGGGCAGCACCGTCCAGGCGGTGGAAAGCGACGGCAAGGCCGGCGTCGTCTGGCACACACAGGGTTCGGGCAAGTCCATGGAAATGGAGCTGTACACCAACTTGGTGGCACGGCACCCCAAGCTGAAGAACCCCACCGTCGTGGTCATCACTGACCGCAACGAACTCGACGGCCAGCTGTTCGAAGGCTTCAGCCGGAGCCTCCTGCTCGCCGAAAACCCCAAGCAGATCAAGAAACGCTCCGAACTCCGGGATGAATTTAGCAACCGCACCACCGGCGGCATCTACTTCACCACCCTGCAGAAGTTCGGCCGCAGCAAATCAGAGAAGGACGCCGGCGCCGACCACCCGCTGCTGTCCGACCGGCGCAACATCATTGTGGTGGTGGACGAGGCTCACCGCTCGCACTATGACGACCTGGACGGATATGCCAGGCACCTCCGCGATGCACTTCCGCACGCGACGCTGATCGCCTTCACCGGGACACCGATTTCCTTCGATGACCGCAACACCCAGGACGTGTTCGGCGAATACATCGACATCTACGATCTCTCCCGGGCGGTGGAGGACGGCGCCACGGTGCCGGTGTACTTCGAACCGCGGCTGATCAAGGTTGCGCTGGCCTCGGACGTGACGGAGGAGATCCTCGATCAGGCGGCCGACGAGGCCACACTGGGCCTGGACGAAACGGAACGAGCGCGCATCGAGGCGAGTGTCGCCGTCGTGAACGCCGTGTATGGTGCGCCGCAGCGGATCGCGGCGCTGGCCGCGGACTTGGTGGCGCACTGGGAGAACCGCAGCGCACGGATGGGCATGTTCATCGAGGCGCCGGGCAAGGCGATGATCGTGGGCGGAACGCGGGAAATCTGCGCGAAGCTGTACACGGCGATCGTGGCGTTGCGGCCGGACTGGCACTCCGACGACCTCGCCAAAGGCAAGATCAAGGTGGTATACTCCGGGACCGCGTCCGACGTGCCGCCGGTCTCCGACCACGTGCGCCGCGATTCATTGAACGCGACCGTGAAGGAGCGGCTCAAAGACGTCGACGACGAGCTGGAACTGGTGATCGTCAAGGACATGATGCTCACCGGCTACGACTCCCCTCCCCTGCACACTCTGTACCTGGACCGGCCGCTCAAGGGCGCGCTGCTGATGCAGACCCTGGCGCGCGTGAACCGCACGTTCCGCGGGAAGCAGGACGGACTGCTGGTGGCCTATGCACCGCTGGCGGAGAATCTGGCCAAGGCTCTGGGCGAGTACACCCAGTCCGACCGGGCGAACAAGCCCGTTGGTAAGAACATTGATGAGGCCGTGGTGGTTGCACGCGGTCTGGTGGAGTCCCTGCGCGGGCTGCTCGCCGGCTACGACTGGAGGGACGTGCTGATGAAGGGCGGCCCGAAGGCGTTTGTGTCCGCGGCGACGGGCGCGGCCAACTACCTGCGCAGCCCGGAGACGCCGGGGAACCAGCCTGTCGGTGCTGACGAGGAGACCCTGGCCGCGAAGTACCGGCGGTTCTCCAGCCAGCTGTCCCGGGCGTGGGCGCTCTGCTCCGGATCCGAGACCCTGGCCGAGCTGCGACCCGAGATCCAGGTCTACGAGGAGACCCGTGTGTACATGGCCAAGTTCGACGCCGCCGACCGCCAGGCCAGCTGCGAGCCGGTGCCGGAAGAGATCCAGCGACTACTGGGCAACTTGATCGCGTCGGCGACGTCGTCCGGCGAGGTGCTGGACATCTACGAGGCCGCCGGCATGCCGAAGCCGTCGCTGGACGATCTGACGCCGGAGTTCATCGCCAAGACGCAGCAGGCGCGGAACCCACAGCTGGCCATCGAGGCGCTGCGGAAGCTCATCGCCGACGAGTCGGCCAAGACGACCCGGAACAACGTGATCCGCCAGCGGGCGTTTTCCGAGCGGATCAGCGAGCTGATGAAGAAATACACGAACCAGCAGCTCACGTCCGCGGAAGTGATAGCGGAGCTGGTGGAGCTGGCCCGCGAAGTGGCGGCCGAGGGGCAGCGCGGTGCTCATTTCACTCCCCCACTAGACTCCGATGAGCTGGCGTTTTACGACGCGGTGGCCCAGAACGAGGCCGCGGTGGAGGTCCAGGGAGAAGGGAAGCTGGCCGAGATCGCTCGGCAGCTCGTTGGCGTCATGCAACGTGATGTGCGCACCGACTGGACGGTTCGGGACGACGTCCGGGCGAAACTTCGCTCATCCATCAAACGGCTTCTGGTGATCAACGGTTATCCACCGGACAAGCAGCCCGAGGCAATCAAGCTGGTCATGGAACAAATGGAATCGATGGCGCCGCGGTTTGCGGCGGCCCGGCTTTAGCTCGAAGTCGCGTACTAAGTATTGAACAACGACTGACCAGGTGGCCTCGTCGCTCTCGGCCCGTTCCAGACCCCGGATCCGGCCGTTGGGTCGATGGGGATCTTCACCTCACGCGAGGATGCAGAGCGCTTCATCGCCGGCGATCCGTTCACCACCGAGGGACTCGCCTACCCGCGAATTCTTGAGTGGAATGGCGTGCATTTCGAATAGGGTTCCCCGACCGCACGTCCCTACAATCTTGATCGTCATCGTCCGGGAGCAGTCGCTAGGTAACCGTCTGCAGCCTGAGTTCGGAGAGGCTTACAGGTCCCTCTTCCAGATGAGCCTGCCAGTAGTCCCACCCCGAGTCGACGTCCGCACCATCTTCTCTAGCGGCACGGTCCGGACTCTCGCAGAGATGCTGCCCCACCTTGATATACCCGTCCTCGGTGATCTCCGCGAGTGTGTCGTTGTCGCCATTCACGGGACTGAGGAGCGTTCCGGGCGGGAGGACTCCTCCAGTAATCATTTCCTCTAGCGTCAGCAGGGGCCGGTCCTCCACTGTCATGACCGGTCGAGAAAGATCGGGGACATAGTTGGGGTCGGTCAGTCTGCGGAATCCCTCGTGAATGACTTTGGACATCAGATGGCGGCGTTGATCAAGGAAGTCCTCATATTCCATTCCGGTCCAGCCGTCAGGAAGGGCATGCCATTCCTCCTGGCGCGTGCGTCGAAGGTGTTGAATGTTCTTGTCCGCGACCTCCTGCGGCCAGTAGTCCTCCGGCGCCTTGTTGGAAATGGTGATGTTGTCCGACCACTCCACGAGCGCGAAGTTCGCCACCTGGTTGATCTTCTTGGTGTCCGATAACCGCAGCTGGGTCTTGAGGTAGTCCTGCGGGAACAGGTGATGCTTCTCGATGCCTTTCGCCGTTCGGCGGGTTGGGCTTATCCAATCCTTGACGGTCGACGTGGACAGGAGAACTTCCGCGTCCAAGATGTTGAGGGCGGCGATGTAGCCAACGTATGCCGGCGCCCCGGCGGAGGAAGTCTCGAGATTGTCGGGAAGCGTTATCGACCACCAGTCCGCCGGGACGGCGGTGTCAATCTGACCATTTAGCACTCCAACAAAAGCGGCGGCCGTGCTGGCAATCCCTTTCAGCCGGTTCAGATCTTCCTGCGCACGGGTCTCGGGGCTGGTGGTGTACCGGCCGGTGATCTGGGACATGAAGAACCAACGGGCCATCAACTCACGGAGTTCGTCCACCGGAACTTTGTGGTCGATCCGGCCGATCAACCACAACGCGTATGAATATAGGACAGTGTTCTTCGACGTGATCATGTCTCGCGACCTGAATCCGGCCCTTTCCAGGGTCTTGAGAAATTCATCCCAATGTACGGGTTTCAGGGCGTGGCTTTGGCCGACCTTGAGCTTGGCCAATTCCACTTCGCGACTCGCTGGCTCAATCATCCGTGTCCGTGGGTCTCGGCCTCGGAGAACGTTGTAGGCATCAGCCAGCTTTGCGCGTCTCAGCCCAACCGCGATGGAGACCTTCAGTATCTGGCCCGGGTCGAGGTTTAGATAGGGGTTATGTGGGGTCCATGTGGTGGTTTTCCCTGTTATTTGGGAGATGCCTGCCGGGGTAAACCGTGAGTTCCGCGCGAAGTCTTCGAGTTGGGCGCGGCCTTCTTCCCAGAAAACACTCATCCAGGTGAGGATGAAGTCCGATGAAGACAGGGTCACTCCTTCGGAGTTGATCCGCACGAAGATGTCCGCCACGGTCTCCCGGTCCACGTCTTTATGAATCTGCACAACCTGAAAACCGTAGGTCAGGAGTTGATGTAGACGATTGATGGCGATCTCAATTTTTGTTTCCGTTGCCCGGTCCGCCCTTTGACCGGTGCTCTTCTCCAGCCGTTCCAAGTAGTCTGCTCGGGCGTCAATGGGATTCGCGAAGATCGGCACGATGTCGGCGATCCATTCGGCAGATCTCTTCACAATTGGAGTGGGGACTTCGAAGCTTTCGGTGAGCGGGTTGAAAGCGAGGCTGATCCGTTCGCGGCTATAGTCCTCGCGCCAGACTTCAAGCCCTTTCACTACCGCGTAGAGACTGGTCAGCCGTTGCTGCCCGTCAACCACCTGCATGCTCGCATCCTGCGACTTTGTGCCGGCACCGATGGTCTTGGTGTGCTCAGGGTCCATGTTCGCCCAGAACATCAGTTCCCCGACCGGGTAACCCCTATACATCGAGTCCATGAGGTCACGGACCTTGGCGTTCGGCCAGACAAATGGACGCTGGATGTCCGGAAGACGCACGGTTCCGGAGGACACTCCACCGACGAGATCCTGCACTGTCCAGGGGTGGTGTCCGAACATCAACGTCATGCTGTCTCCTCGGTAGAAACACCGCACTGAATACCAGTGACGGCTTACTTGCTGCTGGAACGAGCGTAACCCCCGCTTCTTCGTCCACTCTGGCGCGCGGCCGAACTCTGCGGCGAGTCGTTTCTGGCTTGAAGCGGAAGCGCCACCCCTCCGACACAACGATCATTCAGCAACAAAACCCTAGGCGAATCGGGGGCGACTCGCCTAAGGGTTCTTGACTGCTCCGCAGCGGGGAATGTGGAGAGCCTGCCTTGAAGGAACCCGAACTCTGGCAGTTGAAGATCATGTCCAAAGTCGTCTCCATGGAGAAGAATGAGGGCTTCATCGCGAAGAACGATCCATGTTCCGTGGAGGGATGCTCCGGCGAATCAGTGCCGTGCCGACGCGGCATCGACCCAGAACAAATGCAAGTCATTGGCGTGCACAGAGCGCTGAGCGAGGACTAGGTTCGAAACGAGCCTGCCTAAGATGCGCCAGGGGAACGGCCCCGAGAGCAGAGATTTCGGCGGCCAAAAGAGGGCGGTCAGCATCCGCCAGCGCTTCAAGGACAAGCCGTCGATACCTATTGGAGTTGTTCCCGTGAACCCGACCGCTCGCTGCCGAGTAGTGAGGCACGGGCCCCATCGAACGCTGGGGAGGCCCAGCGCGGCTGCGAGGACGGGCTCATACTTCTTGAAGGCCTTCGCGGTCTTCTTGCCGACCACGATGACAAGCGGATCGGCGGCTCCCAGGGCTTGGAACTGCTCCACCAGCACCACGACGTCGCGGTGAATGGTCTTATCGCTCAGATCGAGCGTGTTCGACTTAGAGTTGACCTCTGCGAGCAGGTCCGTCATATAGGCGCCCCAGTGCGGGGTGCCGCGGAACGCCTCAGCAAGGAAGTGGTGGTTGTGCCTCGGCGAAGTGTGAAAGTTCTGCCACGGACTGCGCTCGACAGCGGACTCTCCGGGGTTCAGCCCAAGAATAATCGAGCGGGCGTGGAGTACCCCGTCAAGATCTCCGACAGGGAAGGAGATGTCGCTCGTCCGGCCGAACGACGCGGACGGGGCCATACCGCCCACGACCCGGTCATCTCATAGGGGGCCATGGTCTCGAGCAGCGATGTCACGGGCAAATTGTTGCATCTTGTGTCTGCTGAAAGGCTTGAGGAGTCGTACCTCCGCGGCGCGTCCTTCGGTCGAACGGCCTTCGATGCACCGCGTGGCCAAAGATCATTTTTCACTCCGAGCTGTCGTTGGCGTGGTGGCGTGATCCGCCTTCGCTCTGGATATTTCAAGCTGATAAGCCAGGTGCTCGAAGTTTAGGCGATGTTCTGCCGAGGCCGTGAGCTTCCCGATAGGCTCCCCCAGCTTCAGGACGGTGCGGTCGGGCTGCACTGTCAGGGCGCGGCCGTCAAAGAGTGCGTGGCAGTTCGGACACAGGCACAGGATGTTCTCCAGGGTGTCGGGTCCGTTATGCGGGACACCCAGGGGGCGGATGTGGGCACCCTCGGAGTATGGTCCTGCGGCCGTCAGCAGGCGGGTCCCGCAGATCTGGCAGGTGTTGTCATAGAGCCGTTTGACGGAAGCTGCCACGTCAAAGTTCCGAACGATCCGGTTGACGCTTGAGCTTCGGCGTTGCGTCGGAAGATCTTCCCCGCGGACCAGGGCATCTGCAACGTCGCCCGGGACAAGGCTGTCACCGGCCACGGCCCGCAGCTGGTAGATCAGGACCCTATACTCGTCCCGTTCACCCCAGCTCCAGCCCGCAACGGTGAAAAGTCCCAGATAGAGGTGGGCAGTGTCGGATCTTTTGCCGGTGAGCACGGACTCCTTGACGAGAATACGGACGGGCCGGCCGAGCTTGTAGTTCTCGACGAGCCCGAGGTTCCCCTTCTCAAGTTTCTGATCGGCGATGTGCCGGCCCGTGTTGGCGTCCCGGCCGCCGAAACCGGTGTAGGTGATCAGATCGCCTTGGACCTTAACGTCGGAGTAACCATCGGACAGGCAGATGGACTGGGTTCCGTCCGCCTGTCCGGCGATGTCTGCCTGGGTGGTCCGGTGGACGCCGGCATCGTAGGCTTCCCTGCGGTCTTTGAAGACCGTTCCGGCCGGACACTCCGGAACCTCCCCGTAATAGATGGCCGAGCCGGCTGACGGGGCCGGCACTTCGACGAGTTCGTAGCCGAACCGGCGCAACGCCCGTCTGGTCTCGGCACCCCCGGAAAAGTCACGCACGGCCAGCGGTCCCCGGTCCGGATATTGGTACCCGTATGCGACCGACAGCAGGGGCTTCGAATCGATGTGCAGGCCGTCAACGTCCGCGAAATACCTGGAAGACGGATGTTGCCCGTGCCGTTTAAGGAATGCGTCACGCCCCAGCGCCCGGAACTCCTCGACAGCTTTGGCAACAGCCGATGACTGGGTAATTTCAGTTAGGTCCTGTCTAACCGGAGCAATGGCGTTGGCCAGTTCCTGCCCGTGGACCTGCGGCATCAGTATTTCGAGTGAACCTTCAGCAGTACCCAGGTACTTCGACAAGACGCCCGCGAATGCGTCCCCCGTAGCCACAAGCCACTCGACGAGTTCCTGTGACTGAGTCTCGTCCTGGAAGTCGCCCGAACGGCTGATGGTGAGCTTGGATGCCTTACGGTCGGGCCTCTCGTCCCACTCGAGGTCGAAACCGAGGTCGGCTTCGATGGCGCCACGTTGGGCCCGCAACTTCGCGTAGAGGTCCTTATCGTCGCCGATCCAGAACTGCGTGGCAATGCGTTTTGTCTGCGAGTTGACCTGCAGCAGGATCTGCCCACGGGGGTCCCCTATACGGACTTCGTACCAATTTTGCGGGTAGGGCTTGCGCCACGTATCGATGTTGGTCGCGTTCGCAAGGCCGTGGCCCCTTACCCGCTCGAAGAATGCAAACTGGGCATCCCTCACCGATATCCCGATCACGGCCCGGGCTTGGGGCGTGATCCTCGTGCCCTCCAGAACACCAGCGAGCGTCCCGTTCTCCGCTCGAACCACAAATGCCTCCCGGGGGTTTTGATAATGGAACGAGACTACATGGAGAGGCCACCCGGCTCATTTCACGAATGTGACTCTCATTGATACCGGGGTGTTTGGCGCCCGGAGTGGCCTCCGGCGTGATGCGCTGCAGCAGCGCGTCGTGTGCCTGTTGCAGGGTGCCGGCACACGCTTCTGCTGCCGCCAATCTAGTAAGGGCCTCCGCTGTCTACGGAATAGCTCGCCCGTTAACCGGTCCTCCACCGGTCGCACACACCGCTGAACTGCATCATTGCGAAATGGGGACCATCAGCGTCCCGTAAGACCCGTCCGGTCAATTGACCGGAAAGGGGGCGGCGCTATATGAGGCGAATTCCATGTCTAAAACACTCGTCGGCTACGCGCGCGTGTCCACCCAGGCCCAAGACCTCACGGCGCAGCGTGCTGCCCTGGCTGCCCTTGGTGTTGAGTCTGAACGAATTTATGTTGACCGCGGCTTCACTGGCACAACGCCGAAAGCACTCGCGTACCTCGGAGCAGTGATACGACATGGACATGGCCAAAACAAAAAAGAAGCCCTTGGATGTGTTCGAGGACTACGCGCGCTCGCTCGTTTCGATGTTCACCGGTCTTGAGGTAGAAGAGTTCGACTCTGGTGGTGGCAAAGTACAGCGTCCAGATTTCAAACTGTCGGACAACGGTCAGCTGGTTGGCTATTTGGAAGTTAGCTCTGATGTTAACCGAGAGGAACTGCAGTTCTATGCCGCGCTGCACAAGCTCGGCGGGAAGAAAGAGGAACAAGAGCGTTCCGTGGCGGTTGACGGTCTTGAGTACGACTCGATTGTGCACGTCTGACCCGGGGCGAGGGTTAGGGGACTACGACGGTCACGCTGCGAGAGTGAACTTTCTCAAGCGAAGTTGCCAAGGCACTCCGGCACTCGCTGCATGGGAAAGTGGGTTGGTTTGCTCACCAACCCGCTTAGGCAACTCACGCCCTTCAGTAGCTCATCTCATTCCCCGCTGCGGCCCCGAAAGGGGGCGCCACCACCGGGCTCTTGGAGGTGACGTTGTAGGCTGGCGCACCTGCCTCTGCCGTCACCGGCGCATCAAGTCGTGCCTGGACCTCAGCGTCTGGCCCCGCGGCTGCTGCGTGAGATGACCGCTGATACACAGCGGTGCCGAATCGGAGATCCGGCCCGATGGTGTCGGCGACGATGCGGCGGGCTTCGCGGCGTTCGCCGTCTTTTTCGTACGAGCGGAATTCCAGCTCCCCCGCGACGGTGACCGGGTCACCCTTCTTCAGCGACGTCGCCGCGTTTTCTGCCAACGCGCGGAAGGCGGAAACATTGTGGAAGACGGGTTCTCCGTCGTGCCATGTGCCGTCTGCCCCCTGGATTCGCTGGTTGACGGCGACACGAAGCTTGGCGTGGGCCACGCCGCTTTCGCCGATGCTCAGTTCGGGATCGGCGACGAGATTGCCCGCGATGCTAACCGGGATCTTGGTGCTCATTGATCTTGTCCTTTCAGTTGCCGGCGGGACTCTCCCGCCGGACAGATTTGGTACTGCCGTCGTTACGGCCCGGCCATTACTGGCCCGTCCACAGACCGCACGGGCCGTTCCACGCGCATGTAGGACGCGCCGGGGTTCACGCGAGGATCCGCGTCAACTGCGGAGATTTTGCCGCCGAATCCCGGCGGATGGGTGATTTCGAGAATTCCCTTGCTGGCAGCCGTGACGCGGCCCAATACTGACTTGGCGATGTCCGCACGGGCCCTTGGTAGCTTGCTGCCGGCGTCGTGGGCCTTCGCATCGTTCTCTGCCTCAATGACGGCGTCGGCCCATCCGGCCAGGTAGGTGGCGGATTGCGGGCCGCGGTCGATGCCGTGGGCCTTGAGCACGGTGTAGGCGACGGATTCAGCTTCGACTTCAGCCAGCCCCCGGTGGTCCGCGCTGCTGCCGTAGAGCCGGCCGATCTCGTCGTCCGGTCCATGGAGCAGCACGTGCCCAAGCTCGTGGGCGAGGACCGCTGTGCGCTCTTCCGGGCCCAGCCAGGCGCCGATCTGGACCCGGTGTCCGGCGAAGTCCGTAAAGCCGCTTGTCAGCCCGTACTGGGCGTCCGTGACATCGACGTCGAACCTGTGCCTGCCGGCGACGGCCGCAAGGGACCACCACAGCTCAGCTGCATCCACGCCAGCGGCGGCACCGCCGCGGGGCACCAGCAGCGGTGTCCCCTGCGTCTGCGAGACGTCAAAGACTGCCTGCCCGCGCCAACCGGTGATGACGGTATTCTTTCCGTCGTCGACTGCGCCGTGCGGCAACTGATCCCCCGCCGGGATGCGCTGCCGGGTACCGTCAGAAAGTCTCACCTGCTGGACTCGGGCCGTGCGGGGCGCGATCACCCAGAGTGCATGCTCACCCCGCAACACGGTGCGGCCGTGGCGGGCCCACTCTTTGTAGCCGGCCACCAGCGTGGGTTCTTCGGTGCCGCGCTGGGCCATCTGCATCATGAGCAGGGCAACGTTGCCGCCCGAGTAACGCCACAACGTTGCCGAGGCGTCCAGCAGCACCTGCCAGTGCGACGGAGATTCAACGGCCCTTTCCAGGATCTTGTGGAGACCATCCGTCAAGGCAGCGATGCGCTCTTCCGGTGTCATGCGCGCATTACCGGTATCGCAAGCGTTGAACGCGGCATCTGCCGCCACATCACTGGACACGTCTTCAGGTTCAGAGGCCACGACAGCCTCCCTTCATGCTTCTAGGGTTCCCGCCGGGACCACCCTGCGGATACTCATTCATGTCCTGGGAGACGCAAACAGCATGACTTCAGAATTCGTCACCGACCTGGTGGGAAGCCGCCTGCCACTCAACGAAGCCCGGCGCGTCCAACCGCAGGATCCTCAACGCAGGCTCCTTGTGCGCTTGCAGGCCCACACAACCGGCCGTCCGGGTATGGGTCCGCAGACGCTCGACAGCATGTGGCAGCCGCTCGTGAAAGGCGAGCGGCCCGAAACCGGGATCCTCGCTGGCATAGGAGGCCAGTTCCGCCCGCTGCAGCGCGTAGAGCTCGGCAACGATCTCGGTGTGTCGCCACCAGCAATCCGGAACCACCGACGTCGTCAACTGGTACGTGGCGACCAGCCATCGGACCCACACCGCCAGGTCACCCCATACGGTGCTGGCCTGCGTCGCCGTCAGTTCCCGCCAACGGTACGTCACGCCGGTCACCCTCCCGGGCGGTCGGAATGCGGATCGGAAGAGCTCGGCCGTCAGGTCGTCGTCCTCTCCTCCTGCCGAGGGGATCTCAAAGCGTTCGGTGTCATCCTGGCTCGTCACCGCTCACCTCCCCGGTTGTTTGCTGCCGCAGCCGGTGCCCGTCCGCCAGTTCTTGTTCAAGCTCCAGCTTCGAGCGGCCAAGTTCTGCCGCGTCCTTGCGCTTGTGCCATTCGCGCAGGTCCAACAGGATGGGACGGGCTCGCCGCCCCAGCATGAGGGCCGTGCCGGTCGGCAGACGCCGGATCTCATGCAACGCCAGGACTGGGCTCTCCCTGATCTGTTCGCCGTCCTGGCGGCCCTGTGCGGACCAGGAGCGGGTGTTGAGGGTCAGACTCCTCTCCCCCAGCAGCCCGGCGAGCGAACGAAGGTCCCGCTCGTCAGAGCCGCCGCCGAAGATCACCTTGATGATGGCCGAGTCCCAAATGGTTGCAGCTTCGTCGATGGACCATCCCGTCCGCGCCTGGGATAGGGACTGCAAAACCACAAGAGTGGATATGCCGATGCCGCCGCCATCCGAGAGGGCGATCGGCAAGCCCGGCCACGGTGCCAGGTTCGCAATCTCATCCAGGATCAGGGACAGCGGGGGTTCCAGCCTGCCTCCAGGGGCGATGAAGGCCATCTCGCGGGCAGCATTGTCGATGTCGTCGATCAAGGCCGAAAGGTACGGGCCTGCTGCGGCGGCTCCGGCGCGGGTCCCGATCAGATACAGGGTGCCGCAGTCACGGATGAATGTTCTTGGATCGAACTCCTCGGATTCGTCCAGCGGGTCCAATGCAGCCAGTACTTTCGGCGATGACAGCGGCGCAACCGCGGCTGAGACGCCGATCCAGGAGTTGGACGTATTCCTGGGGTCATCCTCAAGAATGCCCATGAGATCGGCCTGCCAACCCAGCGCTGCCTCGGGCCGGCTGAGTTCCTCCAACGCCTCACGCGCCAGGACAGGGCTTGAGGACCAGCGGCGAAAGGCGCGGACGCCTTCCCCGGACAGTGCCGAAGCGTGCAGGAGGCATTGCAGGATGATCAGCGAGCGCTTTTGCCAGGCCGCGTTTTCGCCTTTCATCTCGGTGTCGGCGGTGATGACGAGCGCGCGGCGGGTGGCGATGTCCGGGTCCTCGCAGCCGCGGACGGGAGACCAGCGAAGCGTTGAAGGCAGCCCGGACATACCCTGTGGATCGAACACTGTTACCGGTCTGCTCCCCGTGGCGCGGGCCTTCATGGTCACCACCAGGTTGTCGGCGCGGGTGGACGTGGTGACCACGGCACCCGGCGCGTCGAGGATCGCATTGATGACCACGTAGAGGCCCTTGCCGGATCGCGGCGCGCCCTGGATGACCATGGATTCCTCGGTGGAGACGTGGATCGTGACGCCGCGGGATCGGCCCAGCGTCCAGGCCACGTCCTCGATCCGTGGTTTGGCCAAGCCTGGCCGTGTGAATTTTCCTCGCCTTCGAACGGCTCGGGCTCCGAAGTCGTGAAGGATCTCGGCACGCCGGGCAATACCCTCACGGTTCAGGATGTCCTGGCGCAGCCACGCACCTGATTGCTTCCACCTCCGCCACGCCAGGACGGACCCAACGGCGAGCGCCCCCACCAGGAGTAGCACCGGGCCGACCACCCACCAGACGGCGCTGGCGCCGACGTCGCATCCCTCTGGCTGACCAATAATCCAATTAATCCGGCCAACGAAGAGCCCGACGGCGGCGGCCGGGTTGAATTGCGGTGGTGGACTGCCGCCGCAGCGCCAGAGCATCTGGAGATGGGCTGCGCTCTGGACGAGGACGCACAGGCAAACGTAGCCGGCTGTTGCGATAAGCCCAGCCGTGACGAGTGGAGTGCTGTCTCCTGCCCGCCGGTTCATGGTGGCTTTCAGACCATCCGGTCGTCGGTGCCGAACACTGCCAGTTCATCGGTTGTAACCCTGTTGGCGACGATGAAGGAACGGTTTCCAACTTTCCAGAGGCCTACGCCTTTGGGAAGGTTCTCCACATGCTCGCATTCGGCCTCTGACAGCCCCAGGGCTTCCTTGGTCAGGCGCATGGCATCGTGCTTCTGCCGGTAGATGATCCTGGTGTCGGCTTCGGTGAGCAGGCCGAGTGCTTTCTGGCGGTGGCCGCTGGTGCTGTCTCCGATTTCGTTGAGGTCAGCCACTTTGTGCATGATCAGCAGATTCGCGATGCCGTAGGTACGGGCCAGCCGCCATTGTTCGCTCATTTTTGCGAGCATGTAGGGGTCCGCCAGCATGCGCCATCCTTCGTCGTAGACCACCAGCCGTTTGCCGCCGTCGGGGTTTGTCACGGCCGCTTCCAGCCAGGTGGCGCCGCACGCCGCGGCGAGGGACAGTGCCTGCTCCGAGGCGCCGATCAGCGCTGACGTGTCCATCACCATCATGGGCGCATCGGCATCGAAGGAGACGGTGGAGGGTGCATCAAACATGCCTTCCAAGTCGCCGGATACTGTGCGCCGCAGGGAGTGGCTGACGGCCTGTCCTCCGTCCTTACCGACCAGCCCGATGGTTTCCTGCGACGGGTTCAGCAGGTGGTCCAGGACCATCGGCAGCGTGGGATTCGAGTTCTGGGCCACGGTTTCCATGAGCGCCATGTCCAGGGCTGTGTGTTCCACCGGATGCAGCGGCATCCCCTGCCGCATGAGCGACACCAGCGCCACCAGCAGGTAGCGGCGCCGTTGACGGACCACGGCCTGCCACTGCGCCTCGCTCAGGGCGCTGGACCGCGGGCCGGCGTCGAGCGGATTGACCCGGGCCGCGCGGCCGGGGCCTACTGAAATGACTTTCCCACCGACGGCGTTCGCGACGGCTACCCACTCCCCCTTGGGGTCGGAGGCGACGGCGGCCTGCCGGCCCAGCGTGATGGACCTGGCCACCAGGGATTTCCCGCACATGGATTTCCCTGTCCCGACGGTGCCGATTACGACGATCGACGGGCCGCTGATGACGCCCTTGTCATAGAGAATCCATGGATCGTAGGAGAAGGCACCGGAGCCGAAGACGTCTGTGCCGATGTAGGTTCCTTCGTGGCCCAGCCCTGATTCGGTGATGAACGGGTAGGCAGCGGCGAAGGTCATGGTGGACGCCCGGTGCGGTGCCGGGCGCAGTCGGTGCGGGCCGCGCAGGGAATTCGCTTCACGGCTCCCCCAGTCGCCGCCGTGATCTCTTCTGTCGAGCCCGGCGCCGACTGTCTCCCCTAAACTGCGGAGCGCGGACTCCCACGGTTGGCTGTGATCGTGCTCGTCCTGTCGGCGTCGTACCTTTCGCTCCTGGCGGTTCCCGCCCGCTGGCACGTAGTGCACCGTTTGGGTTGGCCTCTTCACCGCAGTCCCCGTCCAAACGGGAGCGCACCGGCGACAAAGGCAGCCCATTGCTGACCGGCCAGCAACCGCAGTTCGACGAAGGCTCCCGCCGCCGCCGACTCGAGTTCCTGCCTGTGTCGAGCTAAGTCTTGGAGGGTGCCCGCCGTGATGGTCACGTACGCGGCCGGCCGCACGTCTCCGTGGCCGGCGACGATCTCTTCCTCCCGCTGGGTCACTTCTTCTTCCTCTGCCCGTTGCTCCCTGGTGAGCGGTCTGTCGAAGCGGGTGTTGATCCGACGACGCGTTTCGTGGGCTTCCTGGGCGGAGCGAATGTCCCGCAGCGCCTCAGTCGTGGGTACGGCGCGGATCACCTCTGTCACCGTATGGCGGAAATCGCCGACATAGATCAAGGGGTGGAGGAAGCCCGGAAAGACCTTCTGCCGCGGCCATTCGGCGATCCAGAACGTTTGATGAAAACCGGAGTCAGTGCGCACGTAGGTCCAGTGCTCCTCGACCGCCATCGGCCCGGCAGCGACGCAGGGCGCCTTGGGCTCTGTATCGTTCTGCGGCCCAGGCGCCGTCGTGCTGACTGCGTGCTGCCGTGCCGGGGTTACCGGGGCGGCCGGATCGAAGGCGCCGCGGACGACGTCGAGGAGGCCTGTCTCCGGGAGCCATTCCTCCACCCTGACATTGTGAGTGCCCAACGCGGTGGTCATGGCCTCAACCTCCAGCCGCAGCACCTGTTCGACGCCGACGAGTCCCCCGCCGGACTCCTTGATCCGGCGTCGCGCTTTGCCGGTGTCCACCACAAGTGCGAGCAAGAGGTCGTGGCTCATCGCCGATCCGGCCGCAGCGATCAGGTCCTCGTAAGCGCGCTGACCCCAGGTGAGGTCTTTAGACATGCTCGCCCGCTCCGGGGCCGTGCGTTCATAGAAATCGCGCAAAGCCGACGAGGGATACGGGACGGTGTAATCCTGGACGGCGATTCTGGCGACGCTGCTGCGCTGGGCCATGCCTGCCTGCACCCGTGACCAGGCCTGAACCGCCCAGGCCTTGTCGTCAGAGTCCAGGAGCGCGAATGACCTGGTGCTGCAGCGCAGCACAGCGATCGCTTCTCTGCCTCGGGCGTCCACGATGAACGACTCACCGGTTGAGGTCCGACGCAATTCCAGGTTTCCCAGTCCGCCCGGCAGCGCCAGGTGCCCCGCCAAGGCCGGGCGCTCAGGCCTGACCAGGAAGCGGGTCTGTTTGGCGGCCACCCGGTAGAAGAACAGGGCTGCATGCCCGGCCCAGACCGGGTAGGGAATCCTCGAATACTGGAGCAATCCGAGCAAGATGAGCGACAGCCACATTGGTCCCGATGCGAAGAGGCCGACTGGTCCGCGAATTGCCGATGCCGTGCTGGCTACAAGGACCCCGGCCGCCAGCAGCAGCAACTGATACCACTTCAAGCCCATAAATACGCCGCGACGCTCGTACCGGGGGAATTTGACGGCCTCGAGGGCTCGCGAATTTTCAGACATGGGAATCACCGTCATTCATGTGCTGGACGACTGCTTGCTGTCGGATGGGCGGGCGGCCCGGTGTTGCCATCGGAGGCGGCGGCGGGGAGGCC
>NZ_MQTS01000120.1:0-3502 GCF_020532825.1 Arthrobacter sp. SO3
GGCCGGCACCGGGGTGGCTACTTCAGCCACGGGCGCCGTGACCACCGGCGCCACTGTGAGCGCCGGGCCCGGTACCACTGTGGGGACGGGAACCGGGACACCAGCCCAGGGAGTTCCCGCGGGCATGTGGCCCGCCCCGATGGCGGCCTCGACCACCGCGGCAGCGGGCGGCGCGGCAAGTGTCAGTGCGGGGATGGAGTCCGGGGGAGCCATGGTGACGGCTGCGACCGTGCCGTCGGCCGTCGGAGGGGGAGTGGCGGCGTCGTCCGCGCTGGCGGCCGTCGCGGAGAGGGCCAGCCACGCGATGCCGGCGACGCCTCCCAGAAGAATCCGGCCGAGCCGGCGGCGTGCGCGCAACGGGACTGATGCTGGGTCCACGCGCACACCCCATTTCCCCGAAAGCTCGACGGTTGCCTATAGGGTAAGTCCGCGCGGCGGCGTGAGTCCAGAGCGCGCCGTAAACTTCGGCGGATTCAGGCGCCGGAAACCGGGGTCATCGGGCGTCGTTCGGGTAGCTGACACCCAGTTGGGCGCGCACGCCGTCGAACAGCCGCATGGTGTTCAGGGAGTCCTCGAGCGGCATCACGGGGCTCTCGGTCAGCCCCTGCTGGATGCAGCGCGTTACCTCG
This sequence comes from Arthrobacter sp. SO3, assembly GCF_020532825.1. Taxonomy (GTDB): domain Bacteria; phylum Actinomycetota; class Actinomycetes; order Actinomycetales; family Micrococcaceae; genus Arthrobacter. The sequence continues at coordinate 630 of NZ_MQTS01000120.1, forward strand.
CGCAGCTCGTAGCTGTAGCCCCGTCCCACGACGTCGAAGGACTCACTGCGGGGCTCGTCGAAGCCGACGCGGATCAGGAGTTCCTTGGGGTTGTTGATCGAGCCGATGGACTGCAGGAACCCCCCGCTGCCCGCCACGGTGGCGGTTCGGGGGCCGTGCGCCAGCAGGGATGAGGTCAGCTGCGCCTGGGCGCCGTGTTGGTAGCCGAGCGTCAGGGCGTTCTGGGCGTCCACGCCGTCGTCGTTCAGCCAGCCGGTGGCACTGACGGTCTGCGGGAAGCCCAGGGTGCCCAGTGCCCACAGCAGGGGATAGACAGTGAGGTCCAGCAGCGCGCCGCCGCCATCCTTGGGGGCCCAGAGGCGCGAGTTGGGCGAATACGGCGCCGGGAAGCCCAGGTCCGCTCCCACCCACTTGACGTCCCCGATCTCGCCGGAGGCGGCGATCTCGAAGGCCCGCTGCATGCCCGGGAGGAACCGGCTCCACATCGCCTCCATCAGGAACAGGCCCTTGGCGCGTGCCAGCGACACCAGCTCGGAAGCTTCCCGCGCATTGACGGTAAGTGCCTTTTCGCACAGCACGTGCTTACCCGCGGTGAGGGCCGCCATGGCGATTTCGTGGTGGTGGGCGTGCGGGGTGGCGACGTAGACGACGTCGACCGCGTCATTGGCGAGCAGCCGGTCGTAGCCGGACTGGCCGTCCAGGTCGCCGTAGGCGCGGGCGAAGCCAAAATCGGCGGCGAAGGCATCCGCCGCCGCCTGGGTGCGCGAACTGACCGCGTAAAGCTCGGCGTCGGCGAGGAGTTCCAGGTCCCGGGTCACGGCCGCTGCGATGCCTCCCGTGGCGACGACGCCCCAGCGCAGCCTGGCGCCGGTGGCAGTCCGGGGATCGGGGTCCGGCTGGCTGGTCAACCAGGGCGTGGCGATGTGTGCGCTCATGGAGTCATCCTCTCACCCGGGCGGGGCGTGCCCAGGATGCGCACGCCGAAAGCCGGGAGCGGCGTGGTTGGCGCCGCTCCCGGGCCGTGGGTTAGGCGGGTGACCCTGCGGCGGCCCGGCTGCGTGCCGCCTCCTCCGTCAGACGGCCCTGCTGGAGCCGGAACCGCCGATCGGTCTTGTTGGCCAGCGAGCGGTCATGCGTGACCACCAGGATGGTGGTGTTGTGGTCCCGGCTCAGCGAACTGAGGAGCTCGATGATGTGCTCGCCGGTCTGTTCGTCCAGGTTGCCCGTGGGCTCGTCCGCAAGGATCAGCTTCGGGGCGTTGGCCAGCGCCCGGGCGATCGCCACCCGCTGCTGTTCACCGCCGGAGAGCCGGTTGATGCGGCGGACATGCTTGTCCGGATCGAGCTGCACCTGCTCCAGCAGCTGCCGGGCCTGCTCCTGGCGCGCCGCCTTCCGGATCCCGGCAAACTCCATCGGCAACATGACGTTGTCCAGCGCGGAGAGGTTCGGGATCAGGTTGAACTGCTGGAACACGAAGCCGATGTCCCGCCGGCGGTATTCGGTGAGCTTGCCATCCGGCATGCCGGCCAGGCTGACCCCGTTGACGAGCACATCCCCGCTCGTGGGCTTGTCGAGGGCGCCGAGCAGGGACAGGAGCGTGCTCTTGCCGCTGCCGCTCTTGCCCACGATCGAGGCCAGGGTGCCCTGCTCGAGCTCGAAGCTCACATCGTTGACCGGCGTGATGGTGCGGTCGCCGGACTTGAACGTGCGGACCAGGTTCTTGACTTCGATCATGGCTACTCTCCTCGGAGGACTTCGATGGGACGGATGCGGGCGGTGAGCAGGGCCGGAACCAGCGCCCCGATGATGGCGACACCAAACACGGCGGCAATCCCGCCGGCGATGACACCGGGGGAGGCGCTCGCGCTCACGGAGGTCAGCAGCTGGCTGGCCCCGCCAAGCGGGTTCCCGCCGGGGAATCCGGCGCCGCCGGGTATTCCGCCGGGAAAGCCCTGGCCGCGGCGGCCGGTCGTGGCCGCCGCCGTCGCGGTGTTGGAGCTGATCAGGGCGGAGGCGATGCCGCCGCTGGCGAAGGACGCGATGGCGGCACCCACCACGCTGCCCATGGCCACCAGGACCAGGGCCTCGAGCACGAACTGCAGGCCGATGGTGCGGTTCGGGGCGCCGATGGCCTTCAGGACACCGATCTCGCGGCGGCGCTCACGGACCAGCATGACCATGATCAGCAGGATGATCAGGCCCGCGGTGGCCAGGGCGGCCACGAAGGCGATGAAGGAGATGTTCTTGACACTGCCGAGCGAGCTGACGGCGGTCTGGAGGTTCCGCTGGCCCTGGCTGACATCGGCCTTGTCGGTGCCGAGCGCGGCCTGCAGCGCCGTCTTGGCGGCGTCGACGTTTTCCATGGAATTGACGGTGACCACCATCGTGGACAGTTCGCCCGGGAGGTCCGCGAGGGTCTGGGCGGTGGGGAGCGTGAGATAGAGGGCGTTGTTGCCGAACGCGGTACCGGCGTCAAACAGGCCGGTGACGGTGAAGCTCTGGTCCTTGATGGTGAAGGTTGAGCCAACGGACAGGCCGTTCTTCTCGGCCAGGGTGGTGCCCAGCAGGGCGCCCGTGGAAGCGGCCCTGTAGTCGCCCAGGCCCGTGCCCTGCGCCAGCGCCAGCGCCTTGCCGGTGGTGTCCACCTCGGCGCCGATCCCGGTGGCCGTGACGGGCACGGAGAACGCCGGTGCGGTGCTGCTCCCGGAGGTTCCGGATGTTCCCGTGCTTCCGCTGGCGGCCTGGTTGCGGTTGCCGAGCGTGCCGGCGTCGACGGCGGCCGTGAGGCTTGTGGTCACGGCGGTGGCTGACTGGCTGCCTGGACCTCCCTGCCCGCCAGGGCCTCCCGCCCCGGCCTGGGTGCCGGTCTGGGC
>NZ_MQTS01000120.1:3514-16295 GCF_020532825.1 Arthrobacter sp. SO3
AGCCGGAGGGCTTTGGTGCCGACGACGGTGCTCACATTGGGGACGGCGGCCGCTGTCGCGGCCTGCTCGGCGGTGAGCGGCTCGCCGCCGCCCTCGAAGCCCTGGCCGCCGGCCGGGTTCACGGTCAGAACGGTGCCCACCGAGGCGTTCAGTTCCGCGACCTTGCCCGCGACGGCCTGGTTGGCCACCAGCATGGCCAGGGCGAGGCCAATGGCAACCGCCAATACGGCCACGACGGCCGCTGTTCGGACCTTGTTTCTGAAGGCGTTGCCTATACTCCGGGCAAGGACGCTCACGTGACTCCTAGGGATCTCAGGCCGGCCGGAACGGCCGGCGGCTGACACCACACTGGTACGGGCCGCTGTGCGGATCGCCATCCGAAGCTATGGATCCGCTGTGAAGGTGCGCCCCGGGCACCCGGCAGCAAAAAGCCCCGGCCCGCCAGGAGGCGGAACCGGGGCTCTTCGAGGTGCTGTTCAGACAGGAATTACTTCGTCAGCGGTCCGAGTACCGGATCGTTGACGTAGGCCGTCTTGACGTTTTCCTTCGTCACGATGACGGGCTCCAGCAGGTATGCGGGAACCACCTTGACCGTGTTGTTGTAGGACTTGTCGTCGTTGACTTCAGGCTTCTTGCCGGCCTGGAGGTCCTTGACCATGGTGATCGCGTGCTCCACGAGCTTGCTGGTGTCCTTGTTGATCGTGGAGTACTGCTCACCGGCCATGATGGACTTCACGGACTCAACTTCGGAGTCCTGGCCCGTGACGACCGGAATCGGCTTGCCGGCTGCCTTCACCGAGGTGATGATGGCGCGGGCCAGCGTGTCATTCGGGGACAGCACGCCGTCGAGCGTTGCGCTGCCGTAGGTCCCGGCGAGCAGGGTGTCCATGCGCTTCTGGGCGTTTTCTGCCTTCCAGCCCTGGGTAACCGCCTGCTCGAACGTCGTCTGGCCGGAGAGCACCTTGAGGGTGCCGTCGTCGATCTTCGGCTTCAGCACGCTCATGGCACCGTTGAAGAAGACCTTCGCGTTGGCGTCATCCGGGGAACCGGCGAAGAGCTCGATGTTGTACGGCCCGGACGGCTTCTTGGCCTTCATGCCTTCCAGCAGCGCCTGGCCCTGGAGTTCACCGACCTTGAAGTTGTCGTAGGCCACGTAGTAGTCCACGTTGGCGGTGTTCAGGAGCAGCCGGTCATACGCGATGATCGTGGCGCCCGCGTCTTTGGCCTGTTGGAGCTGGGTGCCCAGCTGCGCGCCGTCGATGGCGCCGACGATGATGACCTTGGCGCCCTTGGTGATCATGGCACTGATCTGGTTCTGCTGTTCCGAGACGCCGCCGTTGGCGAACTGCACATCCGGCTTGAAGCCGGCATTTTTGAGGCCGTCGTTGAAGAGTGTCTCCGCCTGGACCCAGTTTTCGGACGTCTTCTGGGGAAGTGCGACGCCGATCAGGGAGTCCTTCGGGAACGCTTCGCCGCCGGAGGAGGAACCGCCGGTGGCCCCAGTGTCGCTGCGGCCGCAGGCTGTCAGCGCCAGTGCCGCAATAGCAGCGATTGCTGCTGCCTTTCCTGCTTTACCAATCATTCGCATTGCTTGGTTCTCTTTCTTTAGATGGTGTGCGGAGAATCGTGATGGAACGGATCAGGGGGGCGAACTAGGCGCCTTCGGAAATGACCTCTTTGGTGGACGTGGTCTCGTCGGCCTTCAGCTCGCTGCTGCGGCCGAAGTTCTTGAACATCAGGCCGATGATGGATTTCTTGCCCTGCGTCTTGTTGTAGACGTCGAACGCGACGGCGATCAGGAGCACGAGGCCCTTGATGATCTGGGTGAGGTCGGCGCCGACGCCGAGGAGCTGCAGGCCGTTGTTCAGCACGGCCATCACCAGGCCGCCGACGATCGAGCCGATCACGGTGCCGACACCGCCGGTGACGGCGGCGCCGCCGATGAACACGGCCGCGATGGCATCCAGTTCCCAGCCGACGCCGTCGAACGGGCCCGAAGCGGTGGAACGGCCCACGAAGATCATGCCGGCGAGTCCGGCCAGGACGGACATGTTCATCATGACCAGGAAGTTGACCTTCTTGGACTGGACGCCGGAGAGCTCGGCGGCGTGCCGGTTGCCGCCGACGGCGTAGATGTGGCGGCCGATGACGGTCTTGGAGGAGATGAAGCCGTAGATGATCACGAGGGCAGCCAGGATGAGGCCCGGGATCGGGAAGGACGTGCCCGGCCGGCCGGTGGCGAACAGGTAGGTCGCGTAGAGGATGGCGCCGCAGACCAGGACCAGCTTGGTGATGCTGACCCAGGCTTCGGGCACCTCGGCGCCCAGGGCCTTGGCGTTCCGGCGGGAGCGGATCTCGCTGAAGATCACGAAGGCCACTCCGAGCAGGCCCAGCAGCACGGTGAGGTTGTTGTACCCGGTGCTTGGCCCGATTTCGGGCAGGTAGCCGGAGCCGATCTTCTGGAACTCGGTGGGCACCGGGATGGTGTTGGACTTGCCCACGTACTGGTTGGCGCCGCGGAAGATCAGCATGCCGGCCAGCGTGACGATGAACGCCGGGATACCGACATACGCGGTCCAGAACCCCTGCCACGCGCCGATCAGGACGCCCAGCAGCAGCCCTAAGAGGATGCCCAGATACCAGGGGATATCCCAGTCGCGCATCATGAGGGCCACGCTGACGCCCACGAATGCCGCGACCGAGCCGACGGACAGGTCGATGTGTCCGGCGATGATCACCAGGACCATGCCGATGGCGAGGATCAGAATGTAGGAGTTGCCGTTGAAGAGGTTGATGACGTTACCGGGCGTGAGGGTGTTTCCGCCGGTGGCGACCTGGAAGAAGATGATCAATGCCACCAGGGCGAAGATCATGCCGAATTGGCGGGTGTTGCCGCCAAGGAGCTTCTTGAGCGCGTTCATTGTTTCAGTCCTTGTTTCCGGAGTGTTCGGAGTGTTCGGAGTCTTCGGTGCGGCTGGCCCCAGCGGGTCAGGCGGTCTTGCGTGCGGAGGTCATGAGCTTCATGAGGTTTTCCTGACTTGCTTCGTCCTTGTTGAGCACGCCGGTGATGGCCCCCTCGAAGATGGTGTAGATGCGGTCCGAGAGGCCCAGCAGCTCAGGCAGCTCCGAGGAAATCACGATGACGCCCTTGCCCTGGTTGGCGAGCTGCTGGATGATGCCGTAGATCTCGTACTTGGCGCCGACGTCGATGCCGCGGGTGGGTTCGTCCAGGATCAGCAGTTCCGGGTCGGTGAACATCCACTTCGCCAGTACCACCTTCTGCTGGTTGCCGCCGGAAAGTTTGGCGACGCCCTCCTCCACCGACGGCGCCTTGGTCCGCAGCGATTTGCGGTACTGCTCGGCGACGGTGAAGACCTTGTTGGCGTCAATCACGTTGTGCTTGCTGACCTTTTTGAGGTTTGCCGAGACCGTGGTGGCCTTGATGTCATCGAGCAGGTTCAGCCCCAGGGACTTGCGGTCCTCGGTGACGTAGCCCAGCCCGGCGTCGATCGCCTGCTTGACGTTCTTGAGGTCGACCTCCTTGCCGTTCATGTAGATCTGCCCGGAGAGGAACCGGCCGTAGGAGCGGCCGAAGACGGAACGGGCCAGCTCGGTGCGTCCGGCGCCCATCAGGCCGGCGAAGCCGACGATCTCGCCGCGGCGGACGAAGAAGTTGGAGTTCTTGCAGACCATGCGGTCCTGGATCTGCGGGTGGCCCACGTTCCAGTTCTTGACCTCGAAGAAGACCTCGCCGATCGTCGGCTCGTGGTCCGGGAAGCGGGATTCCAGTGTCCGGCCCACCATGCCCTTGATGATGCGGTCCTCGTCGACGCCGTCGGCCTTGACGTCGAGCGTCTCGATCGACTTGCCGTCACGGATGATGGTGATGGAGTCCGCGATCTGCTCGATCTCGTTCAGCTTGTGGGAAATGATGATGGAGGTGATGCCGCGGCCCTTCAGGCCGAGCATCAGGTCCAGCAGGTGCTGGGAATCGGATTCATTGAGGGCCGCCGTGGGCTCGTCGAGGATGAGCAGCTTCACCGACTTGTTCAGGGCCTTGGCGATTTCGACGAGCTGCTGCTTGCCGACGCCGATTTCCTTGATCGGGGTCTCCGGATCCTCCCGCAGTCCCACCCGGGCCAGCAGTTCGGTGGAGCGGGTCCGCGCCTCGGCCCAGTCGATCACCCCGCGCTTGGTGGGCTCGTTGCCGAGGAAGATGTTCTCCATGATGGACAGTTCGGGGATCAACGCGAGTTCCTGGTGGATGATCACGATGCCGGCGTGCTCGCTGGCCCGGATGTCCTTGAACTGCTGGACTTCGCTCTGGTAGACGATGTCGCCGTCGTAGCTGCCGTAAGGGTAAACCCCGGAGAGCACCTTCATCAGGGTGGACTTGCCGGCGCCGTTTTCACCGCAAATGGCGTGGATCTCACCGGCCTTCACCCGCAGGTTCACCTCGGCCAATGCTTTAACGCCGGGAAACTCTTTGGTGATGGAGCGCATCTCGAGAATAATCGGATCGCTGTGCGTGTTGAGGGACGTCATCTGCCCTTACGCCTCCAATGCGTGACTTCGTTGTCCGCCCCTGCAAACCGCAGGGCCGTCTGATGAAAAAGTAAACTGGATCACGGCCTTGTCGTCAAGTCTTTAACGCAACGGCCCGATAACGAAAAACCTAATTCCGCCGGATTCCGGCGTGCTGGAACACCAGGGCCGTGGCTCCGAGGGCCTCGGCGCGGTCTCCGAGGGAGGACATTGTGAGCGTCGTCGTCTCGCCGATGACGGGCACCGCGTGCCGGACCAGTCCCCGCCGGATCGGGTCCAGCAACAGTTCCCCGAGCCCGGCCAGCGGCCCGCCGACGACGATCACCTCGGGGTTGATCAGGTTGGCCACATTGCCCAGCGCGCGGCCGACGGCGAGTCCGGCGTCGTCCACCACGCGCAGGGTGGCGGAGTCCCGGGCGAGGGCCTTGCGGACGATGTCCTCCGGGGTCAGCGGCTTGTCCTCGCCGCGGCCCAGGAGTTCGATCATGGTGGTGGTCGAGGCGATGGTTTCCAGGCAGCCGCGGTTCCCGCAGCGGCAGACCAGCCCGTGCTCATGGATGGTCGCGTGGCCGATTTCGCCGGTGATTCCGACGTTGCCGTAGTAGGGCATCCCGTTCAGGATCAGCCCCGCGCCGATGCCGGATCCGATCTTGAGGAACATCAGGTTGCTGATGCCGGTGTGCGGCCCCCAGGTGACCTCCGACAGGGCGCCCAGGTTGGCGTCGTTGTCCACGAAAACCGGCAGATCCAGCGCTTCCTCGAGGCGTTGCAGGATATTGATGCCCACCCATTCGGGCAGGATGGCGCCCTGCGCCACCGTCCCCGTGCGGCGGTCGATGGGGCCTGGGATGCCGACGCCGGCCCCGACGACGGCGCTGCGTTCCACGCCGCTGCTGGCCAGGAGCCGGTCCAGCAGTGCGACGGCGGCGCTGATGCCCTCCTCGGCATGGTGGCCCAGGGGGAGCAGGACCGATTCCTCGGCGATCACGTGGTAGCTCAGTGAGGCCAGGACGACGCGCAGGTGCCGGCGGCCGAAGTCGATGCCCACGGCGACGGCACCGTTGCTGTTGAGCCGGACGTTCAGGGCCCGCCGGCCGGAGCTGGTGATCGGTTCGGTGGAGGCCAGCCCGGCGTCCTGCATGATCTTGACGATGTTGGAAACCGTGGCCGTGGAGAGGCCGGTCTGCCGGGCGAGTTCCGCCTGCGTGGAGGGCCCGGCGAGCAGGCATTCAATGATCCGCTGCTGGTTCAGATGCCGGAGTGCGGATTGGGATCCGGGGTTTTTCGTTCGGCTCCTCGTTGAGCGCGTTGGTGAGGGCATGCAATGAAGAGTGCCGCATTCCTGTCTTGTAGTCAAGAAGTTAACGCAAGGTGGGTGGGGAAGTCGTCCGGAAGGACCGGTGGCGCTCCCGCGGCACGTCCGCGGGCGCACTGGCGGGGAATGCCGGGGCGATCCGGACCGCTGCGGCCCGCGCCGGTCAGGGGAGGCCGGGGCGATCCGCCCCGGTGGCGCGGGCGTCGGGCGGAAATGCACCGGCACGGCGACGGCGCCGCGTGGCTACGCTGGAGGGGCGAGGGTCCGCCGCCAAAGGCGGTCCCCTGGATGCTGAGGTGGTAATGGTGCTACTGGCCCTGATGCAGGCGAACGCCGCCGTGCTGGACGTTGACGCCAATTGTGCTGCCGTGGAGGCCGCCGCGCGCAAGGCTGCGGCTGCCGGTGCCCGGCTGCTCCTGACTCCCGAGCTCTTTCCGGTGGGGTACGCGCCCCTGCGGCTGCGGGCGGAGTTCGACCCCGCAGCGCTGCCCGCCATCCGGCAGGCCCTGGCGGAGATCGCCCGCCGGAACAGCATTGCGCTGGTCTACAGCCTGCCCGCCGCCACCCCGGCGGGGGACTGGCAGATCACCGCCACCCTCGTCGATGAGGCCGGGGAGGAGCTGCTCAGCTACGCCAAGGTTCATCTCTTCGGCCCGGACGAGCGCCAGGCGTTCGTCCCGGCCGCGGCCGGTCCCGGCGTCGTGGACTTCCATGGAATCAGGACCTCGATGGTGATCTGCTACGACGTGGAGTTCCCCGAGGCCGTCCGGGCCGCCGCAGTGCGCGGCGCCGAGCTGCTCCTCGTCCCGACCGCCCTCGCCACGGGCTTTGATACCGTCCCGCAGCTGCTGGTCAGGGCACGCGCGCTGGAGAACCACGTGACACTCGCCTACGCCAACCACTCCGGAACCGAGGACGGCTGCGATTTCCTCGGCGGCAGCGTGGTTGCGGCGCCGGACGGCTCGCTCCTGGCCGCCGCCGGCGCCGGGGCCGAACTACTGTTCGCGGAGCTGCCCGCGCGGGACACCTCCGGGCCCGAGGTAGCGTATCTGGACGACCTCCGGCCGGAGGTCTACCGCTCCTGGGGCAACTGACCGGGCAACTGACCGGGCAACTGACCGGGCGACTGACCGGGCCGCTGCGCCGGCGGCTGGGCTGCGACCGCAGCCTGGCCTGCCGGGGCCGGCTGCCCGGGCAGCCCGCCCGTGTACTGCAGCGCAATCCAGAGCTCCGCCCGGGCCTGGGCCTGGTTGAGATCCAGCTCCAGCAGCTCCGCGAGCATGCCGATCTGCCGGCGGACGCTGTTGCGGTGCAATCCGGTGGCCTTGGCCGTGGCATCCCAGCTGCCGTTCTCGCCGAGCCAGGCCCGAAGGATGCCGAGCAGGGCATCCCGCCTTTCCGGTTCCAGGGCCAGCACCGGGGCCAGCAGCCGGGCGGCCAGCATGGCGCCGGCCTCCTGGCCGAGCAGTCCGGCCACGGACCATGTCACCTCATCCACCCGGACGCTGTGCCCCGTGGTGCCCACGCGGCTGCGAAGCGACGAGGCGAGCCGGTAGGCCTCCGCCAGCCCGGAGAGCTCCGTGGAGCTCCCGATCACGAGGCGCCAGCCGAGCCGTTCGACGCCGGCCAGCAGGGCGTCGTCGACCTTCAGCCGGGTAATCGCGGCAAAGCCGTAGTCGGTGATCTCCACCAGTTTGGTATCAAACATCCGGCGCCACTCCAACAGCTCCCGGACGGGACTTTCGCCGGAGCGGGCAGTGCGGCCCGTGGCGGGAGTGCCTGCCGGGCCGTCCGTTCGACCGGCCTCCGGGCGGAGGCCCAGCAGCACACGCAGCGGCCCGGACCGGGTGGTGGAGACGCTCTGCGCCAGCAGGTCCTTGAGCCCGTTGAGATGGCGGGTGCCTCCCGACGCCAGGCTGTCCGGATGCAGCAGCAGCGCGGTGGCGAGCTGGCTGGGGGCCAGTGAACCGCTGGTGCGCTGGCGCACCAGCAGCTCCAGCAGTCCGACGGCGGTGGAGACGACGCTGTTCTGCGCCGGGGTCAGCGGCGCGTCGGTGCCGAGGATCAGGGCGCCCAGGTTGGCGTCCCGGGTGCTGCGCAGCGGATACCCGAAGACCAGCGCCGAACCGGCCGTGCCGAACGAGTCCATCTCCACGCGGGGGCCGCTGCCGGACAGCAGCCTCGCCAGCAGGGGCTGCAGTGTGGCCAGCTCCACGCCGGGCGTGGCGCGTTCCCCCGGGGCGCTGGCGGCGCCGGGGCCACCCTGGGCACCCGCGGCACTTGCGGCGCTGGGGGCAGCCGGGGCGCTGGCGGCGCCGCGGGCCCGCAGCCGCCCGTCGGCACCGACGAGCACCGCCCAGACCGGAACCCGCTGCACGAGGGCGGCCAGGAGTTCGTGTTCCGGCCGCGCCGACAGCACGGCGCGCATGAGCTGCCGGTTGGTGTCCGCGAGCTGCCGGAACGTCGTGGCGTTGTCCGATTCCAGCAGCTGTGAGAACGCCAGGCCGACGGCGGCGAAGGGCACGGTCTTCGGGACTGCCACGAGCGTGAGGTTGTGCCGTCGGCAGGCCAGGACCACGGCTTCCGGCACCTCGTCGAAATAGGGTTCCAGGCCGAAGCCCAGGGCCGAGACCCGCGCCGCGACCAGCCGCTGCACATAGGCATTCACGAACTCCCCGCGGCCGCCCGCGCCCAGGAACGGGAGGCCGGCGGTGAGCAGGAACTCGCCATCGAGCAGGTAGGGGGTCGGATCCTCCAGTTCACTCGGCTCCACCCAGCGCAGCCGCTCCGCCCCGTTGCCGCCGTCGTGAAGCACGGACAGTTCCGGCGGCAGCTGGCGCAGGAACTGTGCCAGGGTGACGAAACCCAGCCGCTCGCCGTGGTCAGCAGCCAAGGCTGCCACACGTGACGGGAACGGCGGGCTTCAGTGCATTACGTCTCATAACTGAAGACTATAGGTCATTTTGCACAACCGTGAGAGCTGGCTCACACGCCTAGGCTGGACGCGGGGAAAAGACCACTACTGAAGAACGGACGTCAACGATGACTGCGCCAACGCTTATTGGAGAACGGCCACCGTCCACCACGGGCCGTCCCGGACTGACCGCGCAACTGCTCCGCCGCAAGCCGATCGGACAGCTCGTCAGCGAAGCCGAAACCGGCCACGGCGGCACGAAGCTGGTCCGCAGTTTCGGCGTGCTGCACCTGACGATGATCAGCGTCGGCGCCACGCTCGGAACCGGCATCCTGGTGATCCTGAGCGAATCCGTGCCGCTGGCCGGCCCGGCCATCTGGATCTCCTTCGCGATCGCCGGACTCGCCGCGCTGCTCTCCGCCATCTCGTACGCCGAAATGGCCGGGCTGGTGCCCGCGGCAGGATCGAGCTATTCCTATACCTACGCGACCATGGGAGAGGGCATGGCCTGGATCTGCGGCTGGTGCCTCGTGCTGGAATACGCCGTTTCCGTGGCCGCCGTCGCCGTCGGTGCCGGCCAGTACGTCAACGAGGCGCTTGCCGTCTTCGGGCTGGAACTCCCGGACGCCATCTCGCAGCCACCCGGCGACGGCGGCATGCTCAACGCGCCGGCGATCGTGATCGTGGTCCTCGCCATGGCCCTGCTGGTCCGCGGCGCCAGGGAAAGCGCCTGGATCAACACGGCCATTGTGCTGGTCAAGGTCGGCATCCTGGTGTTCTTCTGCGCGGTGGCCTTCACCGCCTTCAACGGCGCACACTTCGAGCCGCTGATGCCGATGGGCGCCGCCGGCGTCTCCGCCGCCGCCTCCCGGGTGTTCTTCTCCTACATTGGCTTCGACGCGGCCTCCACGGCCGGCGAGGAAGCCCGCAATCCCAAGCGCGACCTGCCCCGGGCCATCCTGCTCTCGATGCTGATTGTCACCACCATCTATGTGCTCGTCGCGGTCGCAGCGATCGGCGCCCGGCCCTGGGGCTGGTTCGACGGCACCGAGGCGGCCCTCGTGAAAATCCTGGAAGAGACGACCGGCCAGCCCTGGATTGCGCTGGTGTTCGCCGTCGGGGCCGTGCTGGCCATCGCCAGCATCGTGCTGACGGTCCTCTACGGGCAGACCCGCATCCTGCTCTCGATGGCCCGGGACGGCATGGTCCCCAAAATCTTCGGCCGCGTCTCACCCCGAACCGGCACCCCGGTGGCCGGCACCCTGATCGTGGGCACCGCCGTCGCCCTCACGGCCGGCCTTGTCCCGCTCGGCGCGCTGGCCGACGCCACGAGCATCGGCACGCTCTTCGCCTTCGCGCTGGTCAACATCGCGGTCATCTACCTGCGGCGCAACCGGCCGGAGCTCACGCGGAGCTTCCGCGTTCCGTTGTTTCCGCTGACGCCTATCCTCGGCGCCGTCATGTGCGGCTACCTCATGCTCAACCTGGGCGCCGACACATGGGTGGTCTTTGGACTGTGGATGCTGGTGGGCCTGGCCGTCTACTTCGGCTACGGCCGCAGGAACTCCCGGGTAGCGGCGCTCAGCAACGAGGAATACCGTGAACTATCCGGCGCAGCCCCCTCCGACACCGCATCCGCCCCCGAACCGATGAAGGCACACCACTCATGACGACCGCAACAGAACTCCCGGCTCCCGGGCCGACGACGCCGGGCACCGGCGCCCAGGCGCCCATCACCATGCTGAATCCGGACTTCCCGTTCAGCTACGACCATTACTTGGCCCACCCGGATGGCCTGGGCGCCATCCCGGCCGGGCTGTACGGGACCGAAGTGGCTGTGGTCGGCGCCGGACTTTCCGGGCTGGTAACGGCCTACGAGCTGATGAAGCTGGGCCTGCGCCCGGTGATCTACGAGGCGGACCAGATCGGCGGCCGGCTGCGGACCGCGAGCTTCCCCTCCGCCGCCGGCGTCGTCGCCGACCTCGGCGGGATGCGCTTCCCCGTCTCCGGCAGGGCCTTCTACCACTATGTGGAGCTGCTCGGCCTGGCGACCGAGGAGTTCCCCAATCCGCTGGCAGCCGCCACATCCAGCACAGTCATTGAGCTCGCCGGCGAGAAGTACTACGCCCGCACGCCGGCGGACCTCCCGCCGTTCTTCCGGGAAGTCGCCGAGGCGTGGAAGGCCGCCGTCAACGACGGGGCCAAATTCGCCGAGATGCAGGAAGCCATCCGCGCCCGGGACACCGCCAGGATCAAGGAGCTCTGGAACGCGCTGCTTCCCCTGCTCGATGAACAGACCTTCTACGGTTTCATCGCCGGCAGCGACGCGTTCAAGCAGGCCGGGTTCGCCCACCGCGAGGCCTTCGGACAGGTGGGCTTCGGCACGGGCGGCTGGGACACGGACTTCCCCAACTCCATCCTCGAAATCCTGCGCGTCGTCTACACCGACGCCGACGACGCACACCGGTTCATTGCCGGCGGGGCGCAACGGCTTCCGGAGGCGCTCTGGCAGCACGCTCCGTCGGGCATGGCCCACTGGCCCGAGGGCACGTCACTGGCCTCACTGCACGCCGGCGCCCCGCGCGGCGCCGTGGACCGGATCGCCCGGGACGGCAGCGGCGACTTCCGCATCCGGGAGCGGTGGGGCCGCGAGGCCGCCTATCCCGCCGTCGTGACCACGTGCCAGTCGTGGCTCCTCTCAACCCGGATCCACACCGAAGAAACCCTGTTCCCGGCGGAACTGTGGACCGCGATCGAACGCTCGCACTACATGCAGTCGTCCAAGACCTTCGTGATGGTCGACCGGCCGTTCTGGAAGGACATCGATCCGGCGACGGGCCGCGAGGTCATGTCCATGACGCTGACGGACCGGCTGAACCGTGCCACCTACCTCCTGGACAACGGACCAGACCAGCCCGCAGTGATCCTGCTCTCCTACACCTGGAACGACGACGCGCTGAAATGGCTGGCCCTGGACGCGGACCAGCGGGTTGAGCTGATGCTGCATTCGCTCGCGCAGATCTACCCGCATGTGGACATCGCCAGTCACATCGTCGGCCAGCCGATCACCGTCTCGTGGGAGGCGGACCCCAACTTCATGGGCGCCTTCAAAGCCAACCTGCCCGGACACTACCGCTACCAGCAGCGGCTTTTCACCCACTTCAAGCAGGACAAGCTTCCGGACGCCCAGCGCGGCATCTTCCTGGCCGGCGACGACGTGTCCTTCACCGCGGGGTGGGCCGACGGCGCCGTGACCACGGGGCTGAACGCGGTCTGGGGAGTCGTCAACCACCTGGGCGGGTCATCGGCGGCCGGCAACCCGGGCCCGGGCGATGTGCTGGACGAGCTGGGCCCGATCCCGCTGGACTAGGTGCTCAGGCGTGCAGTTCGCGGTGGGCCCGGGCCAGGTCCTGGTAGTGCGCCGCGTTCTGCTGGACGCCCGCGAACTCCTCGTCGCTCAGCTCGCGCCGGACCTTGGCGGGCACCCCGGCGACCAGTGAGCGCGGCGGGACCACCATTCCTTCCAGCACGACGGCGCCGGCGGCGACGAGGGAGCCGGCGCCGATCACCGCTCCGTTGAGGATGGTGGCGCTCATGCCGATCAGGCAGTCGTCCTCGACCGTGCAGCCGTGCACGACGGCGCTGTGGCCGACGCTGACCCGGGCACCGACGGTGCAGGGAAAGCCCGGGTCCGCGTGCAGCACCACGTTGTCCTGCAGGTTGGTGCCGGCGCCGACGGTGATCGCGGCGGTATCGGCCCGGACGGAGACGCCGTAGAAGGCGCTGGAGTTCTCGGCGAGCGTGGCCTTGCCGATCACCGAGGCGCTCGGTGCGATGAAGGCGGATTCGTGGACAGCCGGGGTGTCGCCGGCGAAAGCATAAATGGGAGCCATGCCCCCAGCCTAGGACACCCCGCACCCCGGTTGCCCTATCACTTGTGGTTGTCATCAGCGCTGATGACAACCACAAGTGATAGGGCAACGGGGGAGTGGGAGGGGGTGTAGGGG
>NZ_MQTS01000121.1:0-8883 GCF_020532825.1 Arthrobacter sp. SO3
GCTGGAATGGCCTGGAAACGTGCCGCGGTGGCCTGATTCTTAGCGCTGAAATGGCCGACTTAAAGTTGACGGAACACACCGGAGTCCGCCAGAGCGGTCGGCGACCGGGAGCTGGGGGTCAAAGGGGCCGCGCACAACGAAGCCAGCACCGGAGACCGGCAGGCCCGCGGACCTGGTCGAACGCCGGTTCCAGGCCACGGCGCCAAACCGGCTGTGGGTCGCAGACATCACGTATGTCCGCACGTTCGCCGGCTGGGTCTACGCGGCGTTCGTCATCGACGTCTTCTCCCGCAGAGTCGTCGGCTGGCAGGTGGCCACCAGCCTCTACACCGATCTGGCACTGGACGCTTTGGAAATGGGCATCTGGGCCAGGACCCGGGACGGCGCAGACCGTACCGGGCTCGTGCACCATTCCGACCGCGGAGTCCAGTATCGTGCGATCCGCTACACCCAGCGACTGGAAGAAGCAGATGCGGTGGCCTCCGTTGGGTCCAAGGGCGATAGCTATGACAATGCCCTCGCCGAGGCGTTCAACTCACTGTTCAAGGCCGAACTTGTCCGCAACAAGGGCCCATGGCGGGACATCAACCACCTCGAGGTCGCCGTGGCGGAGTACGTAGATTGGTTCAACCACCGGCGTCTCCACGGCGAGATCGGCCACGTCCCGCCAGTCGAATACGAGCAACTCCACGCCGGCCACCCGGCCCCGGAACTGCTCTCAATTTCCAACTAAAAACGTCTCCACAAAACCCGGGGCTTGACAAACCGTTTACTGTTACGGGCCCGGAAGATCAAAGCGGTCATTCCCGAACCCAGGGACCAGATCGCCAACCGCAAACGCAAAGGCGCCCGCGGTGGCCGCCCGGTGGAATTCGACCGCGAGGCCTACAAAGGCCGGTCCGTCGTCGAACAGTCCTTCAACATCTTCAAGCAATGGCGCAGCATCGCCACACGATACGACAAGCTCGCCATCACCTACCGCTCCGGGGTCGCCCTCCACACAGTCCTGATCTGGCTACGCCAATAAGAAGACACGCCCTAGTCGCCTGACAGAAACAAAAGCGAGGATCCGGTCCCACATTGTGTGGAACCGGATCCTCGCTCGTTTCTGGCCGAAGCGGGCCCGGCAGTCGGGTTTACCCAGTGGCTGGCACGGCTTCCGCAGGACGTCCAAAAAAGATCTCGAACGAATCGAAATCGATCAGCCGCCGGCTGCCCGTAATGGTGTCCTGAATCCAAAATACTCCCAAGTCCGGGTGGGCTTCTTCGATGTGGCCCCGGTGGTGAACTCTTTGGTTCTGCCGTGCCTCGATGAGATCACCCAGGCAGAGGTGGCTGAAGTCGTAGGGCCTAAACTTGTCGGAGTGGAGGGCACTCATAGGGGGTCCCTTCTGGGTAGGAGCGGGTGTCATAACTCGTGGCCGGTAGTTCTGGCGTTTTTTCATCGTGGGATTTTTGAGATCCTGCCGCCTACTTCGCGGTACGGATCAGCTTTCGGTTCACGAACTCGTCCATGCCGTACTTGCCCAGTTCGCGGCCCACCCCGGAGCGCTTGATGCCGCCAAATGGCAGCTCAGCCGCGGTGCCGGGAGCTTCATTGATGTACACCATGCCGGTATCCAGGCGGTCGGC
The DNA here is from genome assembly GCF_020532825.1 of Arthrobacter sp. SO3. Lineage (GTDB taxonomy): Bacteria > Actinomycetota > Actinomycetes > Actinomycetales > Micrococcaceae > Arthrobacter. The sequence goes on from NZ_MQTS01000121.1 coordinate 1,633, forward strand.
GATCTCCGCGGCTTTGGCCGGGTCGGTGGACTGGATCACCGCGCCCAGCCCGTAGACGGAGTTGTTGGCCAGGGTCACGGCCTCGTCCTCGGAGGATACCCGGTACAGCACAGCGACGGGCCCGAACAGCTCCTCGGAGAAGGCCCGCATCTCTGGGGTGACGCCCGCCAGGACCGTCGGCTGGAACCAAGACCCCGGCCTGTCCAGCGTTCCGCCCCCGGTGAGTACCGTGGCGCCCTTTGCGACGGCGTCGTCCACCTGCTCCGCCAACCCGTGCAGGGCGGCTGCGGACGCCAGCGGCCCGATGAACGTGTCGGCCTCGGTGGGGTCACCCACCTTGACGGAGGTCACGGCACCCACGAACTTCTCCACGAACCGGTCGTACACCGCGTCCGCCACGATGATTCTCTTGGCCGCGTTGCAGGCCTGGCCGGTGTTGCCGAAGCGGCCGAACAGCGCGTGCGTGGCCGCTTGGTCAAGGTCCGCGGAGTCCAGCACCAGGAAAGGATCCGAGCCGCCGAGTTCCAGCACTACCTTTTTGAGGTTGCGGCCGGCGATCTCCGCAACGGCGGATCCTGCGCGCTCCGAACCAGTCAGGGAGACACCCTGCACCCTGGGGTCCGCGATGATGTCCGCCACTTGTCCATTGGTAGCGAAGAGATTTACGTACGCGCCCTCGGGCGCACCGGCGTCGCGGAAGACCTGCTCCATGGCCAGCGCGGACTCGGGGCACTGCGGGGCATGCTTGAGCAGGATGGTGTTCCCGTTCATCAGGTTGGGCGCGGCGAACCTGGCCACCTGGTAATACGGGAAGTTCCACGGCATGATCCCCAGCAGGACACCAAGGCCGTCCTTGCGGACTATCGCGGTGCCGCCGGCGGCAACGTCCAGTTCCTCGTCCTCGAGGTAGGCCGGCCCGTTCTGGGCGTAGTACCGGTAGATGGACGCAACGATGTCCACCTCGATCTGCGCCTGGAAGATGGGTTTGCCCATCTCCCGGGTGACGATCGCAGCAAGCTCGTCGCGGCGTTCGCTGTACAGCTCGGCCACACGGCCCAGCAGCTTCACCCGGTCAGTGAGCACTGTCCGGTTCCACGTCTTGAAGGCGGTGTCGGCGGTGGCTATGGCACCACTAATCTGCTCATCGGTGGCGGTGGGGTAGGCCTTGACGGTCTCCCCGGTGGCCGGGTTGGTGACGGCGTAGAGGCTCATGCTGTGCTCCTTGAGTCGGGTTGGATCGGTTAGGGGAGGGCGATCGCGGGGTCGGTGATGACGTGGATGATGGCGGGGATGCGCTGGTCCTGGACGGCTTTCAGTGAACGTTCGACGGCGATCGCGGCGTGCTCGTCGCTGGTCACCGTTTCGCCGTGGCCGCCGAAAGCGCGGGCGAAGGCGGCGAAGTCCGGGTTGGCCAGTTGTGTGCCGCTGACCCGGCCCGGGAAGTGGTGTTCCTGGTGGTCCCTGATGGTCCCGTACTGGCCGTTGTCCATCACGATGATGAGCATCGCGGCGCCGTACTGCACTGCGGTGGCGAACTCCTGCCCGTTCATCAGAAATTCCCCGTCGCCGGCAACGGCCACCGCCAGGCGATCCGGGCTTTGCAGAGAGGCAGCCACGGCGGCGGGCACACTGTAGCCCATGGAACCGTTGCGCATGCTCAGCTGCGACGGGAACACGTTGGTGGGCAGGTACCGCTGGGCCCAGGCGCAGTGGTTGCCCGCCCCAAAGCTGTATACGGCGTCCTGAGGCAGGCGCCGGACCAGTTCGGACACCACAGCACTCATGCGGGCGGTGTCTTCACGGGTTGCCGGCAGCGCTGACAAGTCGGGGAGTTCGCTGAACGCAGCCTGGGCGGCCCGGCCGGCAGCGCGCCAGGCGTCCCACTGGGCGGCCTTGCCAAGCCGCAGGCCCTTGACGGCGTCGGCGAACGCCACCGGGCTCGCGAGGATGTGAGCCGTCACGGCGCCGGAGCGTCCCCGCAGCGAACTGTCGATGTTGACCAAAATGTTCGTGGCGGCCAGTGACTGCCGCAGGGTGTAGCCGTCGGTCGGAACGTCGGTGGGCAGGGCGCCGATGGCCAGCAGCACATCGGCCTCGGCGAAGATTCGGGCGGTCTCGGCGGTGCGGCCGTAGCCCAGGGCGCCGACAAACACCTCGGAATCGAACGGGATGCGGTCCGAGGCGCGCCAGTCCTGGATAACCGGGATGCCGTTTGCCTCGGCAAAGGTGGTGATTGTGCCTGCGGCCTCCGGCGTCCAGCGCTGGCCGCCCACAAAGATGGCAGGCTTCTCTGCGCCGGCCAGGGCAGTGCTGATCAAGTCCAGTTCGGCGGCGGACACTGCCCCCTCGGCCACGGTGATCGGTGCGTGTAGCGCGCCGGTGAACTCATGGGTGATGACGTCCTCCGGTAAGCCCACGATGACGGGACCGGGCCGGCCCGACTTGGCAGCGAAGAAGGCTTCGGCCACCACTTCCGAGGCCCGGGAGGCTTCGTCGAGGACCAGGACGCGCTTGGCCTGCGTGCCGAACCAGGCCTTCGGATCGAACTCCTGGAAGGATTCACGCTCGCGGTCCGCCACCGGGACCAGGCCCACGAACAGGACCATGGGTGTGGAGTCCTGCCAGGCGGCGTGCACGGCAACGAAAGCGTTAGCTGCTCCCGGCCCGCGGGTCACCATGGCCACGCCCGGCTCGCCGGTGAACTTACCGTGAGCCTCGGCCATGTACGCGGCGCCACCTTCCTGGCGGCACACAATGGTCTCGATGTCGGCATCGTGCAGTCCGTCGAGCACGGCCAGGTAGCTTTCGCCGGGAACCGCAAACACGCGGTTGACGCCATGCAGGGCCAGCGAATCAACGATCGCCTGGCCGGCGTGGGTTGTCGTATTCAAAGTAGTGCTCCTCAACAGAAATGGCCAGGGATTTGGCGCGGGGACGGGCGGTCAGCAGCAGGGCCGGCGCCACGGGATTTCCTCAAGTATTTGGGGAGAGTGTTCATGCTGTCTAATACATATAAAGTTGAAAAAAAATAACCAAAAGGCATGAACTCGCGATGGCAGTAACCGCTGCGGCGCAGGCGGCCAAGGACTGGCTGCTGCAGTCTCCGCCGCTTTAGCCCTGCAGCCTGCCGTGCGCGAGTCTGCCACCCACCACGGTGGCCGCAACGCGGACATCGCCAATGGCGTCGGCGGGAACCGTGTAGATGTCCTCCGTCAGTGCAACGAAGTCGGCCAGCATGCCCGGTGCCAGCGAGCCCTTGTAGTGCTCTTCATGCACCGCATGGGCACTGCCCACTGTGTAGGCGCGCACGGCCTGGGCGACGCTGATGCGTTCCTCCGGAACGAAGTCCGCCCCTGATGAAGTGCGTCGGTTCACCAGATCATGGATGTTCAGCAGCGGGTCCCCGGACACCACGGGCGCGTCCGAGCTGGCAGGGATTTCAATTCCGGCGTCGAGCAGGGATTTCACCCGGTACGCAAGGTGTGTCCGTTCCGGTCCCAAGGCCCGTGCCGCGCCGTCGCCGAGCTCGCTGATGAAGCGGCCCTGCGGGACGGGAATCAGGCCCAAGGAGGCCAGCCGCCTAATCTGGTCGTCGCCCGCCACGTTGACGTGTTCCACGCGGTGGCGCGCGTCTGGACGGGGGTAGAGCTGCTGGGCTTCCGCAAAGATGTCGAGCACCACATCCAATGCCGCGTCGCCGATGGCGTGAGTGGCCACTTGCCAACCTGCTCGGTGCGCGCCGATGACGCGGCGGCGCAGCTCCTGGGCCGGAAACTGCAGGAGTCCGCGGTTGCCTTCCGGCTCATCGGCCACGTGCTGGTAGTCGCAGCACATGAACGCGCTCCGCCCAATCAGCGAGCCGTCGGACAGGATCTTGGCCGGTCCCAGCCGGAGCCATTCGTCGCCGAAACCAGAGCGCATGCCCAGGTCCAGACCCATCCGCGCAACGTGGCCCGCGCCGGATGCTTCGTCCTGCTCGGCGTCGCCCAGCCCGTGCAGGGTGGTTAGATAGGGCATTACCGTGGCGCGCACCCGGAGTTTCCCGGCATCGCGCGCGGCCTGGTAGCCCGCAATATCCGACAGGCTGTGGCCAATGTGCTGCGGAGCACCCAGGCCGGGTTCGGTGATGCTGGTGACGCCGAGTTCCAGCAGGGCGTCGCTGCCAGCTCCCACCATTTCGGCAACATCCCCCACTCCGGTCCCGGGAATGGCGTCCATGACCAGCGCCCGGGCAGTCTCCTGAAGCAGCCCGACGGCCCTGCCGTCCGCGTCGGCAGGTGCGGCCCCGCCGCTGGGAGCAGCGACATCGCGGCGGCCGGGGTATCCGGCCCGTTCGAAGGCGGCGGTGTTGGCCACTCCCATGTGCCGGGAGTTGTGCATCAGCCAGACGGGACGGCCATGGCTGACGGCGTCCAACTGCTCCGCCGTGGGGTGCCGGTTACCCAAATGGTTCTGGTCATATCCACCACCCTGGACCCATGCCCCTTCCGGCGCAGCCAGGCAGGCGCGCTCCACGGTGGCCAGCAGTTCGTCCATGGTGCCGCACGCAGCGGGGCGTAGGTCGGCCTGGACCAGCGCCTGGCCCACGTAGCTCAGGTGGCAGTGGGCATCATTAAAACCGGGGACGACGGCGGCACCGGCCAGGTCAACGACGTCGCGGAAGAGAGCGGCGGGCAGTTCGTCGTCCAGGCTGATGATGCGCCCGTTGTGGACGCCCACGCTGTGTGCCCGCGGACGCCGCACATTCTGAGTGTAGAAGGATCCGTTGATGTACAGCGTGTCCAAGAGCATGCAGTTCTCCCGATGTGTGTGGATGCTTCATTGCGGTCCATCCAGTATCGAAAGCCAATTTCATGCTGTCTAATGTTTATTGGGTTGACTCTTCATGCCCATCAGGCATGCTCTACTGCCCGTGTATCGCTGATAATGGCCCCCTGCTGGTTGAGGAAGGCGCGTATCCGCCGTGCCACCGTCCGGATGGTGTCCTCGGCGAAATGGCCGGGAATCCAGGCGGCGTGCAGGGGAAGGCGCAGGGCCAGCCCGGGCCGAGCGTCCGTGCCCGCCAAGATCCGGATGCGGTGGGTGCCATAGGCGGGCAGGTCGGTGGTCACCCCTATGCCGTGCCCGGCAGCTGCCAGTGCCATGATGGTCTGCCCGTCATCGCACTCAGACACCTCGCGGAAGCTCAAGTGGGCTTGGTTCAATGCGTCGTCGAGGATGTAGCGGCTGACGCTCTGGTGGGAGGGGAGGATGGCGTGGTGGCCGGAGAGGACAGATAGCGGGAGCTCGGTGACGCCGTCGAGGGCCCATTCATGGTCGGCCGCCACATAGGCGCTCAGCGGGATGCTGCCAAGCGCCATGGTGGCCAGGCCCGGTTCGGGCGGCGCGGGTGAGACGGCAAAATCACAACCATGAAGCAACGCCTCGGCGATGGCGAAGTGGCTGGTTTCCTGGGTGATGATGAGCGGATCCGCGGGCCCCGTCGTTGCAATGTAGGGCGCCAGAAAGCCGCGGACGGAAGCGGCCGTGGCCGCGGCAACCAGTGTGGCCACCCGTCCGGTGCGCAAGGCGTCCGCCGCAGCTTCCAGGCCCTGGGTCTCCAGCATGAGGCGGCGAGCGGCCGGGATGAACGCCCGGCCGGCGGGGGTGAGCGCCAGCTTGTTGCCCTGCGCCTCGAACAGGCGTAGCTTGAGTTCGTTTTCCAGGGTTTTGATTTGCCGGCTGAGCGCGGGCTGGGCAATGTGGATCCGTTCGGCGGCGGCGGTCACGGTGCCGGCATCGACAACGGCCAGGAAATACTGAAGGCGGCGAAGGTTCATGACAACAGCATGCTCTTTGGGTATACCCGAACGCAAGAAGATGTATCGGCGGGTATGCAGCCCCTCACGGTAGGTTTCATGGGCAGAGCCGTCCGCGCTCGCAGCCCATCAACAGTGCACCGCCATGTGAGGAACCGCTGACACATCTCCCATGCCGGGCGGCGGACACACCGGCTGCAGCACCGCCAGCGCCCGCTGGGGCCCCATCGAGCGCCGGCAAGGTGGTGGGCGCAGCGTTCATCGCCCGCCCCACGTCGGCGCGCTTAAGTTCGGCCGCGACGGCGACAAATACGGCCGGCGCGGCGCCCTCGTGGCCACCGTGATAATCATGGGAGCCGCCTCCGCACTCACGGGGCTGCTGCCGATTTACGAAACGGCCGCCGTCGTCGCTCCCGTTCTGCTGACTCTCCTGCGTTCGGTGCAGGGCGTCGCCACCGGCGGTGAACGGGCGGTGCCACCCTGACGGCCGTCGAGTCCGCCCCTGCGGAACGCCGCGGACTATACGCGGCCCTGGTGCAGCTGGCTCGCCGGTAGGCACATTGCTCTCCACCGGCGCCATCACACTGGTGGCCCTCCTGCCTGGGGACGAATTCATGGCCTGGGGCTGGCGGCTGCCGTTTATCGCCTCGATTGTCCTGGTAGCCGTGGCTCTTTGGGCTCCGCTGGAACGTGCAGGAGACGCCGGAGTTTCAGGAGCTCAAAGCCAGTGACGGAACCAATAAGGCCCCTGTCGTCGAACTGTTCCGCCAGTGCAAAGCAAATCTGGCCATCGGCGTAGGCACCTAGCTGGTGGGCAACGCCGGCTTCTTCATCCTCACAATGTTCATGATCAGCTACGTCACCCGGTTCCGGGACTTCCGCCCACAGTGATCCTCACGGCAATGACCATCGGCGCCGTGGTCCAAATGGTAGTCAATTTGCTCGCCGGCCGGCTTGCCGACCGCTTCGGCGCGGCACGTGTCGGCATCATCGGCTACTCGATCTCTATTGCCCTCGCCTTGCCCATCTTGTGGCTTGTGGACAGCAAGGATACTGGATGGATCATCCTGGCCATGGTGCTGGTCTTCGGCCCCTGTGCCATCACGTACGCCAATTGGGGCACTGATCGACAGGCTCTTCCCTGCACCTCTTCCCGGCACAGGTCAAGTACACCGGCATGGGGCTGTCCGCCAATCTCTCAGCCGTTGTCGCGGGGTTCATGCCCGCCTTGGCCAGCGTCTTCCTCACCTTCTCCGGCAACGCATCATGGGGGCCGGCCTCGCTGCTGGTGGTCATCGGCCTGATCTCCCTGGGCGGCGCCATCGCCACCTCCAAGGTGCCCGCCTAGGCGCCCAGGTCCGGCGTCTGGCTCAGGCTTCCCGGAGGTAGCGCACTACCCCGCCGGTGACCGTCATGTTCACCTTGGTGCCCCTGATGCCGGCGGGGTCTGCCG
>NZ_MQTS01000121.1:8904-19281 GCF_020532825.1 Arthrobacter sp. SO3
AGGGTCGGTGTCCAGCACTGCGAAGTCAGCGAGCATGCCAGGGGCCAGCGTCCCCTTGGTCGCCTCCTCGCCGGAGGTAAACGCCGGGGCTACACAGTAGGCGTACAGTGCCTCGGGCAGTGAGATCCGCTCCTGCGGTTCCCAACCGCCGTCGGGCTTTCCGGCGGCGGATGTCCGTGTGACGGCGGCGTGCAGCCCGTGGAACGGGTTGGGGACCTCCACGGGGGAGTCCGAGCCGAAGGCCACCGTTGCTCCGGCGTCCAGCAGGCTGCGCCAGGCATACGACGCGAGACCCCGGCCCTCCACCATGCCCAGAATGGGCAGGTCGCCGGGGCAGTGCTGCGGCTGCATGGAGGCCACCACGCCCAGTTCGGCAAGCCGCGGCACATCGGTGTGCTGCAGGAACTGCACGTGCTCGATCCGGTGCCGCAGGCCGTGCAATGCGGTGGTATCCCGGATCGCAGCCAGGGCATCCAGCACCAGGGTGTTGGCGCGGTCGCCGATGGCATGGACCGCGACGGCGATGCCCGCCTCCGCCGCGCGGCCGGCCAGCGCCAGCAACTCAGGGTAGGCAGTCACCTCCACACCGTGGCCGGTGCCGCCCGGAAATGGCTGACTCATGTGGCAGGTGTGCGAGCCCGCCGCGCCGTCGGCAAAAATCTTCACTGCGCCGTGCCGGATCCAACTGTCACCCTGGCCGGTCCTGATGCCGGCCTCGATGGAGGCGTCAAGATCGTCCTGGGCCAGCAGTTTGTGGACGCGCAGGGCCAGCCCTTCCTCCTCACGCAGGGTCCGGTAGCCGGCCAACGCATCAGCTCCGTCAATATCGTGGACGCCGGTGATGCCCAGGGACAGCAGGTACCGCTGCGCCTCCCGCAACTGCTCCGGCAGGTTCCCCGAGACCCCCGAAGCTGCCAGTTTCCGGACCGGGTAAACAGCGCTTTCCCGCAGGATCCCGGTGGCCGCCCCGGCAGCGCCGCGGACTATTTCCCCTCCCGCCGGGTGCGGTGTGTCCCGGCTGATACCCATCAGTTGCAACGCCTGGGAGTTGGCCCAGACCGTGTGGCCGTCCGCGCTGGTAAGGGCCACAGGATTGCGCGGGCAGACCGCATCCAGGCTGGTCCTGTCCGGCTGCGCCGGAACCTGCCATTTGTTGAAATCCCACCAGCCGCCCAAGATCCACTCGCCTGCCCGGTACCGCGGCAGGACTGCTCCGATGCAGGCAAGGGCTTCGGCCAAGCTGCCCGCGCCCCGCAGGTCCACCTCGTGCATGGACCTTGCCAGAGTGGCAGTGTGGATGTGCGCGTCGGTCATACCCGGAATCACGACGGCGCTGCCCAGGTCCACGGTGGTGGTTCCGGCGGGTGCGTGGGCGCGGATTTCGGCTGCCGGGCCAGTCGCCAGGATGAGGCCCTCCTTTACCAGCAGGGCGTCGGCGCGCGGACGGTCCGGGTCGAGGGTATGGAACTTCGCGTTGACAAAGAGGGTGGGGGTCACCGGAACAGGGTAAGGCTGAGTGTGCTGGTTTCCCGCCGGCATTCCGCAACAAACGAGTCATATGTGCACTGGGGGAGGCGCTGGCCCTGTCCGCACCGCCGCCCCGTCCCGCTGAAGCCGCGAAACTCCGCGCTCCATGCCCGGACGGCATGGCATGTCTAAATAATGAGTCTTAGACGTTCTGAGATGCGGGTCACATACTCGATCTGCAGGTGTACGCGGCCGCGTCACGCCGTGGCTCCTGCACTCGCATCGGACCAATCAAAGGACCCCTCGTGACTCAGACTTTCCCGCCCACCGCAGGCAATGCGGCCAGGCGCGGCCGCCGGCTCGCTCCCTTGGCCGCCGCTGCCGTGGCCATCGCCATCGCCGCCACCGGCTGCACCACCGGCACTGCCGCCACAGGCTCCGGGGCCGCCGGGCAGGCTTCCACCGACACTATCCGGACCGTGATCAACGCCGACCCCACCAGCTTTGCTCCGGTAGAGGTCCGCAACGCCGACGACTACGGCGTCAACCGCCTTCTGTTCTCCACTCTGGTCCGCCGCGACGAGAACAACAAGATCGTGCCGGACCTTGCCACCAAATGGGACATCACCCCCACGCAAGGCACGTTCACCATCCGCAGCGGTGGCACCTGCGCCGACGGCACGCCCATCACTGCAGGCGTGGTGGCGGAATCGCTCAAGGTGTTTGCCTCCCCGGACAGCAAGTCCAGCTTCCGTCCGCTCGTCCTGGGCGGGGGTCCCGCAACCGTCACGGCCGATGATGCCGCCGGCACGGTCACCGTGAAACTTGCCCAGCCGTGGACCGACCTCCTCCAGGGCCTGTCGCTGCACGCCACCGGCATCGTCTGCCCGGCCGGCCTCAAAGACCCCAAGGCGCTGACCGCCGGGGACGTGCCCGGCGCGTTCTCCGGCCCGTATACCCTGACCAAGAAGCAGCACGGCGTGGGCTACACGTTTACCCTTCGCGACGACTTCAAGGCCTGGCCCGAATACCAGACCGAGATCCCGGGCACCCCGGCCAGGACCATCGAGGCCAGCGTCAACGCTAACGCCAGTGCTGTCTCCAACGAGCTTCTCACCGGTACCAAGGACATCGCCACCATCCGCGGCAAGGACGCCACCCGTTTCGACGGCAACAAGGACTTCAGCGCTCAGGTGATTCCGCAGGGCAGCCTTTACATGATGTTCAACGAGCGACCCGGCCACCCCTTCACCGACCCGGCGCTGCGTAAGGCCGTCGCCCATGCCCTGGACGCCACCGCCTTCAACCAGGCCGCCTCCGGAGGCCTCGGCGAACTCTACTCATCGTTCGCCCACCCGGGAGTCCCGTGCTCCAACAAGGACAACGGACTGCTCATCAAGACAGACCCCGCCGCAGCCAAGGCCACCCTGGCCGGCGTCAAAATCCGCATGGTGGGCGCACAAGTCTTCGGCCCCAACGGCGCCGCCAACACCTACGTCGCCGAGGCACTCCGTTCAGCCGGTGCCGACATTGAACTGCGCAACGTGGACCTCGCCACCTGGAGCACGGACCTGACCCAGAAACTGGACACCTGGGACGTCACCGTGATGGGCGGCATCAACGCCGGCGGCACCATGTACGGGGCGCTCTCCACCGTCATCGGAACCCCGGTCGAAAAGGGCGGCCTCAACTGGGGCGGACTGGAAAACAAGCCCGTCCTTGACCTTGTGTCCAAGGCCATGACCCAGGCGGATGACACCGAGCGTTGCGCAACCTACCAGGAAGCTCAGAAGCTCATGATCAACGAGGCCCACGTGATCCCGCTGGCCAGCCTCCCCTCCCAGGTGACCATCCGCTCCGGCTTTGCCATGCACACCATGAATGGCCAGCCGGACGAGAGCACCATGCGGATCACGAAGTAGTCCGGCCAACACGCTATGACTGCTCCCAGCATTGCTGAAGCTTCCCGCACTTCCGGCGTCGGCGTCGAGAGTGCGGGAAGCCGCTATCTCCGTCACCCCTGGGTGGGATTCTCGTTGCGCCGCCTCGGCGGCCTGCTGCTCTCCTTCGTTGTCCTGGTGATCGTGACATTCCTGATTGTCCCGCTGATCCCCGGGGATCCGGCCGCAATCGCAGCCGGTGAGGGCGCCAGCCCCGCGCAGATCGCCACCGTCCGGGCGGAGCTGGGCCTCGATCTGCCGCTGCTCACCCAGTTCCTGAACTACGCTTCAGGCGTCCTGCGCCTGGACATGGGCGCCTCGTTCATCAGCGGCGAAGCCGTATCCGCCCTCATCTTCACGCGGTTCCCGTTTACCGCGGAGATCGCGCTCCTTGCCATCGTGCTGGTGCTGGCCGTTGCCGTGCCATTGGGAATGACGATGGCCATCCTGACCCGGGGCGGCCGGAGCAGATGGTTGGATACCGGATTCAACTTCGTCACCAGCCTGGTCTACTCGGTTCCCCAGTACGTGGTGGCCACCCTGCTGGTGGTGGTGTTTGCCGTGACCCTTCGATGGTTCCCGGCAGCCGGCGCGGCAACACTTAACTCGATGGTTCTACCCACCGCGGCCCTGATGCTGGGGCCTGCGTGCGTGATCTCGCGGATCGTGCGTCGCGAAACAGCCGCGGTCCTGGAGAAGGACTACATCCGCACGGCCCGCGGGTGGCGGCTCAGCGTTCTGCGGACCAACGCCCGCTATGTCCTGCCGAACCTGGTGACCACCACGTTGACCCTCTCAGGTCTCATCCTGGCTGCCCAACTTGGCGGTGCCGTGGTGATCGAAACCGTATTCGCATGGCCCGGGCTGGGGCAGGGAATCGTCAATGCGATCCTGCAGCGCGACTACCCCGTGATCCGGGGCATCATCCTGGTCCTCGGGCTGCTGGCCACGCTCATCATCATCCTGGTGGACCTGATTCTGGCCATCATCGACCCCCGCAACCTCGGAGGAACCACACATGACGTCTAGGTTTAGGAGCCGGGAGTTCTGGACTCCCGCCATGGCGACCGGCGCCGTGCTGTTGATCGCCCTGATCCTCATCGCCGTCCTCGCCCCGCTGACCCTTAAACAGGCAGCCGAGCAGCTGACCCCAAACGCGGCGCAGGAACCCAGCGCCGCGCATTGGCTGGGTACCGATGACTTCGGCCGCGACCTGCTGGCCCGCGCACTGGTGGCCACCCGGCTGACGCTGCTGATGACCGGCGGGGCGGCCGCGATCACGGTGCTGGCCGGCGTCGTGATCGGCCTGGCCATCTGGCTGTCCGGCCGGCGCGTCCGCGAGGCCGCCCTGCGGGTTCTGGAAACTGCAGTGGCGTACCCGAGCCTAATCTTCGCCCTGGTGATCGCCGCTGTGCTGGAACCTGGGGTTTCCTCGGCGGTCATCGCGATCGGGATCGCCGGGATTCCGGGCTTCGCTCGGATCACGGCGAACCTGGCGTCCTCCATCTCCAGCAGCGAGTACGTGGTCACGGCACGCCTTCTGGGCGTCAGCCCCGTGCGTATCGCCCTCCGGCACATGCTGCCGAACATGGCCGAGCCGTTGCTGATACTCTCTGCGACCGTGTTTGCCCTGTCCCTGGTGGAAATTTCCGCGCTGTCCTTCATCGGGCTCGGCGTGCAATCCCCTGAATATGACTTCGGCAGGCTCCTCAACGACAGCCTGGGGGCCCTCTACACCCAGCCGGTGGAGGCCGTGGGCCCCTCAATCATGATCGCGATCACTGGCCTGTCAGTCATGCTGATCGGCGACGCGCTGGCCGCCCACGCCGACCCCAGGGCCAAACGACGGTTTTTCCGGCGGGCCCTGCAGCGTAACCGTACAGTGGCCGTCCCGGTAGGGGATGCGGCGCTGGTGCGTGTGGAGAACCTGCGGATCAGCATCCCGGGGCGCCAGGAACTGGTAAAGGGTATTTCCTTCGCCATCAACCCGGGCGAAGTGGTGGCGCTGGTGGGGGAGTCCGGTTCCGGGAAATCACTCACCGCCATGGCCATTGCCGGTCTGCCTTCGGAGGACCTCGCGGTCGAGGCTGACGGAGTGCGGGTGGGCGACATGAATATGCTGGCCGAACCCAACCAGTCACGGTTGGCCAAGGAAATCAGTATCGTCTACCAGGACCCCGGCACCACGTTCAACCCGTCCTTGCGCATGGGGTCCCAGCTGACCGAGGTCCTGCGCACCCATTTGGGCCTGGGCGGCGCCAAAGCGCGAAACCTCATCACTGAGGCGCTCGCTGCCGTCAACATCACCGAGCCGGCCAAACGGCTCCGCCAGCACCCCCATGAGCTCTCCGGCGGCATGCGTCAACGGGCCATGATTGCCGCGTCCATTGTCACGTCGCCCACGCTGATCGTGGCGGATGAGCCGACGACGGCGCTGGACGTCACCGTGCAGGCCGAAGTCCTGCGCCAGTTCCGGCGCATACACCGCGAGCAGGGAACAGCGATGCTTTTTATCTCGCATGACCTGGGTGTGGTGGAGGCGCTCTGCGACACCGTCCTGGTGATGAAGTCCGGCGAAATCGTGGAACGGCTGACGTCCGGCCAGTTAGCCGCACGGAATGTCCACCACCCCTATACCAAGGCACTGCTGGCCGCGATCCCCGTCCTGGATCTCGGCCGCACGCCAGTCGTCGCAGGAGCTGAGACACCATGAATCCACACACCACCCTTGCCGTCGCGGAGGCCGCGGCCGCCACAGCCACATACGCCGCCGCGGTAAGGCAACTGAACGTCAGCTTTGGCTCCGCCCATGTCCTGAAGGACGTCACACTGGCCGTTCCGGCGGGCCGGGTGGTTGGGCTGGTGGGCGAGTCCGGGTCCGGGAAGTCCACGCTGGGCAAGACCCTGGTGGGGATCAACCGGCCCACCAGTGGCGAAGTGCTCATCGGCAACAAGGACTTCACCATGGTGCGCGGCAAAGCCCGCCAGCAGATGCGCCGGGAAGTCCAGTACATTCCGCAGGACCCGTACTCCTCGCTAAGCCCGCGGCGCACCACGGGCCAGACACTGGCCGAGGCCCTGGACCCGCGGGGAGCCGACCCCGTCAAGCACGGGGATGCCATCGCCGCCGCGCTGGAGCGCGTCAAGCTGGATCCCTCCGCCGCGGATAAGTACCCCCACGAGTTCTCCGGCGGCCAACGGCAGCGGGTCGCCATCGCAAGGGCGCTGATGTTGGAGCCAAAGCTGGTCATCGCGGACGAGATCACGTCTGCTCTGGACGTGTCCGTCCAGGCGGACATCATTGGGCTGCTGCAGGGAATGCGCGGCACCGTGGACAGCGCCATGCTGTTCATCTCGCACAACCTGGCAGTTGTGCAGGAGGTCTGTGACGACGTGGTGGTCATGTTCCAGGGCCGTATCGTGGAACAGGGCACCATTGACGCCGTATACCGTGACCCGCAGCACGACTACACGCGGAAACTCTTGGCCTCCGTGCCTGGGTCGCCGGACTTCACGCTGGACTGAGGTTCGCCCTGCTCAAGCGGTTCATACCGTTATAGCATGCAATTCCTGCAAAATAGGTCATGGACGGCAGGTAGCCGACATCACATACTCGAAGGAAGCAAAACCACTTTTTGTGGCTAACCCATTCATCAGAAGGGAACACACTGTGTCCGTCGCCCAAATTCTTGAAGATGCCCGCGAACTCCACGGCGACATCGTCCAGTTGCGTCACGACCTGCACCGCCACCCGGAGCTGGGTCTGGACCTTCCCCGTACCCAGGAGACGGTGCTGCAGGCACTGTCCGATCTGCCGCTGGAAATCACGCTCGGCGAAGGCCTCAGCTCAGTGGGCGCTGTCCTGCGGGGCACCGCCGGTGACCTCTCCGCCGCCGACCGTCCCACTGTCCTGCTCCGCGCCGACATGGACGCGTTGCCGCTGCAGGAGGAGACCGGCGTCGACTTTGCATCCTCGACGCCGAACCGGATGCACGCCTGTGGCCACGATCTTCACACGTCCATGCTGGTAGGCGCCGCCCGGCTCCTGGCCGACCGGCGGCACCAGCTGGCCGGTGACGTCGTCCTGATGTTCCAGCCGGCTGAGGAGCAGCTGGCCGGCGCCCCGATGATGATCGAGGAAGGCATCCTGGAGTTGTCCGGGCGCCAGGCCGACGCCGCCTACGGGCTGCACGTCTTCAGCGCCGGCGGCAACACCGGCCGGTTCGAGACCAAGGCGGGAGTGATAATGTCCGCCGCGGACGCACTCTTCGTCAAGGTCGTCGGCCGGGGCGGCCACGGCTCGGCACCGCACCAGGCGAAGGATCCCGTCCCTGTGATGGCGGAAATGATTCTGGGCCTCCAACACATGGTCACGCGACAGTTCAACGCCCACGATCCCGTTGTAGTTTCGGTGGGCATGGTCAAAGCCGGCGAGGCCATCAACGTCATTCCGGACACAGCCGAGTTCGGTGCCAGCCTGCGGATGTACTCGGACGCAGCCCGCGCCAAAATGCAGTCAGCCATCCCGCGCCTTCTGAAAGGGATCGCCTCGGCCCACGGACTGGACGTGGACATCAACTACCACGTGGGCGGACGCGTCACTGTCACTGACGAGGACCACACCGCCTTTGCCGCCGAGCAAATCCATGAGCTCTTCGGCGCCGAACGCCACCATAGCTTGCCCGCCCCGCTGGGCGGTTCTGAAGACTTTGCCGAAGTCCTGGCCCGGATACCGGGCAGTTTCGTCTTCCTGGACGCCACCCCGCTCGCCGGCGGCCCTGACGCAGCCTTCAACCATTCCCCCCGTGCCACGTTCGATGACAGCGTGCTGGTGGACGGAACCGCCCTATACACCCAGCTCGCCGTAGCTCAGCTTGCCCAGCTCGCCGTCGCCTAATCCGACGCTCCCGGCTCCCACCCAAGGAAACCCCATGACCCACGATTCAGCTACCCGCGCCCGCGATCTGGTGGCCGAGAATTCGGCACTCCAGAATCCCGCCGCTGCGCCCTCCAAGGCCACGAAGGACCAACGGCAGACCCTCATTGCCACCGGCATGGGCAACGCCCTGGAATGGTACGACTGGGGGATCTACTCAGCCTTCGCCATCTACTTCGCCACCGAGGTGTTCAACCCCAAGGACCCTCTGGCCGCGCTCCTCGGAGCAATGGCGGTGTTCGCCGTTGGATTCATCGCCCGGCCGGTGGGCGGTCTTGTGTTCGGCTGGCTGGCGGACCACCTGGGACGGCGCGCCTCCATGATCTCCACGGTGGGCCTGGCATCTGTCGGTTCGCTGATGATCGGCCTGGTTCCCACATACGGTGCCGCCGGAACTTGGGCGGCTGTGGTGCTCCTGACGGCCCGCCTGCTGCAGGGCCTGGCGCACGGCGGCGAAATGCCGTCCGCCCAGACCTATATCGCGGAGGCGGCGCCCGCCGCGCGCCGCGGGCTGTGGTCCTCCCTGATTTATGTATCGGGGACCACCGGCATTGTGATCGGGCTGCTTTTCGGTTATCTCCTAAACCTGGTGCTGAGCAAGCAGGACATGCAGGCATGGGGCTGGCGTGTTCCCTTTATCATTGGCGCGGTGCTGGGGCTCTACACCTTGATCGCGCGGTCCCGGATGAAGGAAACCGAAGCATTCACGGCTGCCAAAGCCACTGTCCGCGCGCCCATCTGGCCCGAAATCCGCCGGAACTGGCGCTCGGCCCTCCGGGTCATCGGCCTGGGTGTCGGTGCCACCGTCTGCTACTACGTGTGGTCCGTGAGTGCAGTCCAGCAGGCTGTCCTGATTCACAAGATGGATCAGGGAACGGCACTGCTGGCGAGCGTCCTGAGCAACGTGGTCCTCATCATCTCCCTGCCGTTCTGGGGCAGGTTCTCAGACCGCTACGGCCGCCGCGCCAGCATGATGATCGGCACCGGCACGCCCGTCCTGCTGTTCCCGCTGCTGGTCAACACTGTGGGCCAGGGCTTCTGGTCCCTGTTCCTCCCGGCAACCCTCATCCTGGTGCTGATGGGCGCCACCCTCGCCGTAACCCCGGCTGTGTTCGCCGAAATGTTCCCCACCCGGATCCGCACTGTGGGCGTGGCCGTCCCCTACGCGGTAGCCGTGGCTATCTTTGGTGGTACCGCACCGTACCTGCAGAGCTGGTCCAGTTCTGCCTTCGGGCCCTCGGCCTTCACGATCTACGTGGTGGCTCTGTTGATCATCTCCACCGTGGTGGCGTGGAAGTTGCCGGAAACCAGAGGCAACGACCTGACGCAGTAGCCTCAGCATCCGGAAACCCTTTGGTGGTTCCGTCGTTGCGGGCCAAGGGCGCCTAGGGAATGATGCTGGTGGCCGAAGAGCGGTACGAGTGGTCATCGGCATCGGCATCGGCATCGGCAACGGCACCCCAAGGGGGTGCGTCCGATCGGGAGGGCTGATCCGGTGGTTGGCGCGAGGGGACGCAGAAAATGGTAGATGGCCCGGCGCTGCTCTCCTGGTAAGCAGACGGGCCCGGTCGGAGCTAGACGAGGCCTCACCGTCTTGCCGGTCATCAGGGTCCGGGCAGGCTTCTGACCGGCAACAAAAGGCAGAAGAATCAGGGTGTGCACATTGTGCACACTCTCGCCTCTGACCTGATGTTCCGGGTGTGTGGGGTCCCGGATAGACCTATTTGGTTGTGTGGGGGAGTGGCCGGCTACGGCGGACCGGGTACCGCCCTGCGGGGTCTCTTCTTCGAGTTCATCCTCGTTCGTCCTTCCGTCGGGTTTTCGCGTTCACTACTTCATGGTGGCTAGGGCCGCGTACAACATGATTTGCTGATTGTTCTTTAGAACGACCTGGGGTTGCGGCCGGTCCGGAATTTCCGCTCTGATAACTGTTCATGCAGGAGTGCGGGGGGAATGGCATGACCTGGCCACTGATCCGGAGCAGACGATGAGTTCGCTGAGCCTGGCCAGTCGGAGGGGGGGGCTGCCTCGGAG
>NZ_MQTS01000122.1:0-19283 GCF_020532825.1 Arthrobacter sp. SO3
GGTTCCAGGGGCGCCGGGGCCGGGGGTTCTGGGCGGAGCGCGACTCTTTGACGACGCGGGCGGCACGCAGGCGGCACGCAGGCGGCACGGGCCAAGGTGCTCTGAGGCGTGCGGGAGCCCAGCGTCCCGCGTTTCCACAACCCCGTTGCGGAGCTAGGAGTCCTTCGGGCGAGTGTCCGTGTGGACGGCGATGTCCGGGTTCGCGTCGACAAGGCGGTCTTCGACGTCGGCGTCTTCCACTTCCCCGGCACTGCGCAAAGGCTTGCCCTTGCCCGAGAACTGCCGTTGGAGCGACGCGGCAGCGGCATCGCGCTGCTTCTGGAAGAAGATGAAGCTGATCGCGAACGCCATCATTCCCGCGCAGAGGACGGCCAGCAGCCAGCCGAGCTGGAGGTAGACGAACAGCGCGAACAAAGGCGCGAAGAGCGCCAGCCGGATCAGGGAGTATTTCAGGAAAGCCACACTCCAAGTTTAGCCGCCGGCAGCGGCCCCGCTCCACCGGGGCTGCATTGTGCGCTCCGGCAGGACTGGAGGCGCCGGGAAGTCCCCCGACGGCTAAACTGAAATCATGCTTCTCCGTGTAGTGGTTGCCGTCGCAGTACTCGTTGTCTTCGTCTACGGACTCATCGACGTGATCCGCACCGATTCGCGCCAAACCAAGGGAATTTCGAAGCCTGCCTGGATTGTCGTGCAGATCGTCCTTCCCGTGATCGGCGCCGTCCTTTGGTTCCTCATCGGCCGGCCGCGCGACACCGCCCCCGCGCGCACCAGCTACAGCCACACGCTCGCGCCCGACGACGACCCGGATTTCCTGCGCAACCTCGAAATCCGCCGCCGCAACCAGGCTGAAGCCGACCGGCTCAAGAAGCTCAAGGACGAACTGGAGGCCAAGGAACGCAAGGTCGACGGCGGCAAGGGCGCCTCGGGCACCACCCATGGTTCCGAGTCCGGCGAGGCCCGCGGCAGCGGCGACACGCAGGGCACCGACGAAGCCAAGTAGACCTGCCCCGAGTTCTCCCTGCTTCCTTCGCCGGTTTCTCTCTCTGATTCCGTCCCCGCTGCCCCGCACACGTGACCGGCTTCTCACCCGCTGCCCCGCACACGAGACCCGCTCCTCACCCGCTGTCCCGAACCGTAGCGTCCGACGCACTTTCCTGCCGGGGACAAGATCCACTTGTCCTCCACTCTGTGGATAACCGCGGAACCCGTTCCTGACCGACGCAGAATGCTTGTATGCGACCTCCCAGCGAGCTTCCCCTGCAGCTTCGAAACCGTCCTTTCACCGTGGCCCAGGCCCGTGCTGCTGGGCTGAGCCGTCGTCGGACCCGGGCTGAGGATCTCATCAACCCCGGCCACGGAGTGCGCACAGGTGCCACCACGCAGGACACTTTGCTGGAACGATTGCGCGCCCTGGCTGCTGTGACCGGAGGCGTCGTGAGCCACCTGTCTGCAGCAGTGCTTTGGGGTTTCCCCCTGCCGCTTTCATTGGACAACCTGGCTGTCATCCACCTGACTGCCGGTCCGGGAAAGCGGGCCGTGCGGCACAAGCATGTTGTGGGCCATCAGCAGTTACTCGAACCGGACGAGATCGTAGCCGGGATCTGGGTGAGCTGCACTTCCCCACTACGGACGTGGTTCGACCTCGCCGGGATATTGAGCCTGGATGATTTGGTGATGGCCGGCGACTTCCTGCTGCGCCGCAAGAATCCGCTGGCAACAGTCGATGCGCTAGACGCATTCCTCGCCGGAAAGAGGGGAAGGGCGGGCTACCAGCCCGCCATGCGTGCCCGGAGCCTGATGCGCGCCAACACGGACTCCCCAAAGAGACCGAGCTCCGGCTGCTGCTGGTTCGCCATGGTCTGCCGGAGCCCGGAGTCAACGTCCCGATCTTGGACGAGAACGGATGCTGGATCCAGGACCCGGACTTGTCCTATGAGCAGGAAAGGATCGCGATCCAGTACGACGGCGCGCATCACGCGGATCCGGCGCAGCGTCGCAGCGACATCTTCCGAGATGAAAGCGCCAGAGATGCCGGGTGGCGCATTGTCGTATTGACATAGCGGGACCTGGACCCGGTCGCCCCCGGCATGGAACCGTCTGCAGTGACCCGGGTACGGAGTGCGCTGACGGAGCGCGGCTGGACCCCCGCACCGGGCCCGAACCCCCGGCGTAGCGCCCGCGTCCACCCATCTGACGCGAATGGCCGCTAAAAGGGGCGTCTTAGCGGCCACTTGTGGTGAATGGGCACCGACCGGAATGGCATAACGGCCGTTCGTGGTAAATCGATGAAGTATGTGAGCCGACGCAGCCCACGAAAGCGCCCCCGGGCCGAACCCACGCTCGTTTCCAGACCCAGCCCCCAGGCACCGCCACCCATCTGACGCAAATGGCCGCTATCCTGGGCGCCCGGCCCACCCATCTGACGCGAATGGCCGCTATCCTGGGCGCCCGGCCCACCCATCTGACGCGAATGGCCCTTAAGAGGGGCGTCTTAGCCACCCATCTGACGCGAATGGCCGCTAAAAGGGGCGTCTTAGCGGCCACTTGTGGTGAATGGGCACCGACCGGAATGCCATAACGGCCGTTCGTGGTAAATCGATGACGTATGTGAGCCGACGCAGCCCACGAAAGCACCCCCGGGCCGAACCCACGCTCGTTTCCAGACCCAGCTCCCAGGCACCGCCACCCATCTGACGCAAATGGCCGCTCAGCCAGGCACCGGCCCACCCATCTGACGCAAATGGCCGCTAAGCCGGTCGGCTTAGCGGCCATTCGTGACGAATCGCAGACAAGTGGTGTGCGGGCTACAGCCCCGAGTAGGAGTGCAGGCCGTTGAAGAACTGGTTCACGATCGTGAAGTTGAAGACCACGCAAAGGTAGCCCACGATCGACAGCCAGGCCGCACGGGTTCCGGTCCAGCCCCGGGTGGCGCGGGCGTGAAGGTAGCCTGCGTAGACCACCCAGATCACGAAAGTCCAGACTTCCTTGGTGTCCCAGCCCCAGAAACGGCCCCAGGCCTTCTCGGCCCAAATCGCACCGAACATCAGCGTGAAGGTCCAGCCGACGAACGCGATGGCGTTGATCCGGTAGGAGAGGTTCTCGAGGCTCAGCGCGGACGGCACCAGGCGCATGAAGCCCAGCTTGTCGCTACCGCCGGCAGCGATGGCCTTCTGCCGGTGCGACTGGACCAGCTGCAGCGCCGACATCGCGAAGGTCAGGGTGAACAGCGCGGAGGACATCACGGCGATCGAGACGTGGATGATCAGCCAGTAGCTCTGCAGCGCGGGAACGAGGTGGCCCACCGGCGTCCAGTAAGCCACCGAGGCCGCAACAAGCATGATGATCGCCAGGCCCACCACGAAGGTGCCCAGGAAGCGCAGGTCGCGCTTGATCAGGACCACCAGGAAGACGGCCACGACCACGAACGCACCGGTGGTGAGGAACTCGTACATGTTGCCCCACGGCACGCGGCCCGAGCCGATGGCCCGGGTGATGACGCCGGCGGCGTGGATGGCGACACCCAGCACCGTCAGGGCGACGGCCACCCTGGCGGGGGCGCGGCGCTCGGCGGAGTAGCGCATGGCGCCGTCGGCGGTTTGTCCGATGCCGGCAGCGTTCCCGGTAGCGGTGTGCGCCACGGACGACGACGGGCGCTCGGCCCGGCCAACGGGCCCGGCCACATCGGAATCGGCCCGGTCAACAGCGGCGGACGAGGCGCCGACGCCGGCACCCACCGGAACGCGGGCGGCCTCGGCAGCTGCCAGTTCGGCCGCCCGAAGGTCCACCGCGCGCAGCATTTTGCTGCTCTTGGCCAGATCCCAGGCGAAGGCGATGAAAGCCACCGTGTAGGTGCCCGCTGCGAGGAGCATAAACAACTCGCTGTACTGGCCCATGGTTTCGTTGATGGGGAACATTACTGATCCTTCTTTGGCTCGGAAGAGCCTGCTGTTGACTGGATGAAGTCTGCTGCGGGGTGGTCCGGGGAGGCCTGCTCAGCACCGGCCCCGGGCAGCGTGGTATCCGCCCGGTCATTATCCACTCCCCCGCTGGGAGCCGACTGGGAGTCGTCAAGATCCCAGGCGCCCGCGAGGAGCTTGCGGACCGCGCTAGCTTCGCTGGCAAGCCGGTGGTCTTCGCCGCGGGCCAGGAGCCCGTATTCGACCATGGTGCGGCCGTCCGCGTGGGTCCCGGTCCGGACCCAGACCCGGCGCCGGTTCACGTACAGGGAGGTAACCAGGCCGGCCACCGCCAGGAGCGCGAAGATCAGTGCGTAGAGCTGGCCCGGATTGTGGTGGATGTCGACGCCGACGTAACGCTTCACGCCGTCGAAGCTGATGGTCCCCTTGCCGTCGGGCAGGGTGTGAGTGGTTCCCGGCGTCAGGACGATGCCCTTGGTCTCAAGGTTCCGGGCGTTGAGCGGGGTCAGCTTCTTCACATCGAGTTCGAAGACGTTCTGCGGGGATCCGTCGTTCAGGCCGAGGTCACCGTAATAGGAGTTCAAAGTCAGCTGCGGGTTGATCAGCTCGGGATCGCCGCTGAAGGAGACGCCCTTATCGGTGACGAAGGCCGTCGGCAGGAAGAAGCCGGCGAAGGCGAGCTGCTCCGGCTTGGCGTCGGGGACCTTGATGACCACGGAGGAGTAGTAGTTGTCGCCCTGCAGCTTGGCGACCACCGGACCCTGCATGGCGATGTTGCCGGCGCCGTCGCGGACTGTCACCACGGGGGCATAGCCGTTGCCCGTGAGGTAGAGGCTGGTGCCGCCGAGGCTGAGCGGGTCGTTGACCTTCAGCACCTCTTTCTTGGCGGGAGCATCCGGGGTTTCCTTCGTGGTCACGTCGGCCTTGAAGTCGATGGGCTGTCCGAACTTGCCCTTGGATTCCCGGTCGAAGGTGATCTGGAATTTGTCCAGCTGGACCGAGTAGGGCTGCAGCTGGCTGCTCTGGAAGTTGGTGCCCGGGGTGAACTGGTCGTAGCCCACGAGGGTATTTACGAAGGTGTCGCCCTCCACCAGGATCCGTTGCCCGCTGTAGCCGAACAGCCCGCCGACCGCAACGGACACCAGCACGCCGATCAGCGAGGTGTGGAAGACCAGGTTGCCGACTTCGCGCAGGAACCCGCGTTCCGCACCCACCGACGGCCGGGCGCCGTCGTGGTCGCGGACGTCGACGCGGTAGCCGCGCTTCTTCAGCAGCGCCGCGGCATCCGTGATGGCGCCCGACGCCGGGATCCCGGCGTCGGCGGGAATGACCAGCGTGCCGTATTCGGGCAGCCGGGACAGCCGTGCGGGGGTGCGCGGCGGCTGGGACCGCATCGCCTTGTAGTGCGCAATGGCCCGCGGGACCACGCAGCCGATCAGGGAGACAAACAGCAGGATGTAGATGGCGGAGAACCACGCCGAGGAGTACACATCGTAGAGCTGGAGCGAGTCGAGGATCTTGCCGTAGTCCGGGTGGTCCTTGATGTACTGCGTGACGACCGAGGGGTTGGTGGGCCGCTGCGGGAAGAGCGACCCGGGCACCGCGGCCACCGCCAGCATCAGCAGCAGGAACAGCGCGGTGCGCATGCTGGTCAGCTGGGTCCAGGCCCAGCGGAGCATGCCCATCGGGCCCAGCGCGGGCAGGACAGCCTCAGCCTTCGCGGCCGCGACCGGGCTGGCGTCGCCGGCGGACTTGACGCCACGCTTGCCGCCGGGCCGGGCACCGGACTTGCCGCCGGGCCGGGCGCCGGACTTGCCGCCGGGCTCAGTGCCGCCGGGTTCAGTGCCTTCGGGTTCGGTGCCGTCGGGCGTGTTGCCGGGGACTGGGGACTTTTTCTCTACGTTCACTCGCTCGCTCATCAGATCGGCAATTTCACATCGGTTTGGAACCAGTACTGCAACTCGGAGACCCAGGTCCCCCACACTCCGGTGGCCATCAGCAGGCCGAGCCCGACCAGAATCCCGCCGCCGATGCGCTGGATGGCGAGCCGGTGCTTGCGGAAAAAGGACATCACGCCGATGCCGCGGCGCACGGCCAGCGCGATCAGCAGGAAGGGGATGCCCAGACCAAGGCTATAGACAAACGCCAGGAACGCACCTTTGGCCGCCGAGGATCCACCGGAAAGGCTGAGCAGCTGCACCGCGGAATAGGTCGGGCCGATGCAGGGCGCCCAGCCCAGACCGAAGGTGATGCCCAGCAGCGGCGCGCCCCACAGCCCGGCCGGCGGCTTGGACTGGATCTTCGCGTCGCGCTGCAGCCAGCCGAACCCGCCCATGAACACGACACCCATAATGATCACGAGGATGCCCAGGACCTGCGTGATCCAGGCGTTCTGCGAGCCGGTGATGAGCGTCCCCAGCTGCCCGAACGCCCCGCCGAGCAGCACAAAGATCACCGAGAAGCCGAGCACAAAAAGCCCGATGCCGGCCAGCATGCGGCCGCGCTTCTGCTTCTGGAGGTCGACGCCGGTCAGTCCCGTGACGTAGCCCAGATACCCCGGCACGAGGGGCAGCACACACGGAGAGAGGAAGGAGACGAAGCCTGCGAGCAGCGCCACGGGGATGGCAAGCAGCAGCGAACCGCTCAGGATGGCTTCGGCGAAGGGGCTGTTCACGGTAGGTGGCCTGTCCGCTACTCGGCCACGGCAGCGGCGATGAGGGACTTGAGGGTGCCCTTTTGGATCTCGCCGAGGACACGGGACGCCACGCGGCCCTGCTTGTCCAGCACCAGCGTGGTGGGCACGGCCCCCGGGGGGACCAGGCCGGAAACGGCCAGCAGGACGGCGCCGTCCTTGTCATTGAAACTGGGGTAGGTCAGGTTGAAGGTGCTGTCGAACGCGTCTGCCGTGGCCTTCTCGTCGCGGAGGTTGACGCCGAAGAACTGCACGCCCTGGCTCTTGAACTCCTGGTGCAAGGCCTCCAGCGAGGGCGCCTCCACCCGGCACGGCGCGCAGGCCGCGAACCAGAAGTTGAGCACGGTTACCTGGCCCTGGAACGCCTCGGCCGTCACCGCGGTGCCGTCGAAGAGCGTGCCCTGGATGGCAACGGGGCTCTTGCGGTCCGCCGCGGCGAATTCCGTCACCGATCCGTCGCCGGCCACGTAGTTCTTGTTGTCGCCGGCCCTGGCCTGTTTGGCCAGCGCATCCTCCTGGGCACAGCCCGAGAGACCCAGCACGACGGCGAGGGCCGCACCGCCCGCTGTCAGGACGCTGCGGCGGGACACGGGTGACGCGCTCCGGCGGTTTCCGGCCATGTCAGGCTCCGGGGGTGCTGGACGCACCGGGAAGAAGGGCGGCCGCAGGCTCGCTGTACTCGACCCGCAGGAGGTTCCCGGCGTCGTCGAACACCAGGGACGTGACCGAGGTGAGGGTGCATTCGCGTTTGCGCGGATCATGCCACAGGGGCTTGCCCTCGGCGCTGAGCCGGGTGGCCCAGATCGGCAGCTGGTGGCTGACGAGGATCGCTTCGGCCCCGTCGCCGCCAAGTTCGATGGCCCGCAGCCGGGCATCGTGGACAGCGGCGATGACACGCGCGGCCTGTTCCTTGTAGGGCTCGCCCCAGGACGGCCGGAACGGGTTGCGCAGCATGGGCCAGTGCTTCGGCTTGAGGATCTCCGCCTTGTCGACGTGGAGCCCCTCGAAGTAGTTTTCGGCCTCGATGATCCGGGCCTCCGTGGTGATCGCAAGGTTCAGGGCCTCGGCGATGGGCTGCGCCGTCTCCTGCGCGCGGGTCAGCGGCGAGGCGGCGAGGTGGACAATCCTCGCCCCCTGCGCGGACCGCTCACTGAAGTGCTCCGCAAGCGTCCGGGCCATCTCCCGGCCGAGCTCGGACAGGTGGAACTCGGGCAGCCTGCCGTACAGGACGCCGTCGGGATTGTAGACCTCGCCGTGGCGGAGCAAATGAACAGTGGCTTGGGGCATGTGTACCAGTTTCTCAAAGGGCAGGGGCAATGACGAAATCTTCTACAAGAAGTAGAACTCAAGAGTTTTTCGAAATGTTCCCCGGAGTTGGAATAAAAGATGCAAATGCATGTTTATACTGGGTGAAGCAGTTAGTTGAGACTTCAACAAATGAGGTTTCAGCTGACGATCAGACCCACTGCACGACCCACCCGACACAAGGAGCAACACCATGGCACTTCCCGCTAACGTCACCACCGGCACCTGGACCCTCGACAACTCGCACAGCGAGATTGCCTTCACCGTCCGCCACGCCGGCATCAGCAAGGTCCGCGGCCAGTTCAAGGATGCCGAGGCCACCCTGGACCTCGCCGAGAACGTTGCCGACTCGAAGGTCAACGCCTCGATCAAGACCGCGAGCTTCGACTCCGGCGACGCCAACCGCGACGGCCACGTCCGCGGCGAAGATTTCTTCGACGTCGAGAATTTCCCGGAAATCTCCTTCGTCTCCAGCAACATCGTCCCCAAGGGTGATGCCTACGAGCTCCAGGGCGAGCTCACCATCAAGGGTGTTACCCGTCCGGTGGCCCTCGAGACCGAATTCAACGGCGTTGCCGTCGACCCGTTCGGCATGACCCGCGCCGGCCTGTCCGCCGAGACCACAATCAGCCGCAAGGACTTCGGCCTGACCTGGAACGCAGTCCTCGAAGCCGGCGGCGTGCTCGTCAGCGACAAGGTTGCCGTCAACCTCGAACTGGCCTTCATCGCTCCCGCTGCCTAGTCTCTGAACGTCTGGCCGGCCGGTCTCCAGTACCTGGCCGGCCGGCGGCCACGCGCTTCGTCCTTGTGATGGAGCGGGGTGTTTTGCGTTCAGCCCTGGGTGCTGTCGGAGCCGCACCCAGGCCTTCCGGGCCATCTGGCAGCCCCCTGTTTCGTGGCGTCCCGACATGCTCCGCAACACGCTCCGATTCCCTAGATACCGGCACATCCGCGGTCTACAGTGAGAGCCATGAGCAACCCCCAAGAGGTCCCTCCTCCGCAGCAGCCGGGTGCCCAGCCCCCGACGGCGGGCAACGTTCCGCCCGCAGGCTCCGAGCCACCCCGCGCCGCATGGCCCGCGTCCGGGGGCAACCAGCCGCCGGGCAACCCATCCCCGCCGGGTTACCAGGCGCCACCCCAGGGGTACCAGCCCCCTCCCGGTTACCAGGCGCCGGGGCAAGCGCCCGGCCGGTTCCGCTTCGAAATGCCCACGGACCGGCCCCGGAACTTCAACGACGCCATGCCCGTCGGCGGGTTCTCCGGCATGTTCACGGTCACGGCCATGCCGACAGAGCTGAAAGTCTCCTATTGGATCTGGCTCATCGGCGGACTGCTGGGCCTGCTCGGCGGTGTGATCGGGCTCTTTGGGTCGTTCGTGCTCCTGGCAGTCATCCCGCCCCTGGGTTTCGTGGTGCTCCTGCTGGTGCTGGTGGCACTTGCGCTCGCGGCGGCCCAGATCATCCTGAGCATCAAGATGAAGGAAGGGCGCGAGTGGGCCCGTTTCGCCCTCACGATCGTCGCCGGCATTTCCCTGCTGCTGGCCATCCTCAACGCTGCCGCGGCCGAGGGCCGGGGCGGCGGGAGCTGGCCCAGCTTCATCATCAGCCTGGCTGCGGTTGTGCTGATGTGGCTGCCCAACTCGCAGGCATGGTTCGTCTCGCTGCGGGGCCGCATCTGAACGGCGGCTGACGGACGGCACCATCCGGCATAAGCCGAACTGCATCCGGGCTTTATTCGCACTCCGTGTGGACGCTGAGAATACCTCTCAGGAATGATCCGCGCAGGCGGCGACGCGCGGTACGGTGGACGTAAACCATGCTGGGGGCAGGGCAGGAAGCTGTTTCCGGTAGCTGAACCAGACCGCCACGCAAAGGAACGCCATGAGCATCCCGCCAGTCCCGCCATCGAACCCGGACGCACCCGAGCCGGGCGAACAGCCCACACCCCCCTACGGCCAGAACGCACCCCAGTACGGCCAGCAGCCGCCGTCCGCCCCGCAGT
This sequence comes from Arthrobacter sp. SO3, assembly GCF_020532825.1. GTDB lineage: Bacteria > Actinomycetota > Actinomycetes > Actinomycetales > Micrococcaceae > Arthrobacter. The sequence continues at coordinate 9,916 of NZ_MQTS01000122.1, forward strand.
ACGGGCAGACTCCTCCCGCCGCGCCCCAGTATGGCCAGGCCCCGTCCGCGCCGCAGTACGGCCAGCAGCCGCCGCAGTACGGGCAGAACTCCCCGCAGATGCCCCAGTACGGCCAGAACGCGCCGCAGTCCAACCAGCCCCAGTACAACCAGCAGCCTCCGCAGTACGGCCAGCCCGGCTACGGCCAGCAGGCGCCGCAGTACGGCCAGTCCCCGTACAGCCAGTACCCCTCGGACCAGCCGGTAGCCAAAGCGGGCACGCCCCAGCTCGTCAACACGGCCTTCTGGCTCATCGTCGCGTCCGGTGCCATCTGGGTGATCTCGCTGCTGGTGGCGATGGGCATGGTCGACTCCCCCGAAATGCGGAGCATGTTCAATCAGCAGATGGCCGGCAGCGGCGCCGACATCAGGTTCGAGGACCTCAGGGGGTTCCTGGTCGGAAGCATCGTCGTCTTCGCTGTGATCAGCGCCGGGCTCTACGCCCTCGTGGCCCTGAACGTGCGCAAGGGCAAGAACTGGGCACGGATCCTCGGCACGGTCTTCGCGGCCCTGTCGATCTTCAGCCTTTTCCCGCTGAGCCTCGGCACCCTGGCCGTCGTCCTCGGCATCGCGGGCATCGTCATGCTTTACCTGCCGGCGACGTCCCCGTACTTCGCCAAGCGGCAGCCGTTCGCCAACCCGTACGGGCAGCCGGGCGGGCCTTTCTAAGCAACCAGGTCCAAGCAACCAGGCACCGGCGCAGGGCGCGGGAGCCGGACGGGCTGACTAAGAACTAGTCAGCATCCTCCGGGTCCTGCGCCCTTTGTGCGTGATAGGCCAGGATCTGAAGTTCGGTGGCCATGTCCACCTTGCGCAGGTTGACCCCGGGCGGCACCTGCAGCATCACCGGGGCAAAACTGAGGATGCTCCGCACACCGGCGGCGATGACCCGGTCGCAGACGTCCTGCGCCACGGCGGCCGGCAGGGCCAGCACCACCATGTTGGCTCCGGTCCGCTGCAGCACCGGTTCGAGGTCGGCAGCATCGCTGACACGCAGCCAGCCCACCTCGCTGCCCACCACCATCTGGTCCGCATCGAAAATCGCAACAATGTCGAAGCCGCGGGATTCGAACCCGCCATACCGGGCCAGCGCCTTGCCAAGGTTGCCGGCGCCAACGATGGCGACCTTCCAGTCGTGCGTCAGGCCCAGCGCTGCGGCAATATGCCGGTTGAGGTACTGCACTTCGTAGCCGACGCCACGGGTCCCGTAGGAGCCCACATAGGACAGGTCTTTGCGGAGAGTCGAGGAGCTGACGCCTGAGGCCTCGGCCAGGGATTCGGACGAGACCCGGTCGACGCCCTCCGCGAGCAGGGTGGTGAGGGCGCGCAGGTAGATGGTCAGCCGGGCCACGGCCGCGGGCGGTATCTGCTTTGCGGCAGTCCCTGCTCCCCCGGGCATCGCCTCAGGGGATGAATCCAGCGAAGTCACATCTGCTCCATTGAGTGGCGTTATGTCTTCCACTCTAGAGGTCCCGCAGTTCCTCGAACAAAGCAGGCGCTTCCGGCCCGTCAGGCCTGCTGGCCCAGCGCGCGCCGCAGCGTGCGCTCCAGCCGGGTTTCGTCGATCTTCCAGAAGTCCCGCTGGACGCCGTCCACCAGCAGCACCGGAATCTCCTCCGCAAAGCGCTCCCGCAGCTCGGCGTCGTCGTCCACCGGTTGCTCCCGCCAGCCGATGCCGAGGCTCTTTGTGACGCGGTCGACGGCGTCGCGGGCCGCCGAGCAGAGATGGCAGTTAGCTTTGGTGATGAGGACGACGTCGGGGCTTGGCATGGCTCCACGGTAGCCCGGGAGCCCGTTCCGCGTCGACGCGCCGGACATATCTGACCCGGCTGCGGCCCCGGCGACGGGAACGGGCGCGGGCTTTGACTAGACTCGTGGCATGTCCGAAGAGAAGTACGTCACTGTGGTCATGGAGCCTGCTGCAGCACCGCAGCACGGCGAGGCCGCGTTCTTCGACGTCGACAACACCCTCATGCGGGGGGCCAGCCTGTTCCATGTGGCCCGTAAGATGCACCAGCGCGGGGCCTTCACGATTCCCCAGGCGATCGGGATTGCCTGGAAACAGCTCATGTTCGTGCTCCGCGGCGAGAAGATGGATGACGTCCACGCCGTCCGCGACACGGCCCTGGGCCTGGCCTGCGGCATCACCGTCAAGGACATTGAGGCCCTCGGCGAAGAAGTGTATGACGAGATGATTGAATCCCGGATCTGGCCGGGGGCCAAAGCCCTGGCCGAGCAGCACCTCCGGGTGGGGCGCAAGGTCTGGCTCGTGACGGCGACACCGATCGAGGTGGCCACGGTCATCTCGACCCGGCTGGGCCTCACCGGGGCCCTGGGTACCGTGGGCGAAGTCCGGGACGGCGCCTACACCGGACGGCTGGTCGGCGAGATCCTGCACGGACCCGCCAAGGCCGTGGCCGTGAGTGCGGTGGCCGAGGCCGAGGGCCTGGACTTGAGCCGGTGCTGGGCGTACAGCGATTCGCACAACGACGTCCCCCTGCTGAGCATGGTGGGCCATCCCGTGGCCATCAACCCCGATGCCCGGCTCCGCCGCCATGCCCGCGAAAACAACTGGCCGGTCTACGACTTCCGCTCCGGACGGCGCGCGGCCACCCTGGGGCTCAAGGCCGCCACCGTCGGAGGGGCCATCTACGGCCTCTGGCGGGGGTTCTCCCGCTTCCGCGGGCCCACCGCCTGACCCGCGCACCGGCCGGCCCCTGCCGCGCCGCTTTCCGCTACGCTTCCAGCCGAGCGCGACGCATCCGGCTCAGCGCCGCGCTTCCGGCTTAGCGCTACCCTTCCCGACCTGCGCTACCCTTCCGGACCTGCGCGACGTTTCCGGCTCAGCGCTACCCTTCCGGACCTGCGCGACGTTTCCGGCTCAGCGCTACGCTTCCGGACCTGCGCGACGTTTCCGGCTCAGCGCTGCCCGGATCCGCGTAGCGTCCGTCCGCATCCGCGTCGCCTGTCAGAACGCGCGTCGCCCGGCGTCGCCCGAGCCCCTCGCCTGGCGCGTCGCCCGACCAAATGCGCCGCGGTGGTCCGGAACACGCGCGGAAACGCCAAAGAAAATGCCCGCTGCCTGGAAGGCAACGGGCATTCACACGATGCGAAGTATCTCTACTTCTTATTGCGACGCTGGTGGCGCGTCTTGCGAAGCAGCTTGCGGTGCTTCTTCTTGGCCATACGCTTGCGACGCTTCTTAATAACTGAACCCACGAAAGTTCCTTACCGGCTAGATGCAGTACCTGCCTGTTGGAAAGGGTCCGCGGGCTAAGCAGCAGACTGTACAACTGACAGGTTCTTACAATGACGTAAAACGTTCCTTAACAGGGTACCGCCTATCGGGGGCACACCACGACCGCAGGCGCCATCCGGGGCCCGCGGATTCTTATTCCGGCCGCAGAAGACGCCGGATGCTCAGGCTGTTTCCGTGTTCCCGTCGACGACAGCACCTTTGAGGTACTGGTCGACGGCGGTTTCCGGCACCCGGTAGGAGCGCCCGAAGCGGACCGCCGGCATCTCGCCGGAATGGACAAGCCGGTACACGGTCATTTTGGACACACGCATGACATCCGCGACTTCGGCCACGGTCAAGAAGCGTGCGTTGGAGAAGTTAGCCTCCGAAGACATTTCCCTATTCCTTTACTCAAGCGAACGGCAGCCCCATCAAAACAACATGGCGGTGTGCCGATGCTGAGCCATCAAACAACCATGTATTAGATACTGTAGGGGCTGATGGTGCCCCTGTGAAAGAGTTGCGCGGGATTGCGCGACCCCGGGGCGCAGAACTGTGCGGCACCGCGGCCCCTCCACTGCCGGCCGGGGATCCGGCGGCACCGCGGCACGCTGCCGTGCCTAGCACCGGGTCCGGCGGATGCGCGCGGAGGCCGCGAGCTGTGCCAGCACCGATGCCGTGACATCCCACTCCATGCAGGCGTCCGTCACGCTCTGGCCGTAGACGAGATCGTCCGCCCCGGCGGCGTGCTCGGCGACGTCGAGGTTCTGCGCACCGCCAACGAGGAAGCTCTCCAGCATGACGCCGGCGATGGCACCGGCCGAGGCACCGCCGCTCTCCAGCTGTGAACCGATTTCGAGCGCAACTTCGGCCTGCCGGTGGTGGTTCTTGCCGCTGTTGGCGTGGCTCGCATCCACGATCAGCCTCGGGTTGAGCTGCTTGGCGGCCAGCTTGGCGGAGGTGGCCTCGACGTCGGCGGCGGCGTAGTTGGGGCCCTTGCGTCCGCCACGCAGGATAACGTGCGCGTCCGGGTTGCCGGCGGTGGCGACCAGCGCGGCCCTGCCCTCGCCGTCGATGCCGAGGAACGCCTGGGCCGCCCCGGCCGCGCTGCACGCGTCGAGCGCAACCTGCAGGTCGCCGTCGGTCCCGTTCTTGAAACCGATCGGCATGGACAGCCCGGACGCCAGCTGGCGGTGGATCTGGCTTTCCGTGGTGCGGGCACCGATGGCGCCCCAGGAGACCAGGTCCGCCATGTACTGCGGGCTGATGGGCTCCAGGAACTCGGTGCCGGCGGGCAGGCCGAGCGCGGTGACCTGCTGCAGGAAGCGGCGTGCGGCGCGCAGCCCGGCGGCGATGTCATGGCTGCCGTCCAGCCGCGGGTCGTTGATCAGGCCCTTCCAGCCCACCGTGGTGCGGGGCTTCTCGAAGTACGCCCGCATCACGATCAGCAGGTCTTCCCTGTGCTTCTCGGCCTGGCTGACCAGACGGCGGGCGTATTCGAGGCCGGCCTTGGGATCGTGGATGGAGCAGGGGCCGACAATGACGAGCAAGCGGTCATCGACCCCGTCCATGACCGCGCGGACCTCGTCCCGGCCCCGTGCCACGACCTCGGCGAGGCGGGCGTCCAGCGGCAGCTCCGCGAGCATGTCCCGCGGGGTCGGCAGCGGCGTGAACTCGCTGACGCGCAGGTTTGAGGTGGACTGCTGGGATTCGGGGGCTGCTTCGATGCTCATGGGGGTCCTGTTCCGGGATGCGGAGCGGGCCCTGGTCAGAACCCGCCGGGAAATGGCGAAGGGCAGAGAACGATCTCTGCCCTGTTGGCTCTGAAGGAAGGTTGGATGCGTGTCAGCTAGACGCGGGCCCCTCCAGAGCCAACGAAAAATACGCATACCAACGGTTTGTCATAATCCCGACCATAGCCCGGCGGTTGCCGCCGCCGCAAAATCCGGACGTAATATTTCCGGCCCGGAGTGCTGCAGCCGCGCCCCAGGGGATCAGGACCCAGAGGGCCGCGCCCCCAGGGATCAGGACCCGGCGCCCAGGCCGGCCTCCGCGTAGTAGCCCTCGATGTGGTCCGCCACCAACTGCGCCGCGCTGCCGCCGTCGTGGTTGGAAATGGCCGCCAGGATCCCCCGGTGTTCGGCACGGAGCCGCGCCGCGGTGGAGTCCCAGTCGGGCAGGTTTCCGGTGAGCCGGCCGGCATAGTCCTGGATGGCCTCGCGCAGGGAGCCCATCATGGCGCTGACCACCGCGTTGCCTGCGGCATCCGCCAGCGCCAGATGGAAACGGATGTCCAGGGCAAGGAACTCCTCCGTGTCGGTGCAGCCGTCCATCTGCCCCAGCAGCCTGGCGGCCTCGGCCAGCGCGGGCGACTCCGGGCGCGCCCGGGAAGCGGCCCAGGATTCCAGCAGCACACGCGTCTCCACGATGTCCTTGACGGGCAGGTGCGAGGTGGCCACATGCAGCCGGAGCGCCGAGCCCAGTGCCGCGGTGGGGTCGGCGATGACGACGGTCCCCGCGTCCGGGCCCGAACCCACCCCGGCCCGGAGCACACCCATGGCCTCCAGGACCCGGATGGCCTCGCGGACGGAGGTGCGGGAGACCTTGAGCTGCTCGGCGAGCGCCCGCTCGGCCGGCAGCCGTCCGCCCAGGGCGAGCTGGCCGCTGGAGAGCTGGCCCTCAATCCACTGCAGGACAAGCTGGTGGGTACGCATGGGGCCATCCTACTTGATGTGGTTGGACCACACGCCTAGACTGTGGCTGGACCACACCCGCCCCGTGGAGTATTGGCGGGGACCCGACATCCAGGAACACGAGACCTGCCCGGAGGCAGCAATGACGCAGACCATCGAGCCCGGCAACCCCGAGGCGCCCACCCAGGCAGCAGACACCGGCGCGGGCAGCCACCCGGCCGCGGCCACCCCGGGAGCCGTTCCCGCCGCGCTTAGGCGCCGCATCCCCAAGTACTCGGACCTCGCCCCCCTGATGCAGTTCAAGAAGCCCGAGTTCAGCCGCGCGTCAAGGCTGCGCCGCGCCAGCACCATCTGGGATCTCCGGGACATGGCCAAGCGCCGCACACCCCAGGCCCCGTTCGACTACACCGACGGCGCGGCCGAAGCCGAGATCACGCTGCGCCGCGCCCGCGAGGCCTTCCTCGACATCGAATTCCGGCCCGGCATCCTCCGGGACGTCTCCAGTGTGGACCTCAGCACCGACATCCTTGGGAAGCCGTCGCGGCTCCCGGTGGGCATCGCCCCGACCGGTTTCACCCGGATGATGCAGTCCGAGGGTGAGTACGCCGGGTCCCAGGCCGCCGCGGCCGCCGGCATCCCCTACACACTCTCCACCATGGGCACAGCCTCCATCGAGGACGTGGCCGCTGCCGCACCGGATGGCCGGAACTGGTTCCAGCTCTACCTGTGGACGGACCGGGACCGCTCGCTGGAGCTGATTGAACGCGCGGCCCGGGCCGGCAACGACACCCTCATGGTCACCGTGGACACGGCCGTTGCCGGGGCCCGGCTGCGCGATGTGCGCAACGGCATGACCATCCCGCCGGCGCTGACGATCAAGACCGTGCTGGACGCCTCCTACCGGCCGGCGTGGTGGTTCAACTTCCTCACCCACGAGCCGCTGACCTTCGCCTCGCTGTCCCGCTACACCGGCACCGTCGCGGACCTGATCAACTCGATGTTCGACCCCACCTTGACGTTCGATGACCTCGACTGGCTGCGCGAGACGTGGAAGGGCAAGCTCGTGGTCAAGGGCATCCAGACGGTCGAGGACGCCCGCAAAGTGGTGGACCACGGGGCCGACGGCGTCGTGCTGTCCAACCATGGCGGACGCCAGCTGGACCGCGCCCCGATCCCGTTCCACCTGCTCCCGGACGTCAAGGCGGCGCTGAAGGCGGACCACAGCGACGCGGCGATCATCCTGGACACCGGCATCATGAGCGGTGCGGACATCATCGCGGCCCTGGCCCTGGGCGCCGATTTCACGCTGATCGGCCGCGCCTACCTGTACGGGCTCATGGCCGGCGGGCGTGCCGGTGTGGACCGGGCCATCGAGATCCTGGAAAAGGACATGCTCCGCACTATGGCGCTGCTGGGCGTCAGCCGGATCTCCGAGCTGACCCCGGACCACGTGCGGCTGCTCGGCAAGTAGTGCCCGGCAAATAACGCCCGGCAACTAACCTGCGGGTAGAATCCCGCTGGAAATGACGCGGCGGCAGTGCCTGTCGAAAAACGCTGCCGCCGCGGTCATTCCGGCGCAGGGGCGCCCGGATGATCGGCCCTAGATGAGCCCCTGGGCCAGCATCGCGTCGGCCACCTTCACGAAGCCGCCGATGTTCGCGCCCAGCACGTAGTTCCCCGGATCCCCGTATTCGTCCGCGGTGGCCGCGCAGCGGTCGTGGATCCCGACCATGATCTCGGTGAGCCGTTCCTCGGTGTGCGCAAAGGACCAGGAGTCGCGGCTTGCGTTCTGCTGCATTTCCAGCGCGGACGTTGCCACGCCGCCCGCGTTCGCAGCTTTGCCCGGCCCGTACAGGATGCCGGCTTCCTGGAAGACCGCGACGGCGGCACGGGTCGAGGGCATGTTGGCGCCCTCCCCCACCGCGAGCAGTCCGTTGCGGACCAGCCTGGCGGCAGCGTCGCCGTCGAGTTCGTTCTGTGTGGCACACGGCAGCGCGACCGTCGCGTCGATGTCCCAGACGGAGCCGCCTTCCACGTAGGAGACGGCGGAGCGCCGGGTTTCGTGTTCCTTGAGCCGTCCGCGCTCGACCTCCTTGATCTGCCGCAGCAGCGCGACGTCGATCCCGGCCTCGTCCACGATGTAGCCGGAGGAATCCGAGCAGGCGACCACGGTGGCGCCGAGCGACTGCGCCTTGGCGATCGCGTTGATGGCGACGTTGCCCGAGCCGGAGACCACCACGCGCTGGCCGTCGAAAGACTGGCCGCGGGTCTTGAGCATTTCCGCGGCAAAGATCACGGTGCCGTAGCCGGTGGCCTCGGGCCGCACCAGCGAGCCGCCCCAGGAGATGCCCTTGCCGGTGAGGACGCCGGATTCGTAGCGGTTGGTGATCCGCTTGTACTGCCCGAAGAGGTAGCCGATTTCGCGGCCGCCGACGCCGATGTCCCCGGCCGGGACGTCCGTGTACTCGCCGATGTGGCGGTACAGCTCGGTCATGAAGGACTGGCAGAAGCGCATGACCTCGGCGTCCGAGCGCCCGCGGGGGTCGAAGTCGGAGCCGCCCTTGCCGCCGCCGATCGGCATTCCGGTCAGGGCATTCTTGAAGATCTGCTCGAAGCCGAGGAACTTCACGATGCCCAGGTTCACCGAAGGATGGAACCTCAGGCCTCCTTTGAAGGGCCCCAGTGCGGAGTTGAACTCCACCCGGAAGCCGCGGTTGATCTGGAAGCGCCCTGCGTCGTCGGCCCACGGAACCCGGAAGATGATCTGCCGTTCGGGCTCGCAGAGCCGCTCGAGCACGGCGCCTTCGAGGAACTCGGGGTGGCGGTCGTGGACCGGGCCGAGGCTTTCGAACACCTCGGTAACTGCCTGGTGGAACTCCCCTTCGCCGGGATTTCGTGCCAGCACCGTGTCCCGGATGGCTTCAAGCCGCGCGTCCATTCCAACTCCCTAAACCCGGCGCCCCTCACTGGGCGCGATAAATTAGCCTTTCCATCGTGGCACCGGGGCGGAGCGGATTTCCATTCGAGGGCCGGAGGGCACCCCGTGTGACCAAAACGTGGTGACGCGGAGCACAAAAAAGCAGGGTTACTTTCTGCGGGTTACTTTCTGCGGGTTACTTTCTGCGGCCGAACTTCGGCAGGTTGGCCAGGAGATCGGCGGCCTTCGTGGCGGCCCGGCCGACGGTGCGGCCGATCTGCTGCGGCATCTTGTCCTCGCCTGCGGTGCCGACCGGGAGGACGACGGCGGGACTCAGCGGGCTGCCGGCAGGCCGTCCGGCGAGTGCCGCGGCGGCAGGCGACATGGCGGCGGGCGCCGCGGCTGTGGCGGCGGCCGGGGCGGCCGCCGGTGGCGTGGTGGCGGTGGCGGTGGCGGCCAGGGTGTCCGGGGCCGGGTGGAGC
>NZ_MQTS01000122.1:19293-27301 GCF_020532825.1 Arthrobacter sp. SO3
GGGCTCAGACGCGGCGCCGCCGACGTCGAAGGTCTGCAGCCAGCTGGCGATCCCGGCGAGCGGCTTGGGATTGAGCGCGTAATAGCGCTTTTGGCCCTGCGCGCGCATGCTCACCAGATCCGCTTCGCGGAGTACTTTCAGGTGCTTGGAAATGGTGGGCTGGCTGGCCTCGAGCTCCTGGACCAGCTCACCCACTGCTTTGTCCCCCTTGCGCAGGGATACCAGAATGTCACGCCGGGTTGCCTCAGCAATGACGGCAAATACGTCGTCTGTCACCATGCCCTCCACACTAGCGACATATACGCCGGATGGCATCCACTAAATGGCGGCCCCGGAACATAGCCGCCGGGCATTGCCCGGGACCGGGCGCGGTGCTAGAACGGACGCACCGCCTTCCCGGCAGGTGAGGCCACAGCCTACCGACGCAGAGGAGTGGACCGCCGTGGGGGACTTCTTCCGGAAACAGCTTTTCAACATCATCGCCGCCGTGTTCCTGGCCCTGTTCGTGATCGTCTGGGGCAGCGTGTTGCTGCAGGTCTGGGTGTTCGTCCCGGAGGTGCCGGGCACCCCGCCCAAATTGAACGGAGCCGTTGTGTGCGCCGCCGGGGTGCTGTCCACCTCGCTGAGTTCGCTGACCGCCTCAGCCTTGGGATTCACCATTGCCGAGGTGCGCCGGGAGGAAGAAAGCGGCGGGCAGGCACGGGACGGCGTCCTGGACCCCGGCGGGATCACCACGAAGCTCTCCGGGCGGATCATCGCGGCGCTGATGGTGTACCTCGTGATCGGGCTGCTGGTGCTTGCCGTGTGGCTGGTGAAGGGCACCGCGTCCACCGACCTGGTGGGGGCCTTCTCGCTCTCGCTGCTGGGCTGGATCATCGGTGCGGCGGGGGTCGTGTTCCAGACCGAGAAGCCCGGCACCGACGCTTCGGCAGCGGTTCAGCCAGGGCGCCAGCCGGAGCAGGGACCCTGAACGACCCCCATTAGTCGAACCAGGGGTCCAGGCCGTAGAGCGGGAAGACTTCCTTGCGGGTGGCCATCACGGTCCGGTCCACCTCGTCGTTCGGATCGAAGCCGACTTCCCAGGAGCGCCACCATAGGTCGACGTCGTCGCCCATCATCTCCGGCGCGGCCACCCCGTACTTGGCCCCGTACTTTTCCTTCACATACCTGCGCCAGTCCTCCGGGACGGGGGTGCGGAGCGGGACCGGGCACCCGGCCGCGATGGCGATCAGGTGGCTCCACGCCCGCGGCACCACGGTGATGACGTTGTAGCCGCCTCCCCCGGTGGAGATCCAGCGGTTCTCGCAGTAGCGCGCGGCGAGGTTGCCGATGGCAGTGGCGGCCTCGCGCTGGCCGTCGACGCTGATGTTCAGATGTGTGAGCGGGTCCAGCCGGTGGGAGTCACAGCCGTGCTGGCTCACGATGACCTCCGGCTCGAATGCGCCCACGAGCTGGGGCACCACGGCGTGGAAGGCCCGCAGCCAGCCGCCGTCCCCGGTACCGGCCGGCAGGGCCACGTTCACCGCGGTTCCCTGCGCATTGGGCCCGCCGATCTCATTGGCGTAACCGGTGCCCGGGAACAGGGTCAGCCCCGTCTCGTGCAGGGAAATCGTCAGCACACGCGGATCGTCCCAGAAGATGCTCTGGGTTCCGTCGCCGTGGTGGGCATCGATGTCGATGTACACCACGCGCTGCATGCCGCCGTCGAGCAGCCGCTGGATGGCGAGGGCCGCGTCGTTGTAGATGCAGAAACCGCTCGCGCGTTCGCGGGCCGCGTGGTGCATGCCCCCGCCGAAGTTCACGGCCCGGACAGCGCTGCCGTCCAGGATGGCGGCGGCGGCCAGCAGGGAGCCGCCGGCCAGCCGGGCACTGGCCTCGTGCATGCCGGCGAAGGCCGGGTCGTCCTCGGTACCGAGTCCGCGGGCCAGGTCCGGGGTCCCGGGATCCGCGCTCACCCGCCGCACGGCGGCGACGAACTCAGGGCTGTGGACCGTGCTCAACTCGGCGTCAGTGGCGACTTCCGGGGCCGAGACCGTGACGTGCTCCAGATCCAGCAGGCCAAGGCTCTTGGCCAGCCTGGCCGTCAGCTCCATCCGCTCCGGCGCCATCGGGTGGCTGTGGCCGAAATTGTAGGCAGTCATGGATGGATCCCACACCACCGTCGTTGGCAGTGCGGTCTTTGCGAGCCCCGGCAGGTATGTCATCAATCACAGGCTACCCGAGCGTGGGGCGCCCTTCCCCCGTCATTGCGCGGGGTTTAGTGGTTTACTACTGAAGGAAGCAGTTTCAAGCGAGGATAAGCCACACATGACGCAGAGCCAGTCGAGGTCCAAGAGCCCGGCAAACTGGCACCCCGGCACACCGGAGCGGGAGGGCCTGTGGATCTTCACACGCCTCCGCGACTTCATCGACAACATCGCCAACACGACCCCGGCGCGGCTGGCGCTCTCCGCGTTCGGCATGGTGATCCTCGTTTTCACGGGCCTGTTGTCCCTGCCGGTCTCCTCGGCCACCGGGGAATTCACGCCGCTGTACCAGTCACTCTTCACTGCCGTGTCCGCTGTCTGCGTGACCGGCCTGACCGTGGTGTCCACGGCTGTGCACTGGTCCTTCTTCGGCCAGCTCGTCATCCTTATCGGCATCTTCGTCGGCGGCCTGGGCACCCTGACCCTCGCGTCGCTGCTGGCCCTCATGGTGAGCAAGAAGCTGGGTGTCCGCGGCAAGCTGATCGCCCAGGAGGCCATGAACGCCGGCCGACTCGGTGAGGTAGGCACCCTGCTGCGGATCGTCATCGTCACCTCGGTGGTGATCGAAGGCACCCTGGCCCTCGCGCTGATCCCCCGCTTCCTGACCCTGGGCGAAAGCTTCGGCCAGTCGGTCTGGCACGGGGCGTTCTACGCGATTTCGGCGTTCAACAACGCCGGTTTCACCCCGCATTCGGACGGGATCGTGCCCTACGAGACCGATTTGTGGATCCTCGTCCCGCTCATGGTGGGCGTCTTCCTCGGCAGCCTCGGTTTCCCCGTGGTGATGGTCCTGCAGCAGAACGGGCTGAACTGGAAGAAATGGAACCTGCACACCAAGCTGACCATTCAGGTCTCGCTGATCCTGCTGGTGTCCGGCACGCTGCTGTGGGGGCTGATGGAGTGGGAGAACCTGAGGACCATCGGCGGCATGAACGTCGCGGACAAAGTCATCCATTCGCTCTTCGCGTCCGTGATGACACGTTCCGGCGGCTTCAACCTGGTGGACCAGAACCAGATGGATTCCACCACCATGCTCCTGACCGACGCCCTCATGTTCGCCGGCGGCGGCTCGGCGTCGACCGCGGGCGGCGTCAAGGTGACCACCATCGCCGTGATGTTCCTGGCGATCCTGGCCGAGGCCCGCGGCGACTCCGACGTGAAAGTGTATGGCCGCACCATCCCCGAGGGGACCATGCGGGTGGCCATCTCCGTCATCGTCGCCGGTGCGACGCTGGTCGCCGTGTCCGCCATGCTCCTGCTCCAGATCAGCGGGGCATCCCTGGACCGGGTACTCTTTGAGACCATTTCCGCTTTCGCCACGGTGGGCCTCAGCACGAACCTCAGCGCCGAGCTTCCGCCGTCGGGCGTCTACGTCCTCACCATCCTGATGTTCGCCGGGCGCGTCGGGACCGTCACCCTTGCCGCTGCCCTGGCGCTGCGCCAGCGCAGCCAGCTATTCCACTACCCGGAAGAGAGACCCATCATTGGCTAGTTCCAAAAGCGCCGTGAACCGCCCCGCCCACAACGCACCCGTACTGGTGATCGGACTGGGCCGTTTTGGCGCCTCCACCGCAGAACAGCTGGTCAAGCAGGGCCGCGAGGTGCTGGCCATCGAACGCGACCGCAACCTGGTGCAGAAATGGTCGGGCGTCCTGACGCACGTGGTCGAGGCTGACGCCACCAACATCGACGCCCTCCGCCAGCTCGGCGCGCAGGAGTTCAGCTCTGCCGTCGTGGGCGTGGGCACCTCGATCGAATCCTCGGTGCTGATCACGGTGAACCTCGTGGACCTCGGCATCGAGCACCTCTGGGTCAAAGCGATCACGCCCTCGCACGGCAAGATCCTGACCCGGATCGGCGCAAACCACGTGATCTACCCGGAGGCCGACGCCGGCGTCCGGGCCGCGCACCTGGTCTCCGGACGCATGCTGGACTTCATCGAATTCGACGACGACTTCGCGATCGTGAAGATGTATCCGCCGCGCGAAACCGTGGGCTTCACCCTGGACGAATCCAAGGTCCGGTCCAAGTACGGGGTCACCATTGTGGGCGTGAAATCCCCGGGCGAGGACTTCACCTATGCCCGGCCGGAGACGAAGGTTTCCTCACGGGACATGCTCATCGTTTCCGGGCACGTGGACCTGCTCGAGAGGTTCGCCGCCAGGCCCTAACGGTCCCGAGCCCGGGAAGACCGACCCACATCGACAGCGTGGAGAAGTCCCCTTTCGCCTGGCACGGTCCGGTCCCCGGCGCGGCGGATTCCGTCGGGCGACGCGCAAAAGCCCTGACGCTGCTGGAATACGGCAGCGTCAGGGCTTTTGCGCGTCATGAGATAGATTGCGCGTCGCATGCGTACGGTCAGGGGCCGGCGGTCTTCGCAGCCTTCGCGGCGGCCTTGGCCGCCTGCTTGCTGGCCCGCACCTTGCTCAGCGACTCCGGATCCACAATGTCAGCGACGGACAGGAAGGCATCCTCGAGGCCGTAGTGGCCCGCGGCTTCGCGCCAGCCTTCAGCCTGGAGGCCACACTGCTTTCCCAGCAGCGCCAGGAAGATCATCGCTTTTTGCTCTCCGAATCCCGGCAACGCCTTGAGCCGGTGCAGCACCTCCTGCCCGTCGGGGTCACCCTGGGTCCAGATGGCAGTAGCGTCGCCGTTCCAGTCTTTGTGCACCGTCTCAGCAAGGGATTGGACGCGGCCGGCCATTGATCCGGGGAACCGGTGGACGGCCGGGCGCTCTTTGAACATCTCGACAAACTCTTGCGGATCGTAGCCGGCGATCGCGGCGGGATCCATGGATCCGATGCGCGTCCGGATTTTTTCGGGACCGGCAAAGGCCGATTCCATGGTCACCTGCTGGTCAAGCAGCATGCCGGTGAGCAGTGCAAACGCGTCGTCGCTGAGGAGTTTGTCCGCCGCGGGATCACCTGTGATGTGCAGTTCCATGGGTCCCATCCTGCCACCCGGACCGGTCTGCGTCATGCGCTGCGCCTGCCGCTAGGCCAGCTGCGTGGTGATCTCCGCTGCCCGGGCGGACGCGGCCCGGGCGCCCTCGGTGATGATCGCGGGCAGGCCGCGGGCGTCAAAGGCGGCGATGGCGCGTTCGGTGGTGCCGTTGGGGCTGGTGACGGCCTTGCGCAGCGCCGCCGGGTCCGCGCCCGGCTCGGCCAGCATAAAGCCGGCCCCGGCGACGGTTTGGCGGGCAATCAGCAGCGACAGCTCACGGTCCAGTCCCAGTTCGACGCCGGCATCCGCCATTGCTTCGGCCAGGTAGAACGCGTAGGCCGGGCCTGATCCGCTGATCGCCGACAGCGCATCGACCTGGTCCTCGGGGATTTCGACGACGGTTCCCGCGGAAGCCAGGAGGTCCTTGGCCAGCTGGAGCTGCGCCGCAGAGCAGTGCGTGCCCGGCGAGACGGACACGACGCCACGGCCCAGCCGCGCCGGGGTGTTGGGCATACTCCGGATCACGGGCTGGCCTGCCGGCAGGGCCGCTTCCAGCTGCTGCAGCGACACTGCGGCGGCGACGCTGATGACGATCGTGTCCGGGGCCAGCGAATCGGCGATCTCCCGGGCCAGGTCCGCGATGCCCACGGGTTTAACGCCCAGGATCACGACGTCGGCGCCGGTGGCCGCCTGTTTGTTGTTCTCCGGCTCTTCCTCGCCGGCGATGGCCGTGATGCCGTGATGCCGTTTGGCGAGTTCGTCGGCCCGTTCGGCGCGGCGGACCGTGGCGACGATGTCCGCCGGGTCGGTTCCGCCCGCGATCAGACCGCTCATGATGGCCTCGTTCATTGATCCACAGCCCAGGAATGCGATTCGCTTACTCATGTCCCCATCATTGCAGTCCGGCCCGATTCACAGCCAGCTCACATCCTGGGGTCAGGGTCTTCACAAACTAGGTACGTAACGTAGTTACTACCTCATTGAGGGTGCGAGTGATGCGGCAGACATGCGGATGTCTGCCCGGCACCGGTGGTCCGCGGCGGGTTTTCCCCCATTTTCCCGTAGCGGACGGCCGGTGCTTTCGTCGTTAAACGGCGTCTCCCTCTCCTGGGGTCTTCCCCGGGACCGGCCCCGCGTTCGGGCTGCGGCCGTCACCCGTGCGGCCGTCACCCGTGCGGCCGTCACGCAGGCGGGCCTCCAGAAATTGCCGGTCCGCCGCGTTTTCAACCAGGTGCAGCGCGGCGTTGTACGCTGCCGCGGCCTCGTCACCGCGGCCCAGCCGGGCCAGGAAGTCCGCGCGGACGGCGTGGAACAGGTGGTAGCCCTCCAGCCCGAGCTCGTCCGCGAGGCGCAACGCGGGTTCCGGGCCTTCGAGCTCGGCCAGGGCCACGGCCCGGTTCAGAGCAACGATCGGACCGGGCGCGACCTCGAGGAGCAGGTCGTAGAGCCGGACGATCTGCCGCCATTCCGTGGCTGTGGCGTCGGGCGCATCGCTGTGGACGGCGTTGATCGCGGCCTGGAGCTGGTACCGTCCGGGCTGGTTCCGCCGCAGACATTGCCGGACCAGGGCCTGGCCTTCAGCGATCAGGGCCCGGTCCCAGAGGCGCCGGTCCTGCTCCGCCAGCAGCACCAGGCCGCCGCCGGATGTCCGCGCCGCGCGCCGTGATTCGGTCAGCAGCATCAGGGCGAGCAGGCCTGTCACCTCGGGTTCATCCGGCATCAGCGCCGCCAGCAGGCGGCCCAGCCTGATCGCCTCCCGGCAGAGCTCCTCCCGGATGGAGGGCCCAGCGGAGCTGGAACTGTAGCCCTCGTTGAAGATCAGGTACACCACCGCGAGCACCGGTTGCAGGCGCGCCGGGAGCTCGGCCCCCTGCGGCACGCGGTACGGAATCCGGGCATCCCGGATTTTCGCTTTGGCCCGGACAAGGCGCTGGGCCATGGTGGTTTCCGGCACCAGGAAAGCGTGGGCGATTTCCGCCGTCGTGAGTCCACCCAGCAGCCGCAGCGTCAGTGCCACTTGGATATTGGGGGCCAGGGCCGGGTGGCAGCAGGTGAAAATCAGCCGCAGCCTGTCATCGTCCACGGTGCCCTCCCTTGAGAGTTCAGTGATCACCTGCGCCTCGGGCGTCCGCAGAGCCGGGGAGCGGGCCTCCTGCAGCAGTGTCGCCTTGAGTTGTTTGTCCGAGCGCCCCGCTTCCCGCCGCAGCCGGTCGACCGCACGGTTCCGGGCAGTGGTGATGATCCAACCTGCGGGGCTTGGCGGGGTGCCGGCTGACGGCCAGTGCTGGACGGCGAGGGTGAAGGCGTCCTGGACGGCGTCCTCGGCGGCGTCGATATCTCCCAGCACGCGGGTCAGGACGGCGACGGCACGCCCGTATTCCTGCCGGAAGACCCGGGCGATCTCTGCCTTCGCCGCCTGCGGCAGAGTGGGTTCCGGCGGCGGGGCCGCTTCCGGCGGAGGGGCCGCTTCCGGCGGAGGGGCGGGCGCTGCTTCGCGGGCCATGTCCAGTGGTGCCTAGTGCTGGATCGGTCGTACTTCGATGGGGAGCGTCGTGGCGCGGGCCAGCTTGCCGGCCCAGCCGAGCGCGGCGTCGAGGTCCTCCGCCTCAATGACGGTGAACCCGCCGAGATGTTCCTTGGCTTCTGCGAAGGGACCGTCCGTGATGAGCACCTCGGTGCCCTGCCGGCGCACCACCGTGGCGGTATCGGTGGGATGAAGACCGGCGGCGAACAGCCAGGCCCCGGCGGCCTTCATTTCGCGGTTAAGGGCCTCCAGGTCCTGCATGATGGGCTCAAGAATTTCCGGGGCGGGGGCGGGG